>DQRJ01000126.1 GCA_015663855.1 Flavobacteriales bacterium | reverse complement strand
GTGATGATTACACGTTCTTACCTTTTGATATAAAAGTGGCTTCTAATGAACAAGAGGAAGTGCCTGACTTTGTTAGGATTGAGATTAAATAATTTAAGAAAAATAGTAGAAGTAAATGGGATTAGAAGAAGGATTGAAAAAGCTAAAGCTTAAACGACCACTTGTAGTTTTTGATTTAGAGACTACAGGAGTTCAAGTGGGAGTGGACAGGATTGTTGAGATCGCCATGATTAAGGTGAGTCCAGATGGATCTGTTGTACGTAAGCCAGAGAAGGCAGGAGCGGAGTATAGGATTCTAGTAAACCCTGAAATGCCGATTCCCGTCGAATCTTCATTAGTTCACGGCGTATATGATAAGGATGTAGAAACGAAACACACCTTCGGTGCAATTGCGCCAGGTCTTGTGAAGTTTTTAGACGGATGTGATTTGGGTGGGTTTAATAGTAATCGTTTCGATGTGCCTATGCTAGCGGAAGAGTTCCTGAGGGTGGGAGTAGATTTCGGTTTAGAAGGCCGCAACCTTATCGATGTCCAAAACATCTTCCACAAGATGGAACAGCGCACTTTGAAAGCGGCTTATAAATTCTATTGTGACAAGGAACTTGAGGGTGCTCACGAGGCATATCCGGATACGGCTGCTACGTTAGAGATTTTAGTGGCTCAATTAGAGAGATACGAGAATGCTACGATAAATGATAGTAAAGGAGAAGTGGTAGGGCCTGTTCCGACAGATATGGATGAGCTTCATGAATTCTGCCAAAGAACTAAGAACGTAGACTTGGCGGGGCGTCTGATTTACGATGATGACGGGGTGATTATATTCAACTTCGGAAAACATAAGGGAGTGTCTGCAGTAGAGCTGATCAAGCGCGATCCTGGATATTTCGGTTGGATGATGAAAGGAGATTTCCCTCGTTATACGAAGCGCGTTTTAGAACAAATAAAAGACGGTACTCTCAAGTGAAGTCTAGCGGCAAGCGAGTTGCAGTTCTAGTTTCGAACGACCTAACTTTCGACCAGCGCGTTAAGAAAACGTGTGACGTTATGGTCGAATCTGGATATGTTCCTACTCTGGTAGGGCGCGAACTTCCCGACTCTGTGCCGTATGTCGGCCCGGGATCTGCTGTTCGACTCAAGCTTAAGCACAAGTCGGGACCGTTATTTTATCTCGAACTTCAAATCTCGCTTTACAGATGGTTAAAGCGAGCGGTGCAAGAGAACGAAATAGACGCAATCTGGGCGAACGACCTAGATACACTACTTCCTGCGCTCTTAATTTCGCGCCGCCATAATTTGCACCTCGTTTACGATTCGCACGAATTTTTTACCGAGGCGGCAGGGCTTACCGGGCGACCTTTGAAAAGATATGTTTGGCTTGCAATTGAAAAATACTGCATTCCTAAAGTCGGGAAGATGCTCACAGTCAATGAGTCTATCGCGGAGAAGTTTCGCGAACGTTACTCCGTTCAGGTCGATGTTTTGCGTAACATGCCTGTTTTATCAGATGTACCCAACGTATCTCCTCGCAATGCCTTTTCAGAGTACGGCATCCCGTCCGACCTCCCCATCCTTCTTTTGCAAGGTGCTTACATGGACAGGGACAGGGGTACGAAAGATGCTGTCGAGGCGCTCGAAGTCATGACAGGCGTACGTCTCGTTCTCGTAGGGGCGGGCATCGAATTTGACGAATCCAGGGCTCGAATTAACGACCCTAGATGGAATGGGCGACTACACTGCATCTCCCGACTGCCCTACGAAAAGCTCAGAATCCTCACAGCATCAGCCGATGTGGGGCTTTCATTAGACAAAGGCCTTCACGCAAATTACCTCCTCAGTCTTCCTAACAAACTATTCGACTTCATCCACGTAGGTCTTCCCATCGTTGCTAGCCCTATGGTCGAAGTAAGTCGAGTCGTAGAAGAGAATGGAGTAGGGGTGGTGCTTAATTCTGTCACCTCAGAAGATATCGCAAAGGGCGTAGCGGAAGTACTTGAGAAGCCGCGCGAGTATTGGCTTAAGAAATGCATGGTTGCAAGAGAAAAACTCCACTGGGGGGTTGATTCTTATTTGATAAAGGAGCATCTGTTAGGGAGTTAGTTAGCACTAGAGTTCGAATTTATGTGTTTCTTTAAATAGCCCGCCGTATATTTATGTACTCTAATAAACTTTCTATCTCTTCATGAAAAATTTAATTATTTTTTCCTTAGCGACTTTCACGCTTTTACTTTCCCCTCTCTCTTCTAAAGGCCAAACCTTAACGACTGACAATAATAATGACGGCTGCGTTAACCTGGGCGACATCTTAAATGTATTAGGCGAATACGGACAATGTGAAGTCGTAGAATTTGCTTGCGGTGAACTTGTCACCCACGACGGCTACGACTACAGCACAGTTCAAATCGGCGACCAGTGTTGGTTCGCAGAAAACTGTCGTTACTTGCCAGTGGTGTCGCCTTCAAGTGAAGGAAACACGACTGACCCTTACTACTACGTTCACGGTTACGAGGGTACTGATGTAATCACAGCACAAGCACAAGCGAACTACTCTACTTATGGGGTGCTCTACAATTGGCCCGCTGTTATGGAGCCGGGTATCTGCCCTAGTAACTGGCATATTCCTACCGACCTAGAATGGCAGACCATGGAAATAGCTTTAGGGATGTCCGCTTCAGAGGCCTCTAGTTCAGGCTGGAGGGGAACTGATCAGGGTTCTCAAATGAAATCCACCATTGGCTGGAATAATGGCGGAAACGGCTCTAATTCGAGCGGATTCACTGCCCTTCCAGGCGGCTACCGCTCCTCCGGTGCGTTCGCCCACATTGGGATCTTCGGAAACTGGTGGTTGGCTTCGGAGTCCGGTTTCTACTCGTGGGAACGGGTACTGGGTAGCAGCGACAGTGTTGCCCGAGACTATGTCCATCGATACGTCGGCTTCTCAGCTCGTTGCGTCCGGGATTAAAATTTTAAATTATAGCGACGTAGTCGCGCAGTGTTATCGCTATCTCGTTTCTGTTTTATTAAAATCGTCGAAGCTGTTTTTTGCCGTAACCTTTTCTGTCGTACGCGACTTAAAACAAATTACTTGCTCAACTTTTTAAAGAGCCACTTAAATCTCGTGAAAAGGATTTGGGGCAAATACTCTAAGGACGTTAAAACGGTGCTTTTCATTTCTCTTTCTTCACGGTAAAGCCCTCTAGAGAAGTTGCGACTCACACCTCCTGGAGCCACCTCTGAGATGATGAAGGAGTGACAATTACAAATGACTTTAGATTTCCAAATGCGAAGATGAAGGTGGTAATCTGCGAGAACAGGGAACTGTAAATAGAATGGGTTTTCACCTAGGAGTTCACGAGAGTATATAGCACCTTGGTGATGAATGGTGTTTCTCCATAAAAGTGAATTGCCCCATGATGGTGAGTAGAACTCTGGCACGCCTGGCTCACGAGGAGGGAGGAGGTGAACTCCGAAGGCGAACATTTTAGGGGTACTTTTGGTTGTGGATTCAATGGCTGAGAGAGCTTTCTCTAGTCCCTCGGGAACGGGGATATCACCAGTGCCCATAAATAGTACCCATTTGCCCGTGGCGAGACGAAGTCCGTTGTGCATACCCTCGTAGATTCCCGAGTCAGGATCGATTGAAATTTTGTCGAACAGATCTTTATTATCGTTGAGCCATTCTTGGGTGCCGTCTGTGGATGCTCCGTCCGCAACTATAATTTCTAGGTGGGGCTGATCTACGGGCTGTTCGTTTACTCTCCAATATTGATAAGCTCTGGCTGTTTTCTCTAGTCCCTCAACTTGATTGAAGGAGGGGATTATTACGCTTAAAAGAGGTGAGGCTTTCATTCGCTTTTTCACTTACTTGAATCAGAAATCTTTCCGTTTTCGCAACGAAGGACTCGTCCTGGGAATTCAGTCATAGAAGCGTGGTCGTGTGTTGCCATAAGAACGGAACATCCTTTAGAAGTAAGCCCGTGGAGTAGTTTTAATATGTCCCGAGTTGTGTCGGGGTCAAGATTTCCGGTGGGCTCATCAGCTATGAATAGAGAAGGAGAGTTCAAAAGTGCTCTAGCTATAGCAACTCTTTGTTGCTCGCCTCCAGAAAGCTCGTGGGGAAATTTGTATCCTTTATGAGGGAGGCCTACCGTCTCTAGCACTTCATCAATCCTAGATGTAATCTCCTTTTTCGAGGACCAACCCGTAGCTCTTAATGCGAAATCTAAATTATCACCAACCGTCCTGTCCGAGAGTAGCCCGAAGTCCTGAAAGACGATTCCTAGTTTACGTCGAAGCAAGTAGACGTTACGATGAGTTAAAGTAGAAAGGACGGTTCCACAAACCTCTCCCGAACCATTATCTATAGCTAGATCCCCATATAATGCACGTAAAAGACTCGACTTCCCACTTCCAGTCTTGCCTATAACGTATAGGAACTCCCCTTTGTTAATTTCAAGATTAACCTTATCTAGAACTACGTGCTCTTGTTGTACGAGACGTAGGTTTTTAAGAAGGACGAGCGGAGAGTCGTTCACTTTAGTTGAGGTTGAAAAGAGTTAAGTCAATATCAGGATTAATTGTGACAGACCCGATCCGAATAGCCATGCGCTGTGTGCCCGCGGTAGTTATAACTTCCATAGGAAAAAGTATGCCATCACCTAAGTCCAAATAATTATTGTACTTCGTCGTTACAACCATTGTACCCTCGTTTTCGCTTTCGGTTATGGCCTTTGTTGAAGATAGCATTTTCGACATTTTATCGAAATAGCAGGTCAAATTTATTACCCCTTCTTTGTGAAGTTTCACAACGTGGTATGACTTGCCATTTAACTGTTCGACTCCTAGAAGTTCGGTCTTTAAACCCAAGTCAGATGTGTTTAGTAGGTAAGTAGGGTCAAGTTCTTCCCATTGAGCTATTGCAAGTTCGTTGCCTTCTGTAGGAGAGCGAGGACCCATTTGGACTGAATAGCCACCATTATCCGTGACAACATTAGTCACCACTTCCTGCCCACTTATTGAGAACGAGGTGTGAGCTCCGCGCCTCCCTTTTTTATAATTTGCCGTGTGTACAAAATTTAAAGTCATTCCACCTCCCATTTCTATTGAGCCTGTTCTTGCTACACCTTTAAGTTTAGAGATCGTATTCACTCCGCCTATCGCATTGTAATGGTCATTTATCACAGATTCAACTGTAACTCCTGCACTTGCAGCTGTTCTCTCGATAAGTGGTTGTCCATAGGCGTCATAAAGCTCGACGACACCATTAGTAGAAAACTTCTTCAGAGATTCGATTACGCTTTCGTTTCCGACGCAAGTGATGAAGATTTGGTCTGGGCGAATGTAGTTTTTTGCTACACGTTGTACATCCTCGATTGTTACTGCTGATAGCTTTTCTAGATAAGTAGAATAGTAGTCTTTAGGGAGATTATACCTTTCGATATTCAAAGCAAATCGAGCTGCAGTAGTGGGTCTTTCGAGAGACCTAGCAAAGCTTCCAGTCATGTAGTTTTTCGTTACAGCAAGTGAAGCGCTATCTACGGGCTCGTCCATGATGCGTCTGATTTCGTATAGAAACTCAACGATAGAACTGTCGGTAACCTCATTTCTGACATCTGCGTACGCTGTGAAAGAACCTACAAGTGGGTCAGTCTTGAAGATTGAACGTGCTCCGTAAGTAAATGCTTTATCTTCTCTAAGGTTCTGCATTAAGCGACCAGAAAAAGCCCCGCCACCTAAAATACTGTTCATTACTGAAGCTGCGATAGCATCATCACTGTTTGGCGGCATGCTTACGACATGTGTGAGTTTAATTACACTTTGGACGGATCCTTCAAGCGGTACTAGACAAGTCCTAGTAGTTTGAGGTCTAGCAGGACTGTCCCATCTTTTATACGGAATATCGCCTCTTTTCCATGCACCGAAAAAAGTATTTGCCTTAGCATAAGCTGTGTTAGGGTCAATATCACCTACCACGATAAGGTATGCAATGTTAGGTTTGAAGTATGTTTTGTGAAAAGTCACAAAATCTTCACGAGTCAGGAGGTCTAGACTTTTAGACGTAGTTACTTCACCGTAGGGGTGAGCTTCACCGTATTTCAGAACTCTTGTAAGGACACTTGAGATTTCGCTAGGAGAAGATTCGGAAGCTAAAAGCCCAGAAAGAGCTTGAGTACGAAGTCTATTGAGTTCTTTCTCAGGAAATGAAGGAGAGAAGAGAACCTCAGACATCAAGCTTAATAGCTCATTCGTGTGTTTCGTTAGCGAAGATCCACGCATTCCCTTAGGGTTTACACTTATGTGAGCTCCTAGGAAGTCGATTTCTTCGTCTAGTTCTGGCTTGGGTTTATTCTCGGTTCCAGAGCGCATTAACTCTCCGAAAAGGTCAAGCATTCCTGCCTTGTTGCCTTCGAAAATAGGAGAGTACTCTAAAGATAAAGTCCAACTTACTTTCGGTAATCTGTGATTTTCTACAACGATGATTTGAAGCCCGTTCGGAAGAGAAAGTAGTGTTGATTCGCCAAGTTCGATAAGTGGCGCGGGTCCAGCTTCGGGAGCTTGAGATCTGTCAACTTGAGATAAAAGGGACGTTGATGGTAACAGTAGTCCTGCCATCAAAACTGCTAGAAATATATAATTGAGTAATTTCATTATTCAGGTTGTTTTATTCAGGGTTGTGTTATTATTTCTCTTCGTATAAGAAGTAAATAGTAGCTCGCGAGTTTGCGTTGTAGTAAGTGTTTGCTGCACGTTTGATGTCCTCTGGCGTAATAGCAAGATACCTGTCAATCTCAGTGTTGATTAGATTCGCATCACCGAAATAAGTATGATAATTAGCTAACTCCTCTGCAATCCCGGCCATAGTCGAGTTGCTGGAAACGAATTGTGACTCGATTTGGTTTTTAAGCTTCTGCAATTCACGATCTGAAATTAAATCAGTTTTCATTTTCTCAATCTCCTCATTCATAGCATCCTCAACCTCAGAAGGCTCTACACCCATATTCACCATTGCAAATGCAAATGTTACACCTGGATCCTCTAGACCAAAACTGAACGCTCCGCAGTAAAGTGCTAGCTGTTTCTCGTCTACAACGGCCTTATTCAATCTACTTGACGAACCAGTACTTAGGACTTGATTAAGCATATCGACAGCGTAATAGTCAGGTGTGCCTTGAGCGGGAATCGGGTAGGCTTGGATTACAACGGGCAGACGGTCTTTTCCGTAAACAATGCTGCGTCGTTCTTCAGTTCTTGTGGGCTCGGTAACTGTCGGTCTCGGAATGGCTTTAGTTCCTTTCGGGATACTGGAGAAATATTTACGAACGAGGGATTTCGCCTCGTCTATGTTTAAATCGCCGGCAATACTGAGTGTCGCGTTGTTAGGAACATAGAACGTATTGTAGAAGTCCATGAAGTCTGCGTGCGTAGCGGCATCAAGGTGCTCCATCGATCCTATAGGCGTCCATTGATATGGATGAACGTCATAACATGCGTCCATTGTTTCAGCGATCATAGTGCCATATGGCCTGTTGTCTACTCTTTGGCGCTTTTCTTCTTTTACTACTTCGTTCTGTGTGTCTATTCCGATTTGTTGAATTTTTGCGTGAAGCATTCTTTCGGATTCGAGCCACAAGCCCAGTTCGAGCTGGTTTGAAGGGAGGAGCTCGTAATAGAAAGTTCGATCTTGAGATGTGTTAGCGTTCAATACGCCTCCAGCATTTTCTACGTAGTGGTCGAACTCACCTCTTTCGATATTTTCACTTCCTTCAAATAAAAGGTGCTCGAAAAAGTGAGCCATTCCTGTTCTTGAAGGGTCTTCGTTCTTAGAGCCCACGTGATACATAACAGTAACGGCTACTATAGGAGTACTGTGGTCTTCGTGGAGAATTACATGTAAACCGTTATTTAAATCAAACTCGGTGAAGTTGATGGATGTAGATGTAGCGGTTTGGGCTAAAAGGGAAGTAATCGCAGTGAAAAAAGCGATGCAACTAAGCAAATATTTCATAATCATAACAGATGAATAATAGTGGACCAAGTTAATGCCTTAGGGCGGTATCTTTCAGGCATGAAAGCGGAAAAATTTATGCTCGATTCTGAGTGGTGGACTATTGAAGATTTATTCAGTCGATTGAACAATTTTTTGACTGAAGAGTATAAATTAGGAATGGATGAAGTGGTTATGTCCCGGGTGGTGAAATGTCATGAATATCTAGCAAATTTTATTGCTACGAAGGATGAGGTGGTTTACGGTGTAAATACAGGTTTCGGAGCTTTAGCTAACACACGCATAGATAACGATAAGCTTTCGGAGCTACAAGATAAAATCCTCGTATCGCACGCATGTGGAGTAGGAGAGGAGGTTCCTGAAATTATCGTCAGCGCGATGCTGTTATTAAAAGCAAAGGCTCTAGGTCAAGGATACTCGGCTGTTAATCCAGCGACAATTCAGAGATTACTTGACATGCTAGATAAAGGCGTTATGCCCATCGTTCCATCTCAAGGTTCACTTGGTGCATCTGGAGATTTGGCCCCGCTTTCACATTTGGCAATTCCTATGATAGGGGAGGGTGAGGTAAGCATAGATGGTGATGATCCTGTGCATGCTTCAGTTGCAATGAAGGAGTTTGGTTGGAGTCCACTTAAGTTGGAGCCCAAAGAAGGACTCGCTCTTATCAACGGAACCCAGATGATGCTCGGTTATGGAGTAGTATCTATGCTCCGTATCGAACAGCTTATGGAGTGGGCGGATGCTATCGGTGCTTGGTCTTTAGAAGCTTGGAGCGGACTTATATCCCCATTCGATCATGATGTCCATAGAATTAGAAACCAAAAGGGCGCGATGGATGTTGCTGCATCTGTTAGATCTTGGGTAGAAGGGTCAGTGAAGATGAAGGCCTCTCAAAATCATGTTCAGGACCCATATTCATTTCGTTGCATTCCACAAGTTCACGGAGCAACTCGCGATGTGGCGGCAAAAGCTCGTGAACTTTTCGAAGATGAAATCAATGCTGTTACCGATAACCCACTGGTATTTCCAGACGACGATAAAATAGTTTCAGCCGGAAATTTCCACGGTCAACCCTTAGCTCTAGCTCTTGACGGGCTCACTCTTGCTATCCACGAACTGGCCTCAATTTCGGAACGTCGCACCTTCAAGCTAATGAGTGGAATTCGAAAACTACCAGCTTTTCTCGCTAAAGACCCCGGATTAAATTCCGGCTACATGATAACTCAATACACAGCTGCTAGTTTGGTCTCAATGAATAAACAACTAACTACCCCTAGCTCAGCGGACAATGCAGATAGTTCTGACGGCCAAGAAGATCATGTCAGTATGGGCGCGAATGCTGCTCTCAAGCTATGGATGGTTATAGACAACGCAGAGCAAGTTCTCGCGATCGAAGCCCTTTGCGCTGCTCAAGCCTCAGATTTAGGTGCTCAAGCTGGATTAGGTGAAATGTCTCCTCGTTTATCAGTGTTGCAACATTCTATCCGTAAATCGATCCCATTCCTGGAAGAGGATGTCTTTATGTCCCCACTTTTAGAGGACGCTTTAGAGTGGATTACCCTAAACAACCCTAACACTCTATCTCCATGCCTTTAATTGAAGATATGGAGCGCACTGGCTCCTGGCTGTTTCGCTGGAGAAGCTTCCTTCCCATCGTTCTGATGCCTGTAGCTCTTTACGTGGCTTTCCTCGACGATGACTTCCCTTATTTCAATGATCCACGCTGGATTTTTATTTGTTTAAGCGTAGGATTTTTAGGCCAAATAATCCGCGCCTTTACCATCGCCTACGTGCCTAAAGGAACCTCAGGCCGAAACACCTCTGAAGGTCAAGTAGCCGAAACCCTTAATTCAAAGGGGATGTATGGATACATACGTCATCCTCTTTACACGGGTAACTTCTTTATGTGGTTGGGAGTAGTAATGTTTGCGGGCAATCTCAATTTCACAATTGCTGTTTCAGTCGCTTTTTGGATATACTACACATTAATTGCCATGACAGAAGAAAGGTTTTTGAGAGGGAAGTTCGGAGAAGCATATGTTGATTGGGCTTCGGGTATTCCTGCATTCTTTCCTAGAACTTTAAAATGGAAAAGCCCTGGCGTTTTCTTTTCGTTACGAAATGTCTTAAAACGCGAATACAATGGAGCTTTCGCTATGGTATTGTCTTTTGCAGGCCTTGATATAGCTCACAATTATAGAGCAGGTGTTATAGTGTTAAGCTCATTTATGCAAGCACTATTTATAGTTAGTTTAGTAGCGTTTCTAGTTTTGCGTTTCATGAAGAAACGAACTAAATTGTTAGATGTTGAAGGAAGAGAATATACGTAGATACATATGAGTTTACTTAGAAAGACCAGATTTCAAAGCTTGTTAGAGGGAGATGCAAAAAAACTTAGCGTCTTTTTGATTGCAGAACTTGTTCTCATCACACTTGGTATGTCGATTGCCTTACAATTTGATCAGTGGAAGGAGCACCAAGATAAACTTGATAAAGAGATAGTTCTATTACAACAGCTTTATTTGGAGTTTGAGGAGGCTGAATCAGCTGTTAATGCTGGAATAATGGAATTAGACTCATTAGATAAGCCAAGACTAAAGCTCTATAGAAACTGTGGTAACAACCAAGACGCCATGTCTGAAATGGAGTTATTAGAAATTGTAGCAACAACTTATTCGTTTTCAATATTACCCATATCGAATGGGGTACTTACAGATGCAATTAATTCGGGTAAATTCACTTTGATTAATAATGATACTTTAAGAACTATTCTTTCTAGTTGGGAAGATAAATTGGGGTCTGTATTGATTTTCAACCAGCATGTTAACGAAAGAACGGAAGACTATTATGTTTATTCATTCAACTTCGTTGCCTTTAAAGATCTTGACAATAAATCTTACCCAGATCTTAATTTGAGCAAATCTACTTTAAGTACGGGCGGGCTAAAGATATTAAATGATCAGGTTTTTGAGAACCAGGTTGGAGACGTGTTTTATCAAGGTAGGGCTGCTAAAAAACGTTATCAAGAACAACTATTAGAGCCAGTTCGAGAGATATTAGAAATTCTGAAAAGGGAAATTGAACTAAAAACTAATTAGCTATTTACGCTTAGGTTCAACTATAACCAAAGATCAGGTTACCGCGGCTTTTCGCATTATCCTTCGTAGAATCCCCGGGAAGAATCGATGAATGTAAACGGCTAGTAATTCCGACCGACCGATTAATATTAACGACTTTCTTTTCTTTACTCCTTTCGCAATCTTTTTTGCACAAGCAAGGGGAGTCATCCCGGCGCCGGTCTTTTTATCCATCGTGCCCTGCTTCGACCCGTCACCTACTACGGCATTGAGTGAGATGTCCGTTGCGATAAACCCAGGACAAACCAAACTTACTCCGATTCCATCCTCAAAATGCTCAGCCCTCAAAGCCTCGAAAAACCCGTGTAAAGCGTGTTTCGCACCACAATACCCAGATCGTAAAGGTGACGAGAACAACCCCATCAAGCTCGTAACAACCACAAACTGACCGCTCTTCCGCTTAACGAAGTGGGGAAGGAGTGCTTTAGTTAAAGCTATCGTCCCGAAGTAATCAATTTCCATTACACGTCTATCTACCTCAAGCGAAGTATCTATGGCAAGCGACCTTTGGCTTATTCCGCCACAGTGAATCATAATATCGACTTCTTTAACTTCGGCCAGTACGTCATTCACGATGCCCGACATCGCCGCGCTATCGCCTAAATCCATCGGCGCAATAACGAAATTACTATCTCCTTTCAATCCTAGTTGAAGAGTCAACTTCGAGGCAACCTCCTCAAGCACGTCCTTCCTACGAGAAGACAAAATAACTCTAGCACCTTGTGAGGCATAGACCTCAGCACAAGCTCGGCCTATGCCACTACTGGCTCCAGTAATCCAAATCGTTCTAGGCATAAGCTTTAGGCATCAACTTTACGCATCAATATTCGCATACTTCGCATTCTCCTCAATAAAGGCTCTTCTTGGTGGCACCTCGTCGCCCATCAGCATTGAGAAAACTTGGTCAGCAGAAGCGGCGTTGTTAATCGTCACTTGTCTGAGCGTTCTGTGCTCTGGATTCATAGTTGTAGACCAAAGCTGTTCCGCATTCATCTCTCCAAGACCCTTATAGCGTTGAATTCCTATACCACCATCAGATCCCGATTTGGTTTTGAATTCAGCAATATACTTGTCTCTTTCAGCATCGTCCCAAGCATACTTTTGCTTTCCACCTTTCTTAACTAAGTAGAGTGGAGGAGTAGCGATGTAAACGTATCCGTTCTCGATAAGCTCCTTCATATGACGGAAGAAGAAAGTGAGGATCAATGTTTCGATGTGACTACCGTCTACATCCGCGTCACACATTATGACAACTTTGTGATAACGAAGCTTCTCTAGATTTAGAGCTCGTTCGTCGTCTTCAGTTCCTAGGCGTACTCCGAGCGCTGTGTAGATGTTCTTAATTTCTTCGTTTTCGAAGACCTTATGATGCATCGCTTTTTCAACGTTTAGAATTTTACCTCGAAGAGGCATTATCGCTTGGAAGGCTCTATCTCGTCCTTGCTTCGCAGTTCCACCCGCCGAGTCTCCCTCGACTAAGAAGATTTCACATAAAGAAGGGTCTTTTTCAGAACAGTCGGCTAGCTTTCCAGGAAGTCCTGAACCGCTCATAACAGTCTTTCTTTGGACCATTTCTCTCGCTTTTCTTGCTGCGTGTCTAGCTTGAGCTGCGAGAATCACTTTTGAAACGATTATACGAGCATCATTTGGATGCTCCTCAAGGTAAGATTCAAGAATATCACTCACCGACTGAGATACAGGAGCAGAAACTTCGGCGTTACCTAATTTCGTCTTGGTTTGGCCTTGGAACTGAGGCTCAGCTACTTTAACCGAAATAACAGCAGTTAGGCCCTCTCTAAAGTCGTCACCACTGATATCGAATTTCAACTTGTTCAACATTCCCGACCCCTCTGCATATTTCTTGAGAGTGTTAGTTAGACCGCGACGGAAACCAGTAAGGTGAGTACCACCCTCGTAGGTGTTGATGTTGTTTACGTAAGAGAATAAATTCTCCGAGAATGACGTGTTGTAAGTCATGGCGACTTCAACGGGAATTCCTGCCTTTTCGCCAGTCATATGAATGACATCAGCAATCAATGTTTCGCGATTTGCATCAATATATTCTACAAAATCACGTAATCCGTTTTCCGAAAAGAAAATTTCAGTTTTGAAAACATCTTCTTGAGGTTCTTCGCCTTCAGCCGGTTCTGCAAGTTCCCTTTCGTCGGTAAGAGTAACAGTGATTCCTTGGTTTAGGAAGCTGAGCTCTCTCATTCTATCAGCTATAGTGTCGTAGCTGTATTCATGAACTTCAAAGATTTCAGCATCGGGTATGAACTCGATAATAGTTCCGTTATTAGTAGAAGTACCACACTCACGTACTGCATACTCAACCTTTCCTTTTTTGTATTCTTGCTCGTAAGCTTTTCCGTCTCTGTGGACTTCGGCTCGAAGGTGATCAGAAAGAGCGTTTACACAAGAAACACCCACTCCGTGAAGTCCACCCGATACTTTATATGAATCTTTATCGAACTTTCCACCAGCACCGATCTTAGTCATTACAACTTGTAGGGCGCTAACGCCTTCCTTTTCGTGCATCCCGACAGGTATTCCACGACCGTTGTCTTGCACTCGAATACCGTTTTCTTTAGTGATCCAGACATCGATTCTATCGCAGTGACCAGCAAGTGCCTCATCGATAGAGTTATCTACGACCTCGTATACCAAATGATGTAGTCCTCTGACGTTCACATCTCCGATATACATTGATGGACGCATACGTACGTGCTCCATTCCCTCCAGAGCTAAAATTTGGCCTGCACCATATTCAGCTTCGCTACCTTTTTTCTTGTTGTCTTCTGACATTTTCTTAGTCTTAATTCTAGACTTTAAAAATACAGAACTTTTGATGAAAAACGGCTTGTTTTATCTATGTAATTGTGCGATTTCTCAACGAATAAATTGTGTTATTCACAAGTCAAGCAAAACTAGAATGCGTAGCTCGCTCCGAACAAAGCTTGGAAGCCCTGAACTGGGTATCCTGCCCAATGTCTATAGCTAGAATTAGTGAGGTTGCTGAGCTTCATCCAGGCAGAAGTTCGAGAGTTGTACCGATATTCTAAACCGATATTTCCGTCTAAATATGAAGGCAATTCAGCGTTGTAGTAGTATGTGTCGCCAATCTGTTGAAAAGGTAGAGTTTCTGCTGTAGGTTTTATCTGTGTGAGAGCGCTCCTAGAACCTACTATTTGGACTGATGCATCTACGGTAAATTTTTCAAGGAAAGTGTAACTAGCGTTCACGCTCCATTTCGAAGAAGGGAGGTTCCACGCAGACTCTAAACCGTTCGCATCATATGTGTACAATCTTCCTGCGACCCTTAGATCTAAGTTTTTAATCAGGTCTAAGGTGACGTACCCGCCGATTTCTTTAACTCCCAATGTGTCGTAAATCACGGAAAAACGAGCACCAGAGTCATAAAGACTATCGTTAACGAAGTACATGTAGTCTTTAAATTGAGTTGAAGAGGCGTAAATCTGAAAACTAATTGCTTTAGTAAGTGTCCCTCTCATTCCGATTTCTAGATCCCTAGACCTGCTTGTCGTTCTTAGTTCCGAATCTAATGTTAGGTGGTAAAACGGGTTCTGTTGAAGGACTGAAGCAAATCGGTTTTGGTCTAAACCCCCGTCTAGCCTCACGTAAGGCACGAATACATCTTTAAGAATGCGAATAGATGCCTCGACCTTAGGGTAGAAGTGGAAAGTGGAGCCTAATCCGTTGCGACTCTGAGAATCGGCGTCTATCCATAGTCCTGCGCCTACGCGAACTGTTAATGGGCCTCTGTAACTTGTGGCCATAGGTGTAAGGCTTACAACTGCTCCATCAACTATAGTTGTGTCAGAATCAGTTGATATCATCCTTAAACGATCAATATTCGCTGAGCCTGCTAGGGAGAAGCGCTCTTTGCCTACGAATTTACCCATTTCGAATGAGCCTTCGAAATAGTTTTCAGTTGTATTTGACAGATCCCTTAGCTGCTGCCAATTGAAATTAATCTCATGGTTCAAATCGGTGCTATCCCTATGGTGGCTCTTAAAGGAAATAGCAGTTCCGAATTTCAGATAACGCTCATGAGTTCCAAGCATGGTGTCCGGTGGAATAGTGTCATTGCTGGCATTGCCGTAGTAAACAATGTTATCTCTTTCAATATTTGCTGATATATCCACTCTTTCTTTTCCAACAAATCGGCTAAGCCAAACCCCAGCTTCGCTATCCTGAAATCTATCTTCAACTAGTCCTAAAGGAGCGTTCGTTGCAAAATGCGATGCTTGAAACCCCCAAGTTCCTTCACGAGACCTTAGGTCGGTCATGCTAAGCTCAAGTAGAGGCGTGTTGTAGAGTCCGTATCCTGCACGAGCGTAACCACGATAAAGAAGCGAAAGAGGTGCGTCGACTCGCAGTCGAACAGGCTCAATCATTGTCCAAACAGGATTTATATTTAATCTCTTTGCAAGAAGTCTATATGAAAATTCTTTGTTCCCACTTTCGAGCTTACGTAGTTCTGGCCAGCTTTGTAATTTCAGAGCGTCTTTTACAACCATCTCCCTTTCACCGACGAATGTTACGTCCATTTTAAGGGTGTCCGAATTAGAGGTCTTTGCTTCTTGAGCATTTGCGACCGAACCTATAGCGATTAAGGATAGTAGGGGAAGAGTAATAGCTTTCATTATTCGTTTTCTTGAAGGTCGTTGTCGTTGTCAGTTCCGTTATCGGTTGAATTCTCAATAACATCAGTACCGTGAAGATTTCCTCCTTCGAGGTTCTCGATTTCGAGAAGTAAGTCTGTACATGCGTTTTGGACCCATTCGGCCTCTACGTTTTCAATAATACTCTCGGCTGTTGCACGAGCTTGAAATAGGTCGTCTATATTGATGTAGGTTTTTACTAAAAGTAGGAACCCTTTAAACTTCCATTTTTCATATGTAGAGTAGTCACTTACAAGAGTGAAGAGATTCTGTTCAGCACTTTCGAAATTGCCTTTGTCGAAAGCGATTTGGGCTATCATAAATTGAGATTCAGCACCGACGTTTCCTCCGAATTTAACAGTAGACTCGAAAAACTCGAGAGCTTTCTCTAGTTCAGATGAGTCGAAGTGGATTCTTCCTAACCAAAGAGCGGCTGTTCTCTTTATTGATTCAGGAGTGCCTGGGTCAGTGTAAACGTCATTTGCAAACGTAAATGCTTGAGCGGGCTGGTCTAAGAGGTAGTAGCAACGCATTTGGCCTATAGAAGACTCAAGTTTATTAGCTTGAATACTAGAGATGTCGGCAAGCAAACGATAGTGAGTCAGTGCGCGAGGATAATCACCTTCATTCCACGATAATGTCGCAGCAGCAAGAGCCGCAGCCTCAGTGAAGTCTCCAGGTGGCAGGGCTATTACGGCTTCATAAGCCAGAAGCGCACCACTTTTGTCAGAAGCATTGTTCAGACAAGCGGCAAGATAAAACTGAGCCTCAGCAATGTGATGGCCACTTTCATATTGCCTCAGATATTCCTCAAGTCTTGGAAGTGCTTTCGTATAGTTTTCCCCTAATGCCAAACCTACTGCTGCATCAAATAACCTACTCTCAATGTCCTCTCCGGTTAAGCCCACTGCTGGAGGTAAGTTGTCGAGAAGCCCACGTTCTATCAATAGTGGCTCGACGATGTTGTATGCATCAGCAGCGACTGGGTCGTTTCCGTAAGTCGTTCGGATTCTATCCCAAGTAAGAAGCACGTCATCGGGACGGTCTTGTTTGATTCCTATCAAACAAAGGTCCACTAATGCTTCCTTCGTCCTAGGGTTTCTAGGGTGAGCCGAGAGTAGTTCGTCTAGTCTACGGTGCGCATCGTCTAGTTTATTTCGTTCTATTTGAGTTCGAGCACTCTCGTAAAGTGCGTCCACTACGAATCTCGATTTAGGAAACTCTTCGAGTAGACGGTCAAGCCCTTCAATTTGCGATTCGAGCGCTCGTGAATCATCACTCAGGCTTACTGACATCGCTCGTTGGTACAGGATGTAATCAACGTTTCCTGCGTCGCGTTCTAAACAACGGTCGTAATAAGTTACTGCTCGATCGAACTCCTTCTTCGCGTAAAAACAATCGGCTGTTCTTAGCTCGGCGTCGTGAATTCTTTGAGGAGAGTCATCTTGATGAGCTTCTAAATAAGATCGGAAAGCCGATAATGCATCGATATACTTCTTCTGCTTGAATAGTGCATATCCTCGTGCGTAGTCAGCTGCTGGGTAGTAACTGCTTAAGTAGCTTCCTGGAGCTCTTGCGAATTTTGCATAAGATGAGGTTGCGTTTTTATAGTCTCGCATAGAAAAGTAGCACTCTCCCTGCCAGTAGAATGATTCGGCTGCTAGTTGAGCATCGATAGGGTAGGTGCGGACTTTATCGAAGTAAGTCAAGGCTTGATCGTATTTGCCACCTTGGTAAAGTTCTACCCCTCGGTTATAGGCGAGGAGCTGGTATGAGCCTTGGACCGTGAGGTCTTTGTCACGGATTTGGTCTAGAGCGTTAAGAGCCCTGTCATAATCACGACTTGTGAGGTAAACCTCTAAGAGGAATCGATACGCTTCATCCCTACGCACCGAATTCGGGTACTTGTCGAGGTAGGTCTGGAAGGCGGTAATCGCGTCGTCGAACGGATTGTAAGACAATTCGAATGCTAGCTTAGCGTAGCTAAACAGAGCGTCTTCCATTATTTCGATATCGTAATTTTTCGATGCTGCACGACCGAAAGCGCTTCGTGCCTTGTCCTTTTGACCGAGCTGAATATAGCAATCGGCCATATGGTAAGTGGCGTTTTGTCCTAGTTTATCGTCTTCTCGAGCAGTTAGCGCAAGTACGTCAAGCGCATTGCGCCAAGCCCCCATGCGATATCTAGTGTAACCGACTTCGTATGCGAATTCTGGTTTACGGCCCGGCCCTCTGGTTCCTTCCCAAGCTTGTTCAAGAAATGGTGAAGCACCATCGAAATCTTGGTCTTTGTAAAATGCGTCTCCGACAAGTCTAGCTATCTCAGTTTTTTCTTCGTCTTCCAGGCCTGAAGATTCATTTAGAAGGGGAGGTCCGTATTCTTTAAGACGCAAGAATTGAGAAGTTGCGTGAAGGGTTTGGGCTATATAAATCGGCACTATGTCATGGAAATCTTCATGAGTGGCAATCGATTCAAACCCCTCAAGAGCGACCTGGGGGTTACCATTCAAGTAAGCGATGTGGCTGAAGTAATACGAAGCAGGAGCCCAGTAAGCCCCCTCTTTTTTCATTACTTCGAATAAGTCATACCTAGCCTTTTCAAAATCCTCTCTCTCAAATAAACTATGTCCTCTTTTAAATCTTAATTCACGTTGTTTGTCAACAGTAAGTTGTCTCAAATCTACCTGATCAAATGCAGTAGCAGATTTTTTATAATGTCTACGTTTGTAGTGATGGTCAGCAATCGCCCAAAGTGCTTTCTGTACGTACGGGCTTTCAGGGTATGCAGTGATAAAAGCGTCAATTCTATACTCGGCGTCTCTGTGGTAAAGGTTGAGTGCGCATAATGCTTCGTGGTATGCGGCAGCAACATATCTTTCGGACTTAACGTCTGCTTCGAGCTCCATAAAGTCTCCGAAGTTCTTCATGGCTAGAGCGTATTGCTCCTTGTTAAATGCGTCTTCTGCTTTAGACCAAACCCTCTCAGCCGGGATCATATCGTGTGTTAACTGCCCGTAAATATCGGAGAATGGTAGAAGTGTCAATCCCGTAAACATCAGTAGTACCGGTGTTTTGTGGGTGAATATTTTAAAAAGATGTCTGGCTTTAATCATGGCGATAATTTTCAAGCGAAATACAACAACGTACCATACGAAAATACCTTTATAATCCCGGCTAACTAGAC
The DNA here is from genome assembly GCA_015663855.1 of Flavobacteriales bacterium. Taxonomy (GTDB): domain Bacteria; phylum Bacteroidota; class Bacteroidia; order Flavobacteriales_D; family Sanyastnellaceae; genus UBA974. The sequence goes on along the minus strand of DQRJ01000126.1, from coordinate 978 downwards.
ATCTCGCTCGATGTTCTCAACGCTATATTGTGAGTGATTCGCGCCTTATTTAAGGTTTTTTTTGTTTTGCGTTTCATGTTGGATGTTAAGCTAAATTTATAATATGAAAAAAGCACTAATTATCCTCCTTGTGTCTATGTTCATCATAGCTCCTAAGCATCTTAAGTCTCAAGTTTGTTCTGAAATACTCCTTTCAGAGGTACTGCTTTCCGATTCTACAATCGAAGTGATGATTAATAACTTAAGCTATGATCAATTAAACTATCCGTTTGTAGAGTTAGTTACCGATGCTAATGGTGATACTATACAGATGGGAAACATGAATTTATTTGTGCAATTTGGTGGTACGATACAATCATATTACTATCCTTTATTGCAATCAAATTTTGTAGAGCCGTTAACAATCTATTTTTCTTATTGGCTCAAAGGTGATTTTGTTGTGTGCGAGTTGGAATACGGAACAGTATCAATTGGTTATGATAGTCATATGCAAAACATCATAAGAGAACCGGAGCTGGTTAGAGTTGTTGATTTACTTGGAAGAGAGGTGGAGTTTTCGAGTGTAAGCTCACGCCTAATGCAGCCACTTATCTACATTTATGACGATGGTAGTAGAGTAAAGAAGATTGCCGCTTGTAAGTAAGGTTACTTCACTGTAAACTCAGTTCTTCTATTTATTGCTCTTCCTTCTGGAGAATTGTTTTCAGATTTAGGTTTCTCCTCCCCGAAACCTTTAGATGAGAGTCTTGAAGGATTTACACCCTTAGATTCTAAGAATCGTGATACTACTTCAGCTCTTGTGCGGCTAAGTAGTAAGTTGTCTTGAGCGCGACCTACGTTGTCCGTATGACCTTCGATTAGAATAGTAAGCTCGGAGTGCTCAACGAGGTAATCCGCGAATTCTTTCAAAATCAAAGTGGTGATTTTAGTAAGGCCACTTCTGTTTGTCTCGAACTGCACATCTTCTAACTCAAACGT
>DQRJ01000131.1 GCA_015663855.1 Flavobacteriales bacterium | reverse complement strand
TAATCACGAAAGGTCGACTCGTTGTTGGGCCCAAAGGAAAGGTCACAGGGGTAGTTAATTGCCTGTGTTGTGATGTTGAGGGTGTTCTTGAGGGCGAGGTAACAGTGTTAGAGCTACTCGCTATGAAGAAGTCAGCTACGGTACAAGGGGATCTTTATTATGGACAGCTTTCAGTAGAGGCGGGAGCGAAAGCTCTAGGGACATTTCGCATGGGGGTGCCAAACAAAAAAAATAAGATTAGCGAAAAAACAGCGACCAAAGAGGATGCAATAGCGTCATTACAATCGTCAAGAATTCCTTCAGAAGACGCTTCAATATCTAGTCAAAACAAACCGGTTGGAAACAAATCACAATTCACAAAAGCCTAATCCTAAAAAAAAGGTAACCAAAACAGCACTGAGGTTTGCGGGGCTAGGTACAACCCTCGCGGTATCAATTGCTTTGGGTGCGTTTGGAGGAAAAAAACTAGACGATTATTTAGGAACGGACAAACCTTTATGCACCGCCGCAGGCGCGCTTTTAGGCCTAGGAATAGGGATGTGGTCCGTATTGAGTGGCATTCAATCAAAGTAGGCAAAAGAATGAGTTTTTACATTAAAACAGTATTATTAGCGGCGCTATGTGTGGTGGTAGGACACGTTTTGCCTTTTTTTTCTGACATGGCAGGAGAATGGGTTTGGTACGCGACCGTTTCAGGATATGCCCTACTTACAATCTTGCTTAGAATGTGGGTGGTAAAAGTCCAGAACAGCTCTCCAATAAAGTTCACGACAGCGATTAACGGCACGACAGCGATTAAAATGCTATTAACATTAGCGATTATTACAAGCTATTTAGCGGCAAAGCTCCCTTTCCCAAGGCAGTATGTGTTTGGTGTTTTTGTAGTGTTTATAACCTTTACGGCACTATTCGTGATTGACTCCCAACGCCTAGTAAGAGGACGATAAAATAAAATGGGTAAAGGCGCATTTATTAGAGACTACCTATGCGTATTTTTGCATCGATTTTTTGAACCGCCTAGAAGCATGATAATCCGTCACACAAAGCGACTCGCATTTTCCGCCCTCTTAATGGGTGCTTCAATTATTGCCTTTGCCCAAACAGACGGGCACGATGGCGAAGAGCCTCATGAGCAAATGTCACACAGCACCCATGACGCTCATGACACGCATGACGCTCATGACGAGTTCATCGCTGGAGAATACATAATCCACCACATATCTGACGCTAACGAGATTCATTTTTTCGGAAATGTTAGCGCACCGCTTCCTATGATCATCTATGTTGAAGGAAAGGGTTTTGATGTGTTTATGAGCAGCGCGTTTTCTTCAGACGGTGACCCACACGACGTCCACGCAATTAAAACAGCGACAGGCCCATCAACAGGAACGGTATATATTAAAGATCCAGAAACAGGGCTAAGATCTGAGGGAGGCGAGGCATTTTGGGACATTTCGATTACGAAATCCGTGTTTGGAATGCTGTTCATATTCTCTATGCTCATCTTTATGCTCCGAGCTATGGCAAAGAGCTATTCGAAGAATCCCGGCAAAGCCCCTTCGGGACTTGCAAATGTTCTTGAGCCCTTAGTTTTATTCGTAAGAGATGACATCGCCGTGCCTATTATCGGTAAAACAAAGTCTGATAAATTCCTCCCATTTCTACTCACAACCTTCTTCTTTATTGTTGCCAGCAACCTATTAGGATTGGTACCATTTATCGGGGGCTTTAACATCACAGGAACCATAGGTGTTACTATTGTTTTGGCGTTTGTGGTCTTCTTTATTACCACAGTAAATGGAAACAAGCATTACTGGGGACACTTGTTTTGGCCTCCTGGGGTGCCAAACCTAGTTAAGTTGTTAGTGGTTCCAATTGAAGTATTCGGCATGTTTCTTAAGCCTACGGTACTTATGATTCGACTAACGGCGAATATGTCAGCAGGGCATATCATTATTTTATCGTTTGTTAGTCTAGTCTTCATCTTTAACCAAAACTATGGAGGCGTCGCAGGCATAGGCATGGGGGTGTTTTCTACCCTGTTTATGATCTTCATGTATTTTCTGGAGCTACTTGTAGCATTCCTTCAAGCATACGTTTTTACTCTTCTTGCCGCTATCTACTTTGCAGATGCTACCCAAGAACCACATCATTGATTATAACTATCTAAAAAATAACCCATAATGGAATTATTGAACATTCTTTTTGAAATTAATACAGGCCACGGACTCGCGGCACTTGGAGCAGGAGCTGCTGCTATTGGCGCTGGAATCGGCGTAGGACTAATCGGTAAAGGGGCGCTTGAGTCAATGGCTCGCCAACCGGAGTCTTCAGACGATCTTCGTGCTAACATGATTCTTGCGGCGGCGCTAGTTGAGGGTGTTGCCCTTTTCGGAATCATCATTTGTCTACTTGTAGTTTTAGGATAACCTGATGGGCACGCTGTTAACACCCGCTTTCGGGACAGTATTTTGGGCGACTTTGTCCTTCTTGATGGTTCTCTTTATTTTAAGAAAACTAGCTTGGGGGCCTATCCTAAAAGCACTTGCTGATCGCGAGGAAAGTATAAGTAACGCACTCCTTTCTGCGGATAGAGCAAGAGAGGAGATGGCGGATCTTAACTCGGACAACGAGCGCCTTTTGCAGGAGGCACGTGTTTCACGTGATCAAATGATGAAGGAGTCTCGAGACATGGCTAACAAAATCGTCTCGGATGCGAAAGCTAGAGCTAAAACAGAGGCCTCTAAAGAGGTTGATGCGGCGCGAGTTGCTATTCAAACCGAACGCAAGTCTGCTGTCGCGGAATTAAAAGCTGAAGTTGCTAAACTGTCTATTGATATCGCGGAGAAATTAATTCGGGACGAATTATCTGATCTAGATAAGCAGAAAACACTAGTTGACAAGCTTATTAGCGAATCAACACTGAACTAAAACTATGGCTAGCAAGCGAGTTTCATCCAGATATGCCAAGGCATTACTTGGCTTAGCTTCCGACAGGAACGAGCTAGATCTTGTAGAGTCAGAACTCCACACGATCTCGTCGTTAATTGAAGCTTCTCGTGAATTCGAGATGTTGCTGGCTAGCCCTATTGTTAAACCGCACAAGAAAAAGGCAGTACTTGAGGCCATTTTTAAAGACGGTTTAAGCGAATTAACTCTTGGATTCATTAACATTCTTGTTACCAAGGGAAGAGAAGCTCTTCTACCAACAATCGTTGAGGAAGCGCTTGCCCAAATTCGCATCATTAAAAACATTCAAATCGCAGAGGTTTGCTCTGCAACACAATTGGATGACTCTTCCCGAGAGAAGATTTTAGCCGAAGTGGCTAAGCTTCATGACGGAGAAGTAGACCTTAAAGAAACGGTCGATCCCACACTTCTAGGAGGATATATTTTAACCCTAGACGATAAACAGATCGACGCTTCACTAAAGCGCCAACTAAGTACGTTGCGCCGGAAACTATCTGAACACGATTACGAGCCTGAACTCTAGGCTTAAAAGAAAATCTCATGGCTGAAATCAATCCAGCAGAAGTATCTTCAATTCTACGCGAGCAATTAGCAGGTGTTAAGTCTGCGGCTGAACTAGAAGAAGTCGGTACAGTCCTTCAAGTAGGTGACGGAATTGCCCGCATTTACGGTTTAAGTAACGTTCAATCCGGTGAGCTCATCGAATTTGATAACGGTGTGCGTGCAATCGTCCTCAACCTAGAGGAAGATAACGTCGGCGCCGTACTGCTTGAACCATCGAAAGACATAAAAGAAGGAAGTTCTGTAAAAAGAACGGGAACTATTGCATCAATTAAGGCAGGAGAAGGCCTTCTAGGACGTGTAATAAACACTCTAGGCGAACCTATAGACGGTAAAGGCCCCATCCAAGGCGAGCTGTATGAAATGCCGATTGAGCGCAAAGCTCCAGGTGTAATTTTCCGTCAACCAGTTGCGGAACCTCTTCAAACAGGGATAAAAGCGATTGACTCGATGATTCCTATTGGAAGGGGACAACGTGAGCTTATTATTGGTGACCGTCAAACGGGTAAATCAACAGTAGCTCTTGATACAATCATAAATCAGAAGGAATTCTACGACGCCGGAGAGCCAGTTTTCTGTATCTACGTCGCCATAGGCCAAAAAGGATCTACGGTAGCAGGGATTGTTAAAATGCTTGAAGAAGCCGGAGCAATGGCCTATACAGTTATTGTTGCTGCGACAGCATCAGACCCTGCTCCACTTCAGTTCTACGCTCCGTTTACGGGTGCAGCTGTAGGGGAGTTTTTCAGAGATACAGGCCGGGCTGCCCTAGTTGTATATGATGACCTTTCAAAGCAAGCGGTAGCTTATCGTGAAGTGAGCTTACTTCTTCGTCGTCCTCCAGGCCGTGAGGCATACCCAGGAGACGTTTTCTACCTTCACTCTCGTCTTTTAGAGCGAGCAGCGAAAGTTATTTCGGAAGACAGCATCGCAAAGAAGATGAACGATCTACCAGAGTCTCTTAAGGGAATTGTAAAAGGAGGGGGATCTTTAACAGCCCTACCTATTATTGAAACTCAAGCTGGTGATGTAAGTGCATATATTCCGACTAACGTAATTTCGATTACTGACGGTCAGATCTTCCTTGAGTCAAATCTATTTCTTTCGGGGATTCGTCCAGCGATAAACGTTGGAATCTCTGTGAGCCGCGTAGGAGGGTCAGCGCAGATTAAGTCAATGAAGAAGGTGGCGGGAACATTGAAGCTAGACCAAGCTCAATATCGTGAGCTTGAAGCGTTTTCTAAGTTTGGTTCAGACCTTGATGACGCAACAAAAGCCATCCTTGATAAGGGAGCTCGTAATGTTGAAATCCTAAAGCAAGACCTTAACTCTCCTCTACCCGTTGAAGAGCAGGTTGCGATGATTTATTGCGGAACGAAAGACTTATTGAAAAACGTTCCTCTAAATAAGATTAAGCAATTTGAGAAAGAGTTCCTCGAATACCTTAGAGCTAAACACGCGGATACACTTGACGCTCTCAAAAACGGTAAATACTCTGACGCAGAAACTAGCGTTCTTGAGTCTGCTGCAAAAGAGATGACAGCTCGTTACGCATAACCTAGACAAAAATGGCTGGAGGATTAAAAGAAGTAAGAGAGCGTATCGGTTCGGTTCAGAACACGATGCAAATCACGTCTGCTATGAAAATGGTGTCTGCGGCCAAGTTGCGCCGCGCCCAAGACGCCATCACCCGCATGCGTCCTTATGCAGAAAAAATCCAAGCTATTTTAGCTAATGTTAGCGCTACGTTAGACTCTTCAGATGGAGTTTTTTCAGAAGAAAGAAAGATAAACAAGGCCTTAGTTGTTGCGATAACTTCAAACCGTGGACTATGCGGTGGTTTCAACAACAATAGCATGAAAATTGCAAATACGGCTATTGCGAAACATCAAGAAAATGGCTCAGAGGTATTTGTTTTGCCCCTTGGCAAGAAGGCATTTGAATCTTTCGAGAGAGAAGGCTATTCGTTTGCCGAAGGGTTCGGAGACGCCGCATTAACAGTATTTGATAACCTAGACTTTGATACGGTTTCAGAGATAGCCCAAACCATTATGAACGGCTTTGTTACTAAACAATGGGACTCCGTTGAATTATCGTACAGTCAGTTCAAAAACGCTGCCGTTCAAATACCGACTCATGAGCCCTATCTCCCTCTACTACCTGTTTCGGATGAAACGACCTCAACAGACTATATCCTAGAACCGAGCAGAGAGGAAATAGTTGAGAATATTCTACCAAACGCCCTAAAGGTTCAGCTATACAAAGCCTTGTTAGACAGTAACGCTGCCGAGCATGGAGCTAGAATGACCGCGATGCATTCTGCAACGGAGAATGCGGGAGACCTCTTGCAAGAGCTTAAGATTTCATACAACAAGGCTCGTCAGGCCTCTATTACAACGGAGATTCTTGAAATTGTTGCCGGGTCCGAGGCATTAGGGGCGTAAAAAGTTTTTTGGCCCGATTTTAGTACTTAGATTGCTCTAATGGGTTTAAGAATCAGAATTTTTTTAGGAATGTTAGTTGTTGTTTTAGTTGCGTTAGCATCTACAGCAATAGTAGCTTACGATTATTCCCAACAGCAAGAAGTCGCCTATAACAATCAACGCTTACTTAGAAAAGAGGCTGCTTTAGGCCGAAGCTTAGATTATGTTATTGAAAGACACGGAGGAAGCCTGTCCGAGGACAGTATCTCCACGATTTTCACAGACCATATTTGTGAATTAGCCGATGTACACGGGCTTATGCTCAGTCTTTACAGAAATGACGGGCTTTTGTTGACCACTTCAGCAGCGTTTTCGGATGAAGACCAGCTGCCGGATTTGG
>DQRJ01000083.1 GCA_015663855.1 Flavobacteriales bacterium | reverse complement strand
ATTTCGGAATTTATCGGTGCAGGGGATAAATTGTGCGTGAAGGATATCACTTACGAATTGATCAACACCACGATGATGGGGAACTTCACCGCTCACATCATCGTCTCAATTATCGGGGGAGTGATTATCTCTTTTCCGTTCGTAATCATGCAGCTATGGGCGTTTATAAAGCCCGCATTGAAGTCGACAGAGAAGAAAGCGGCGAGGGGAGCTGGAGCAGCATCGTCGGTGCTTTTCTTTTTCGGAGTGGCGTTTGGATATTGGGGTATCGTCCCTCTTTCGCTGCAATTTCTAGGTCACTACGAACTAGGCGATGTAGCGGCTAGAATTGGCGTAATGTCGTACGTGAAGACGGTCGCTACAATATCATTCGCGGCTGGGCTAATTTTTCAATTGCCCGTCCTAATTTTCTTTCTAGCACGAGCCGGAGTAGTGACTGCTGAGGGGTTAAGGAAATACCGTAAGCACTCTCTTGTGGGGATACTCGTTCTGTCAGCTATTATCACACCGCCAGACATTACAAGCCAGATTATGGTATCGCTCCCGGTTCTAGGTCTATATGAATTAGGTATTGTTATTGCAAAGCGTGAGGAAAAGCGTCGTGAAAAACGCCAAAATAATATGTCCTAATTGAAGGTAATCTCTGTCTTCATAGCGCTCATTTGTTTAGTGGATATTTCTGCTTTAGGACAAACCACTTCCGTCTCTGGCCGTGTCTTTGACGGTAGCTCCGGTAAAGCTCTACCCTACGTAAATATAAGTTTCCAAGGCACTCCCGTCGGGACTATGACCAATGTCAAGGGTGAATATTCGATTGAAACCGAAAGAAATGTCGGGCGGATTAACGTCTCGTTTATAGGATATGCATCACAGAGTATTCCTATACAAAAGCAAGTACGCCAAAAAATTGATATTGCGCTTGAAGCAAAAAGTTTCGAGTTAGCAGCTGCTGTAATAAGGCCGGACGAAAACGAGAAAGAAAACCCTGCAAAACCTTTGATGCAGAGAGTCGCTGACGCAAAGCCGCTCAACAACCCAGCATTAATCCCAGCTGTAAGCTATAATTTCCACGAGAGACTTCAAATAGACTTGAATGACGTACCTGAAAAATTACCCGGAAGAAGGTTGTGGGGAGCGTTTGGATGGGTTTGGGATGCATTAGACTCAAGCGACGCAAGGGTAGCTCTACCCCTATTTATTTCAGAATCAATAGGTACCGTCAGGACACAAAACAAGCCCCGACGTGGTGAAAAACGAGTGTATGCAGCGAGAGCCACATGGCTTGAAGACGGCCAAAGCACTTCGTCAGTATCTGCAGAATTTTTGAAGATTAATCTCTACGAAAACCAACTTCTTCTACTCGACAAAGCGTTCACAAGCCCTCTTCACGACAGAGGAAACCTACATTATCGATATTACATACTTGACACCCTATTAATCAACGAAAGACCCACTTTTCACATGGCTTTCGTCCCACGTCGAAGAGGAGAAATGACATTTGAGGGTGAAATGTGGATTGACACCCTGAGCCTTGCGTTAACAATGGTTGAGGCCAAAGTAAGTGAAGGTTCGAATATCAATTACATCCGAGCTTTAAGATGGAAGCAGAACTATGAACTCATAGACGACCATTGGTTATTAGTCCGCCAAGAGGATGTAATGGATATGGCGATTACTAATGGTGGGCTAGGGATTTATGGCAGAACCACTAATGTGTATTCCGATTTTGAGTTTGCCCAGAAGTGGCCGAAAGAGGTTTGGACTTCAAAAAGAGACATGAGTTTTGCGGAAGGGAGCAATGAAGTTCTTGAAGAGGAGTGGGTGAATTTGCGTCCAAAACCATTGCTTTTAAAGGAGACAAACATTTACGAAATGGCCGATTCAGTAACATCGATGAAGCAGTATAAATTCCTAACAGGATTAATATATGGGCTAGCATCGGGGAATATGCTTATTGGAAATATTGAGCTTGGGCCTTGGTATTACTCATATTCTCGTAATGCAGTAGAAGGTAATAGATGGAGATTAGGCATAGAAACGAGTAACGATTTCAGTCGCACCTTCTTGCCCAAAGCATTCCTAGCCTACGGTACTAAAGATGAAAGTTGGAAATACGGAGCGGAAATTACGTGGCTTCAAAGAAAGACCCCTCGTTTAGAATGGTATGTCTCTCATAGCAAAGACATGGAGCAACTGGGAATGTTAGGCTTTTTCGATCAGGGAAACGTTTTTAACTCAGCTTTGAGCATAGAGGGAGGCCAACAGAATCTAGCGGAAGTACGGAAAACAGAGGGAAGTTTTTTAGCAGAATTCGGGTCGGGGTGGAATGCTTTTGCAGAAATTAGGCATAGAGAAGTTGTACCTAAGGGGTTATTAGAATTCCCACTTCCGACAGATCCTGATGGAAATGCAACATTAATCACTGCTGAAAGTACACTTCAGCTGAGGTACGCTCACGGTGAGAAATTCGTAAGTGGGGCTTTTGACAGAGTGTCACTAGGATCTCGTTTTCCTATTATAACGGCAACTACAACTCAAGCGTGGAAGGGAATTGCTAAATCGCAATATCGATACAATCGATATACTTTGGAGTTGGAGGGGAAGCTGAGGTTTGGCCCTATGGGAAGAGTACGATGGAATACGACAGGCGGAATGTACACCGGTACTGCGCCTTTCGCTCTGATGGAACTTCAGCCGGCAAACGAAACAGTAATTTCAATTCAACCTTCATTCAACCTTCTAAGGTATTTCGAGTTTGTAACCGATAAATGGGTGCGTGCGAGTGTTGAATGGCATGGTGAGGGGGCAATACTGAACCGTATTCCTTTTATTCGTCGGGCAGAATTGCGTGAAGTTGTAGGGATAAAGGGAGTATATGGATCTTGGGATACCCGACACGAAGAGTTAATTTCTCTTCCAGAAGGCACATCAGGATTGAACGGAATTTATGCAGAGGCTGTTATCGGGCTTGAAAATATATTTCATTTTATTCGTATCGATTATCATATTCGCCTAACTGAAACCGTTGAGGGGATGAGGGATGGGTCTGGATGGGGTGGGTTGCGTGTAGGAATAGCCGTTGAACTTTAAGAGTCGTAATTTTACAACATGGAAATAGCATCAAAAGCATTACGCGCAGAAGGTCTTGTGAAAAGCTACGGCGGACGCAAGGTTGTAAATGATGTAACCTTTTTCGTTGAACCTGGCGAAGTTGTGGGACTGCTTGGACCAAACGGAGCCGGCAAGACCACTTCATTCTATGCCGTAGTAGGTTTAGTGAAACCGGACTTAGGGCGAGTTTTCCTCGGAAAGGAGGAGCTTACTCAATTACCGATGCACGAGAGAGCCCGTCGCGGTATAGGTTACTTACCTCAAGAACCCTCTGTATTTAGAGCTCTTTCTGTGGAAGATAATATCACTGCTATTCTAGAAATTCAGGGTTTTTCTAAATCGGAGCAGCGAGATAAACTCGAATCGCTTTTAGAAGAGTTTGGTTTACAGAAGGTGCGAAAGAGTATGGGAAATGTTCTGTCTGGAGGGGAAAGACGACGTACAGAAATTGCGCGCGCCCTCGCTTGCGACCCGACCTTTATTCTACTCGACGAACCATTTGCGGGGGTAGACCCCATTGCTGTAGAGGACATCCAACGAATCGTCGAACAGCTCAGTAATAAAGGCATCGGAATTTTAATTACCGATCATAACGTGCAGGAAACTCTACACATCACAGATCGTGCCTACCTTCTATTTGAAGGGAAGATACTTAAAGAGGGCACAGCTGAATCTCTCGCTACGGACGAGCATGTTCGACGCGTTTACCTCGGTCAGAACTTCGAGCTTAGAAAGAAGTAATTAAGCTCTATCGCCGAGCATTTTCGTTATGTACTTCCCGAATATGTCGAACTCGAGATTTACGGTATCTCCCGGCTCTAGTTTATGCATGTTCGTTTCCGTCCATGTATAAGGAATCATCGCAACAGAAAACGCTCCAGCCGAACTTTCGACAACGGTAAGGGAAATTCCGTTTATCGTAATCGATCCTTTAGAGACCGTCATCCACTCAGGATTATCGTCAGATATCGGATGTGAGAACTTCAATACGTGAGAGCCATCTCTAGATTCAGCACTTAACAGCGTGCCCGTAGTATCAACGTGCCCTTGAACCATATGTCCGTCGAGACGATCACCAAGACGTAAGCATCGTTCGAGGTTTACTACATCCCCCACAGACCAATCCCGAAGGCAAGTTCGTAGTAGAGTTTCCTCGATAGCTGTTACTGTATAGCGATCTGAATCACATTTTACGACAGTAAGACAGGTGCCGTCATGGGCTACGCTTTGGTCTATTTTCAGCTCCGAGGAAAAAGGGCAAGAAAGCGTGAAATGTACGTTAGTACCATCTTTAACGATCTCATCAATAACCCCTGTGTTTTCAACTATTCCAGTAAACATTTGATTTTCTTATTCGATTATAATTCCTCTACCACCTGCAAGTTGAAGGTTTCCAGAGAATTTTTCGGGTACAATTCCTGACAAACGGCGAGTGTAAGCTATAGCAGTGAAGTAGTAAACTCCGTCAGGTAAAAGTTCGCCTGATTCAAAGTGAGTACCATCCCAATTTACATTTGGATCGTGCGTAGTAAAGACCGCTTCGCCCCAACGATTGTGGATGACAACGTCCACACTCTCTATGAATTTCCATGGAAAAGCACGAAAGAGGTCGTTCATGCCGTCTTGGTTGGGAGTGAATATGTTTGGCAGGAAATAAAAAGGACAATTATCGACACAAACGATATTAGAAAACTCACTTTCGTTACGCCTCAAGTCGCCACCAGGCCCCACATTAAGGCTATCAAGCGCAGTGATGGCAAAGCATCCCGCAATGCTACCTTCAATTTCATTTTCATTGAATGTGAAAGTTGTGTCTAATTCGAAACCGTCCTCGTATTCGAACCAGGCATACGGCTTGAGCGTATCTCCCTCGAAAGGAGCCCAATAAAGGATGTAGCCCATCACATCGTCAGCACATTCAACTGATCCACTCCAACTAATGTCGTCTATTTCTTTTGGACAATCAGCTTTTACTACTAAAGTAGGGGGGCACGGGGGAGTAAAATCATAAGGAGTGGCACAAGAGGTTTGGGATGAATTCAGTAGAGGCGATTCTACTCCTTCACCATCATAATCTCCTTCGCACACAACTTTATAACAGTAGGAAACTCCATTCACGAGGCCTGTATCTGTGTAAAGAATGGTGGTTACAATCGGGAATGCTCCATCCCAAACCACAGTATCTAACGCAGCGTAATCTTCTACGTCTAATTCGACTTTTCTTGAGATATAAAACGTCCTGTTAGACCACGTTACAGTGGCTCGTAGCCCTAAATCGATACGATTATCATTGGGGGTTAGAGATAAAAAAGGTGTCGTAACAGGAAGGCTTACTCCGATTAATTGATCGCCAGCTATCGTTTCAGACCACGCTTCTACTTTGTAGACGATTATCGAAGACTGAGTATCAACCGGTGAATCGACGAAACTGGAATCAGACGTCAAAGCAATCTCGATACCGTCTCGGAATACCTTGAAATAGTATGGGCCCGGAAAGGCTATCGTATCCATTTCAGTGGGAGGAGACCAACCGACATTAACACTCCCGCCTAGTCCAGTATCGAGGACGTCAGCGTGAGTCATAACAGGAACGTCCTTTACAATGGTGGCGCAAACTTCATCGCTAGAAAGAGATTCGGAATCGTCCTCAAATCTCATGACGATTCTATAACAATACGTAGCTCCGAATGATAGAAGGTCCTCATCAACATAGGTGGTAAATCCAAGGTTAGGAGGGCTCGCAATTAACTCGTACCCGATATCAGAAGGTACGCCTGTCTCACAAACCGTAGGGTCCCACTCCGAAGATTCTAACTTCCTGTAAACATCATGAAATCCTGCCTCTCTTTGCCAACTTTCTAACTCATCACTACAAACTCCGCCATTCCAACTCAAGAGCATTGTATTCCCCACTGGCTCGACTACGACGTTTTCTACTGCGGGCGCGACAATTCTCACATATGCGGTTGAGATGTCGGTTAGAGGTACGGCTTGGCCTTGATCGGTAGCTTTAAATATGATTTGGTATGGGGCGAGGCGTACTTCGGCGCAGGTCGGTGCCCAAGCGAACTCTCCTATCCCTCCTCCCAGATTCGTGAAAATTGCTGGGTTCGCAACTTCGCTAATGGGTCCTCCTACAGCGTTGAGTGTGATATTATCGCCATCGGGATCGTTCGCGTTTACATACCAGGTCAGGAATGAACCCGCCACGATGCAGGTATCGGGTTGCTCTGCGACTTCTGGGGGTTGGTTCGCGCAGACTTGTACGTCGATCTGCATGTCGCGCACAACTTCTCCCACTTTCCGTAAAATGCCCCCAACTTCCCTCCACTCTTCGACTCGTATCGCGATGTTGTATTCCCCTACGATCTGTGGGCTATACCAAACTACATCCCCCGTAAACTCGTCAATTTCGAACAAGTCATTCGCCGGACTAACTTCATCTGGAAATATATAAGTAGGTATGGGCTCGCCATTAAATCCTCGGCACGCAACTAGAGTGAATGTTAATAGATCTCCATCTTCGTCAAAAGCTGCCGGGTTATGAATCCACTCTCGGTTTAAGCACGCATTTTCCGTTGCCGGATTTAACAACTGCACGCTATTATTATGCCCAGCCTGAGGATCTATAATCAGAAGCGATCTTATCGCAAACGGTGTGTCTACCGACCCCACCATATTCAACACTCCCTCATTTCTATTAGGGTCTTCCACCTTAATCTCAAACTCTCCAGGCCCACCATAAGTATGAGTACCTCGATAAGTATTCACCTTAATATCGCCTATCAGTATATTAATAGATTCCCTTTCTAACGAATCCATATCCAAACCATTCTCATCTCCCCAAGTAAGATATAACGTAGGCCTATCTGCCAATGCCGAAGCCTTAGTATATGTCGTTATCAGCACCTCATAGGTTAATCCATCAACGTGCTTGTACGTGATTTCTCCCGCCCTATTATGCGTAGCACTCGCCGTTGTAACACAACACACTACACTTAGGATTAATAAAACTAGTCTATTTACGAGGCTGAACATATGAGACGAAGTTACGTAACTATGTAGCTACCTTTGGTCTTCATAAAAACACAACTTATGCGCATAGGATTAACGGCAGGGGACCCAAATGGAATAGGTATTGAGACTATTATACGTGT
>DQRJ01000042.1 GCA_015663855.1 Flavobacteriales bacterium | reverse complement strand
GGCCTGAACGACTTTATCGTCGTCGACACAGATGACGCTCTATTGATTTGTCCTAAAACAGACGAACAATGGGTAAAAGAGCTAGTCGGAGGACTTGACGATACTCGAAAGTAGGGAGTGGAGGTACTCTACCTCCCGATCATATCGCCAGGGACTACCCAAGCGTCATATTCATCTGCTGTAAGGTAACCTAGAGAAAGAGCGGCCTGGCGAAGGGTAGTGCCTTCGGTGTGAGCTTTGCCTGCGATTTCGGCAGATTTGTAGTAACCTATTTTTGTGTTGAGGGCCGTAACGAGCATAAGGCTGTTGTCTACTAGGGCGGCGATACGCGGTTCGTTAGCTGTGATGCCTTCTACGCAGTTCGTAGCGAAAGAAAGGGCGCCGTCGCCGAGGAGGCGGGCCGATTCGAGGATGTTGCGAGCCATCATAGGCTTGAATACGTTGAGCTCGTAGTGACCTTGGGTACCGCCTACGGCTATGGCGACATCATTACCGATAACTTGGGCGCAAACCATAGTTAGCGCCTCGCACTGAGTAGGGTTGACCTTTCCGGGCATGATGGAAGAGCCGGGCTCGTTAGCGGGGAGTTGGAGTTCGCCGATGGCGGAACGTGGGCCCGAGCCCATCATTCGGATGTCGTTAGCGATCTTGTTTAGGGAGACCGCGAGCTGGCGGAGGGCGCCATGAGATTCTACGACCGCATCGTGGGCGGCGAGGGCCTCGAACTTGTTAGGGGCGGTAATGAATGGGTGGTTCGTAGATGAGGCGATATGGGCGGCGACTTTTTCGGAGTAGCCGGGAGGGGTATTGATACCGGTCCCGACTGCGGTTCCTCCTAGAGCAAGCTCAGATAGGTGAGCGAGGGAGTAACGGAGGGAGCGCATGCCGTAGTCTAGCTGAGCGACATAACCTGAGAACTCCTGCCCGAGGGTGAGCGGGGTAGCGTCCATAAGGTGTGTGCGACCGATTTTTACTATAGAGTCGAACTCCTCGGATTTAGATTGGAGGGCTTGACGAAGTCTCTCGATACCTGGTAGAGTAGTTTCTAGGATGAGGGTGTAAGCTGCGACATGCATTGCTGTCGGGAATGTATCGTTCGAAGATTGACTCTTATTAACGTCGTCGTTAGGGTGGACTGGTCGAGTTCCCTGACCGAGAGTACCTCCCGTAAGTTGATGACAACGATTTGCTACAACTTCGTTTACGTTCATGTTCGACTGGGTTCCCGAACCAGTTTGCCAAATAACAAGCGGGAATTGATCGTCGTGCTTACCGTCTAGAATTTCTGCACAAGCTGTAGATATGAGGTCTCGGATTTCTTTAGATAGGATTCCACACTCGCAGTTCGTGATGGCAGCCGCACGCTTTAGGTGTGCGAAAGCATAAACTATTTCGAGAGGCATCGAAGATGGATCTCCGATACGGAAATTGTTGCGAGAGCGTTCGGTTTGGGCTCCCCAAAGGACATTTGACGGAACTTGAACTTCTCCAAGGGTGTCTTTTTCAATACGGAAATCTGTCGAGATATCTGACATAGTGTGGGTGGATTATTCGGGGGTTGCGTTTGCGGCGGCGCCTGCTTGCATAAGGAATGCTTTAAGGAAACCGTCGATTTCGCCGTTCATAACGGCATCTACGTTTGAGGTTTCGTGACCAGTGCGTACGTCCTTGACCATTTTATATGGCTGCATAACGTAAGATCGGATTTGAGAACCCCACTCGATTTTCTTTTTTCCCGCTTCGATTTCGTCGCGAGCTTCGTTGAGACGAGCACGTTCGAGTTCGAAAAGTTGGGATTTGAGAAGTTGCATCGCCTTCTCGCGGTTACCGAGTTGGGATCTAGTTTCTGTATTCTCGATTACGATACCTGTAGGAGCGTGACGTACACGAACACCTGTTTCAACTTTGTTTACGTTTTGGCCTCCAGCACCTCCAGAACGGAAGGTGTCCCAAGTGATATCCGCGGGATTCACATGGATTTCTATGGTATCATCGACGAGGGGGTAGACGTAAACTGAAACGAACGAGGTATGGCGGCGGGCCTGGGAATCGAAGGGGCTAATGCGGACTAGGCGGTGTACGCCGTTCTCGCCCTTGAGCATTCCGTATGCGAACTCGCCTTCAAATTCTAATGTTACTTGCTTGATGCCGGCAGGGTCGCCCTCTTGAAGTTGAAGTTCACGGACTTTGAATCCTGCCTTATCGCCATACATTCGGTACATGCGCATCAGCATTGATGCCCAGTCACAACTTTCAGTTCCTCCAGCACCTGAAGTAATTTGCATAACGGCGTTGAGGGAGTCCTCTTCTGATGAAAGCATGTTTTGAAACTCGAGGGCCTCGATTGCTTTGAGAGATTCAGCGTAGGCAGCGTCAACTTCGGCAGGTTCTTCCTCACCAGCTTTCATGAATTCGAAAAGGACAGAGAGGTCCTCAACCTGCGTTGCGCACT
Source organism: Flavobacteriales bacterium (assembly GCA_015663855.1). Lineage (GTDB taxonomy): Bacteria > Bacteroidota > Bacteroidia > Flavobacteriales_D > Sanyastnellaceae > UBA974. Next base: position 7,272 of record DQRJ01000042.1, on the reverse strand, counting down.
CGTCGAATTTCGTGACCCAGGTCTTTTTTGAGCGGATCTGCTTCATCACTTGCTCTGCCTTTTTGGAATCATTCCAAAACTCAGGATCGTGAGTTTGTTTCTCATCCTCATTTACCTCCATCCTCTTATGCTCAATGTTTAAATAACCACGAAGGTCTTCGACACGAACAGCAAGGGCTTCGATGGAGTCAATAGTAAGCATGCTGTAAAAGTAGCTAACTTAAGATTGTAAGGGAGTGACTAAAGTGGAGATAATTAAATCCAGTGGGAACCCCCGGGATTGAAGGTGGCGTATAAGACGGGGTTTATTCGTTGCGAGCTCTTGCGGGTGAGTTATTTTACGTGAGGAAATTACCTCACGCAGCTTTTTTGAGACAAGATCGGGAGTGAGAACTTCTAAAGCTGACGAAATTTCTGACGATGTGCAGCCTTTTTCATAAAGGCCTTTTCTAATCTTTAAAGGCCCCCAATTCTTAAGAATGAAATGGTCGTGAGTGAAGGCAGAAAGAAAACGGGTTTGGTTTACAAAGTCAGTAGATTCAAGGTGTTCAAGATATTGTTGAGCATCCGATGCTAAGACCTCCCATTCCGATAATCTCTTAAGCACTTCTGCCCTTGAACGCTCGCTTCTAGCGCACCAACGCCTGATTTTTTCTTCCCAATTCATTATTTGCTTCAAAATTATCTCCAAAGGTGGCTCTAGATAGACGATATTTGCAAGACTAATAACACCCATTTTATAACCGTTATGCGGTCTGAACTTTTGCAACGTATCCAAGATCTACTCGGAAACGAAGATCTGGAAGCCATCCGAAAGGATGTGCGCAGTGCCATACAATCCTTCCACGCCCTCACACAAGATGAGGTTCGTCGCCAACGCGATGTTTGGGAAAAAGAAGAGCACGAACTCGACGAATCATTTATTTACAGCCCTTCGGAAGAAGAAGCTCTCGTGGAAGAACTCTCTAAGAGTTTCAAGGAGAGAGAGAAAGCTTATAAGGCTAAGATAGCTGAGGAACAAAGAGGAAATTTGGTCTTGAAAGAAGCGCTACTTGAGAAACTTCGCAACACTATTCAGGAAGAGGAGAATATCGGTAAAGCTTTCAGCGCCTTCAATGAAGTCCGTGAAGAATGGGAAGGACTGGGGGATGTTCCTGGTGATCGTTACAAAGAAATTCATGACGAATATCATCGTCTCAGAGATGAGTTTTTCTACAACATCAACATTTACAAGCAGCTTCAAGAGCACGATTTACAGATAAATCACAAGAAGAAACTTGCTTTAATTGAGCAAGCGAAGGAGATTGAGGCAATAGAGGATTTAAAACTGAAAGAAAAGTCGGCTCGTGAAATACAGAAGCTGTGGTTAGACATAGGGCCATCTCCTCGTGAGACGTACCAAGAGATGTCTGATACCTTTTTCAGTATTACTAGACCTGTTTTCGATGAGGTTAAAGCTCATTATGATAAAATCCGCGAAGGGTTCGTTGAGCATAAGGTTGCTAAAGAAGCATTGATTGAAAAGCTAAGAAACTTGCTCACAGAAGAAGTTGAAGCGGGTCATAAAGCTTGGCAAGTAGTTACGAAAACCGTAATTGAGATGCAGAATGGCTGGAAAGATATCGGCTTTGCTGGAAAAGAACACAATGAAGCTCTTTGGAAACAATTCCGTGAGCTTTCTGATGTTTTCTTCGGGAAGAAGCAAGTCTTCTACGACAAGATGAAAGAGGAGGGAAAGGATGCGAAAAAAGAAAAGCTAAGTTTATGTGAGAAGGCCGAAGGGTTGAAGGATAACACCGACTGGAAGAATACTACTCTGGCTATGCTAGAGTTGCAGAAGAATTGGAAATCTGCTGGCACTTGTCCTCCTGGAGATGAGCATAGACTTTGGAAACGTTTTCATAAAGCTCAAGACGTATTCTTCAAAGCGAAAAAAGCACAGTTCGCAGATAGAAACGCTGAAGAAAAAGTGAATTTGGGCTTGAAGAGTACTCTACTTGAAAAGGTTGAAGGGTTCGTGATTTCTGACAATAGAGCTGGGGATTTGAATACTTTGAAAGAGTTTTCTGGAGAGTGGCGTAAGATTGGATTCGTGCCTCGCAAAGCGTTTGAGGGAATCTCAGATCGTTTTACTAAAGCAATGGATAAGCATTACGATGCGTTAAGTGCTCAGAGATCTGAGCGTTCTGTTGCTAGCTATCAGAATCGAATCGATAAGCTTTCAAGGGGTGGGAATGGTGGTGGTGGTGGTGGGAATGATTTACGCCGTGAGCAAGCTATTCTTCGTGACAAGATAAATCGTCTTAACACTCGTATAATCCAAACCGAGGAGAATATGGAGCGATTCACCGGAAAGGGAGCCCAGTCGATTAGAGATCACGCCGAGAAGTCTATTAAGTCCTATAAACTAGAGGTAGAGGAGATAAAAGCTAAGCTGAAGATGTTGCGCGAGGCTTCCGTGAGTTAGTACGAGGGTTTCCTGAATTTACTGCGAATCTGATCGTCCTACACTGGCTTGGCCTGCATGCCCTCCTATCCACTTTTTCCCTTTATTTACGGGAATGTTTTCTGGTAAGGGAAGTACGTTGTAATCATTTTCTGCTAGCCACTTTAGATATTGTGGTAGAGCGTACAATAATCGAGGGGCGGCTTTGTCGTTATCGTGAAAAACGACAATCGAGCCGGGGCGAGTGAGCTTTTTTAGGGACTTTAGACAATCGAAGCCTGAACGAGATCTGTCGAAGTCGCCAGATAGAACGTCCCACATTACTACTTGAGTTCTCGCAGTTAGAGCTTTCACTTGTTTAGGGGTGATTCGACCATATGGCGGGCGGAATCTACGTGTGCTACCGAGTTCTTCTTCGCATTCGAGATAAGATCGTAGGTACGACTTTCTAGAAGTGGACCATCCGCTCTCATGTCCTTGACTATGATTTGCTATTTCGTGACCCGCAAATCTTAATTTTTGAACGATTTCTGGATGTTTTGCCGCTTGTTTACCGACACAAAAAAAGGTCGCTCTTAAATCGCCCGCTTCTTTGAGTCTTTCCATAACCCAAGGAGTTAGATGAGGATGGGGGCCATCGTCAAAGGTTAAGTAAACATTCTTTTTAGTGTCCCTAGAAGGAACACGCCAGAGAACTGACTTAACCATATTGTGTATCGATTGGGGTGTACGGTCCATTAGCATACATTTACCATTAGTCTACATTTAATTGACGCAAAAAATCTATTCGGGTTGCCTCTTGTTTAACTTTACGCGCCAATATGGAATACGATTTTCGCAGCATAGAAAAGCAGTGGCAAGGGGTTTGGTCTGAAAAAAAATCTTACGAGGTGAAAGAATCGGGGGAAAAGCCCAAATTCTACGCCTTAGATATGTTTCCGTACCCATCCGGAGCCGGATTACACGTGGGACACCCACTGGGGTACATCGCATCAGACGTGATCGCGCGGTACAAGAGGCACTGCGGGTTCAACGTGCTGCACCCAATGGGGTTTGATAGCTTCGGATTGCCGGCGGAACAATACGCGATTGCGACAGGACAGCACCCTGCTATTACGACGGAAACGAATATTACTCGTTATCGTGAGCAAATGAAGCAAATCGGGTTCGCGTTCGATTGGAGTCGAGAGATTCGTACATCGGAGCCGTCGTACTATAGATGGACGCAATGGATTTTCGGGAAGTTATTTGAAAGTTGGTACGACGTTGAGGCCGGGCGAGCTAAGCCACTGTCGGAGTTAGAAGAGGCGTTTTCGAACAATGGGAATTATTCTATAACTGCTTCTTGCGACGATGAATGGTGGAAAGGCCTAGATATGAGTCTGTTCCCTCACTTCGGAGAGCACTTTGCGGGGACTTTTACGGCTACTGACTGGAATTCTATGTCCAAACAAGCACGTAATGCCATCCTTATGCAATTCCGTCTTGCTTATCTCGCTAATTCCGAGGTGAATTGGTGTCCCGAGTTAGGTACGGTTCTGGCTAATGACGAAGTAAAAGACGGTTTATCGGAAAGAGGAGGGCATCCCGTTGAGAAGAAAACGATGCGCCAATGGATGATGCGCATTACAGCTTATGCCGACAGATTGATTTCCGGTCTTGAAGAAGTAAACTGGACGGACAGTATTAAGGAAGCCCAAAGAAATTGGGTCGGTCGCTCCGAGGGAGCTTCGGTACGTTTTTCTGGTGCGGGTTCAGCAAGTGACTGCGTTGTCGATGTATTTACAACTAGACCCGACACCTTGTACGGGGTGAGCTTTATGGTTCTCGCTCCAGAGCATAAGCTCGTAACGAACTTTACTTCGGACGTGAATAAAGCTGCCGTTGAGGAATACGTCTTGACCGCTTCTCGCAAAAGTGAGCGCGAACGTCAAGGGGAAAAAGAAATTTCGGGAATAGCTCTTGGAGGAAGCGTTATCCACCCATTAACAGGTCGCGAAATTCCAGTTTATATAGCAGAGTATGTACTAGCAGGTTACGGAACTGGGGCGATTATGGCTGTACCGGCTGGAGATGAACGCGACTGGAAATTCGCTCAACATTTCTCAATCGAAATCCCAGATATTTTCGAAGGGTACGACACAAACACCGAGGTCTGCAGTAATGACACCGCACAGCTAAAAAATTCCGGTTCACTCGACGGGCTTGCAAAAAAGCTGTCTGTCCCTGCCGCATTAGACCTACTGGAAAAAGACGGATTCGGCGAGAGACGTATTAATTACCGTTTACGAGACGCTGTTTTTTCTCGCCAACGATACTGGGGAGAACCCTTCCCTATCTACTACGAGAACGACATCCCTCAACTTATCGAGGAAGAGACCGTAACCCTTCCCACAGTAGATGCTTACTTGCCGACTACTGATGGTGAACCACCTTTAGCTCGAGCGAAACGTGAAGATTGGCCCGTATTTAAAGGAGACCGAATGGAGACGAACACTATGCCGGGTTGGGCTGGGTCGTCTTGGTACTTCCTCCGCTACATGGACCCCAACAACAATAAAGAGTTCTGCGCGCGCGAGAAATCCGATTATTGGGGGCAGGTCGATTTGTACGTTGGCGGCGCGGAACACACGACTGGGCACTTGTTGTATTCTAGGTTTTGGACCAAATTTTTATGCGATTTAGACCTAATCTCTTTCGACGAACCCTTCAAAACCATGATTAATCAGGGGATGATTCTAGGGAGGTCTAGCTTCGTTTACCGAATTCAAGGGACAGAGAAGTTCGTTACATTCGAGAAAAGGAAGGACTTTAAGACTCAGAGGTTACATGTTGATATTGCGCTTGTAGATAATGATAAGCTCGACCTTGAGGGATTCCGCAAGTGGAGAGTAGAGTTCGCAAATGCAGAGTTCGTACTTGGAGAAGACGATACATATACGTGTGGTCATGAGGTTGAGAAGATGTCGAAATCGAAGTACAACGTCCAAACCCCTGACGAGCTCGTTGAAAAGTACGGGGCCGACACCCTTCGTTGCTACGAAATGTTCCTTGGGCCTCTCACGCAATCTAAACCGTGGGATACTCAAGGTATCTCGGGAGTACATAACTTCCTTCGCAAAATCTCGCGTCTTATCGACTCGGCATCAGACATCGATCCTTCGAAACCAGAACTTCGAATCGTTCACCAAGCTATCGATAAAGTAACAACCGACTTAGAACGACACGCCTTTAATACAGTAGTAAGTGCCCTGATGATCGCTGTGAACGAACTCAACGATCTCGACACGCCACGCTCCTTCAGTGCTTTACGGCCCCTCATAACCTTGCTCAGTCCGTACGCTCCGCACCTAGCCGAAGAAGTATGGACCAAGATTGGCGGCGCAGGCCTTGTGATCGATTCGGTTTGGCCTAAAGCGAACCCCGCATACCTCATCGCAGACGAAGTCGTTTACCCCGTTTCATTCAACGGCAAAGTGCGATTCAAACTCACTCTACCCACAGCCACTTCTAAGGACGAAATCGAGACTCTAGTCCTCGCCGACGACCGCACGAAAAAGCAGATGGACGGACGCGAAATTCGCAAAGTAATTGTCGTTCCTGGGAGAATAGTTAACATAGTTTGCTAGATTATCAATTATATTATTATATATAGTTTGATAATTAACCATTTGATTTACAACGTTTTGATTAACATCACTACTTAGATAACCCTATTATACGCTTCGACTAAACACATTATTTAGTCGACGTATCTAATTATGAGTTATCTTTGGCGTTATGCTCTTTAATCTCTTTTTAATGCGCGGGCCATCATTCAATGCTCCGAATTCAAATTATTCCGCAATAAAAAGAAACTAAAAAATATCCTAAAAACGACGTTCTATCAAACACTTGTACAATGCGATTTAATATTAGTATCATCCTTGCTTTATTTTGTTTAAGCAGCATTTTTGCTCAAAACAGTCCTTTAGCTCCAGGTATTTTCATGCCTGCACCTGAAGGTTACTGGTTAGGCGCAGAAGAAGTCACCACACATATTGGAGGTTCACTAGATGGCCAAACAACATGGAGGCTTTATATCAACTGTCTCAACGAGACTGACTATTTATCTTCTGTTTCAGGAGATGACGAACACGTTTTCGAACTGAACTCTACTACATCTTGGCATCAAGATCCACTAGGTGTAACATTTGGATCCGAGGCAAATACAGCCTTTTACGCTATTTTCCCTGACTTGGCTTTCGATAGTTGGCTCACCATTGGTGCTGAAAACTCTTCGGATGGAGTAACCGTTAGTTCGGTGACCGGTGAAACCGATCCATTTGCGGACTTCGCAGCTGGTAATAACATGATTATTAATGATGCTACGGGTGCTGCTTGGTTCTCACCTTTCCCTGGTGCTGCTGCTGCTGACCTACCTTCATTTGCCGGAGCTGACTTGAAAATTTTAGTCGCTCAGCTTACTACTGATGGTGATATTTCAGGCCAAATGCAGCTTCAGATCTTTATGAATGCTGATCAAAGTCAAGAGTGGCGAGACGTTCTACCAATTTTATTCTCTAATCCTCTTGGGTGTACTGATGCAACAGCTTGCAACTATGATATTGAAGCAACTGTGGACGATGGTTCTTGTGTAAACATAGCTGAAGGAGAGTGTGATTGTGACGGAAACGTCCTAGACGAGTGTGGTGTTTGTGGTGGAGCTGGAATCGCAGAAGGCGCTTGTGACTGTGACGGAAACGTCTTAGACGAGTGTGGTGTTTGTGGTGGAGGTGGAATCGCGGACGGTGATTGTGATTGTGACGGAAACGTCCTAGATGCAT
>DQRJ01000170.1 GCA_015663855.1 Flavobacteriales bacterium | reverse complement strand
TTGTGTGTTTGCAAATGCACCATACGATTGTAACGGTGATTGCGTGAACGATGCTGATGGTGACGGAATATGTGATGAATATGAAATAGACGGTTGTACTGATCCTGAGGCATGTAACTTCAGTTCAGGAGCAACTGACGACGATGGTTCTTGTACCTACGATTGCTACGGTTGTACTATACCTCAAGCATGTAACTACGATGCTACCGCAACTATCGATGACGGATCTTGTGAATTCACATCTTGTATTTTCACAGGTTGTACTGACGCAGGAGCTTGTAACTACGACGCTGCCGCTAACTACGATGATGGAAGTTGTTACTTCGCTGAGGATGGGTACGATTGTGACGGAAATTGTTTGGCCGATGCAGATGGCGATGGTATTTGTGATGACGATGAGGTCGCTGGATGTACCGACGTATGCGCTTGTAACTACGACGCCTCAGCAACTGACGACAACGGAAGTTGTTTCTACGATGGTTGTAGCGGTTGTACATACAGTACTGCGATCAACTTCGATTCGACAGCAAGTCTTGAAGATGGAAGTTGTCTATTCGAAGGTTGTACCGATAACGAATTCACTAGCTATAATCCATACGCGAACGAATCAGGAGACGCAATTTGTACAGACGTTCCGTTCAATGCTGACTTCAACGGAGATGGAACTGTTCAACTTCAAGACCTTCTCGAGCTGTTGATTGTGTTTGGATCTTATGCTCCAGATTACAATGGTCAAGTTTGGGCTCAAGAAGCATGTGACATCACACCATTCGATAACTCAGTACTCTTAGAAGGAACTGGATTCGCTGAGGGAGATGCCGCCGCAGCTTGCTACCCAGGCGAAGGATGTATGTATCCATTAGCTCTCAACTTCGACGCGACAGCTACAACAGACGGAGGTTTCTGTGTGTTCTCTGGATGTACCGACTCTGAAGCTCTCAACTTCAACCCTATTTCGAACGTTGAGGATGGTACTTGTAAATACACCCCTTGTCCTGACTTCAATGGTGACGGACACATTCAGGTGCAGGATCTACTTGACTTCCTACTTGCTTGGGGAGCTCTTTACCCAGGTTGATTTAACAATAAGATTTAGCATGTGTTAACCAAAACCAATGCTATTAAGGGCTCCACCAAATTTTTCGTGGGGCCCTTCTTTATTTAGTTGGGTAAGGGAGTTTTCGTGAGTACTTTTACGACCTACATAGTTCTAAATGGGATCGACTGAAATTATATTCATCTTCGTGATTTATCTCTTGCTCTTCGGGGCGAAGGGAATACCGTCTCTTGCTAAGACTATGGGTGAAGGAATAAGACATTTCAGGAGTGCTACAGATGATATTCAGAGGGAGATTTTGAAAGGAACTAACGATATAAAGTCGGACTTTAAAAAGGCGACAGATTTAAGATCGCAACCTAGTAGCTCGGCAAAGCATTCAAGCAAAGGGAATGAAGGCGACTCAGGGGAAAACAAAAAGTCAGCCTCAAATAACGAGTCCACCGAAAAAGACACACACAAATGATAGCTTCTTTCGAGGCTATTGTAAACAGCCCTTATGCGTTACTTGTAATCGGATTAGCGCTCCTTGTTTTAGGAGGGGAAACACTAGTTCGAAATTCGTCCGGGCTTGCTATTAGAGCGAACATTCCGCCTTTGATTGTGGGACTTACTGTTGTTGCAATAGGAACATCATCTCCCGAACTTTTCGCTTCGATGCAAGCGGCTTGGAGTGGCTCGGTGGGGATAGCGGTCGGGAATGTTGTGGGGTCTAATATCGCTAACCTGGGGCTTGCTTTAGGGCTGACTGCTTTAGTAAGACCTCTGAAAATCGATAAGCAGTTATTGAAAATGGATTGGCCGATATTAATGGTAGTGACTCTTCTTTTCGTTTCACTCTCATTAGATGGTGTTTACTCTAGACTTGACGGCGTTATATTTTTATCGGGGATGACTTTTTATATGGTCGTTCAAGTGATGAGGAGCCGGAAAATGAAAAGTAAAATGGAGAAGGAAAGTCTTGAAGAGAATTCCGAACCCGACTCCCCTGGAGGAGAGGAGCTTAATCAATACGCAAAGAGGAACTACGGCTTACTTATGTTGTGGATTGTAATTGGGTGCATTCTTCTGTACTACGGCGCGGGACTCTTCGTTGAGGGAGCCTCGGAAATGGCGCATAGATTTGGGATTAGCGAGCATATAATAGGTGTGACTGTAGTCGCATTCGGAACAAGCGTTCCCGAGATTGTTGCTTCAGTTACCGCGGCATTAAAAGGCCAATCGGATTTAGGTATTGGAAACATCATCGGGTCAAACATTATGAATATCCTTTTAGTTTTAGGAGCGTCATCTGTAATTGTAGATATCAGCGTAGACCCGAACATGATAGCAGGCGATTTCTGGTGGATGCTTGGCACCACTGCCCTACTCTACCCTATCCTTAAAATAGGCAAGAAGATAAGCAGATTGCACGGGGCAATTTATTTGACCTGTTATGCCATATATATTTGGCAAGCACTAGTGTAAAGTTAGATGGATTGTTGTGGGTTTAGAATAGAAGATTAACTTCGCAATAACATTAATGAATTAACTCACAAGTCAATAATGAGTGTCCATAAAGAAGCTAAGCGCATTACGACGCAAGTGTTACACAAGATGAAGCAGAACGGCGAGCGCATCGCCATGTTGACTGCTTACGATTACTCCATGACTCGTTTGGTAGACCAGGCGGGCATTGACATCATACTCGTCGGTGATAGTGCATCAAACGTTATGGCTGGTCATGAAACCACCCTTCCCATCACTTTAGACCAAATGATCTATCACGCCTCTTCCGTCGTTCGCGGTGCAAAGAGAGCTTTAGTGGTAGTGGATTTACCGTTCGGAACTTACCAAGGTAATTCTAAGGAAGCTCTTAATAGTGCGATTCGGATTATGAAAGAAAGTGGCGCCCACGCAGTGAAATTAGAGGGAGGTCGTGAGGTTCGCGAATCTATCGAGAGGATTTTATCCGCAGGAATTCCGGTAATGGGACACCTCGGTTTGACTCCACAATCTATATACAAATTCGGTACTTACACTGTCCGTGCTAAAGAAGAGCAGGAGGCAATCCACCTTCGCGAAGACGCTCAAATGCTCAACGACATAGGATGTTTCGCTATCGTATTCGAAAAAATCCCAGCTAATTTAGCCAGGGAAGTTACTGCCTCGGTAGAATGTCCCACAATAGGAATTGGAGCGGGTGCGGATTGCGATGGTCAGGTCCTCGTACTACACGATATGCTCGGAATCACACAGGAATTCTCTCCTCGTTTTCTCCGTCGTTACCTTGATATGGGAGACCAAATGCTAAGCGCCATCCAAAACTACGTTAGCGACGTACGTTCTCGAGATTTCCCTTCTAAAGACGAGCAGTACTAAGTTTCGAAAAATGAGCCGCCTCAAACAAGATAGTTTCGACTCAAATAAGTCCGACGCCTCCCGAAAGTTCGTGAAGCAACCTAAAAAGCCTATCATAATGAGTAAGGCTTCTACTCTTCAAGTTCTTTACGAGGATAATCACATCATTGCGATAAATAAGCGCTCAAGCGACATTATCCAGGGCGACGGAAAAGGCGACAAGAGCTTATGCGAAGTAGTGGCGGAATACGTAGCAAAGAAGTACAATAAGCCCGGGAAAGCATTTATAGGAACTGTCCATCGACTAGACCGACCAGTAAGTGGAGTGATCTTGTACGCAAAAACTTCAAAAGCACTCTCAAGACTTACTACTATGTTCCGACATAGAGAAGTCCAAAAAACTTACTGGGCTGTCGTAAAACCTACTATTCACCCTCCCAGCGGGCATATAGTAAACTTTCTCAAGAAAAACTCCAAGCAAAATAAAAGCTTCGCCCACTCTAAGCCAGGTGAAGACAGACGTGAGGCCGAGCTCATGTACAACGTACTAGGCGAAAGCGACCATTACACGTTCGTTGAGGTCTTACCTAAATCGGGACGACACCACCAAATCCGAGTAACCCTAGCATCACTAGGGTCCCCTATAAAGGGCGACGTCAAGTACGGGGCTCGAAACACTAACGATAACGCTTCAGTGCATCTACACGCACGCCGTATCGACTTCGTTCACCCAGTAAAACACGAGGCCGTTACCATCATCGCTCCTCCGCAAGACGACCCGCTATGGGATGAATTTGTCGCCCTAGACCTAAGACTTAGTAGGAAGTAACAAATGTTACTTGTTATAGGTAAAAGAAAGTGTAAATTTGGGCTTCCAAGAAAGAAGAAATTCAACTAAAGCTAGAACATGAATACTCCAGAAAAAGTAAACTGTTTAATCATCGGATCAGGGCCAGCAGGATTTACTGCCGCTATATACGCAGCACGTGCCGATATGAAGCCTGTTTTATACCAAGGATCTCAGCCTGGAGGCCAACTCATGGAAACTACCGAAGTAGACAATTTCCCTGGGTACGCTGATGGTGTGAACGGTCCACAGATGATGATAGACTTAGAATCTCAAGCGAAGCGTTTCGATACTGATGTAAGATCAGGTTGGGTAACTAATGTTGATTTTTCTGGCGAAGGAGAAATTCATAAGGTTTGGGTTGGAGAAGGAAAGGATGCTCATGAGATTCACGCAAACATTGTAATTATTTCAACTGGAGCTTCTGCAAAATGGCTAGGGCTTGAGAGTGAACTTAGACTGCGCGATATCGGTGGTGGAGTAAGTGCTTGCGCTGTTTGTGATGGGTTTTTCTATAGAGGTCAAGATGTAGTACTTGTAGGAGCTGGTGATTCGGCATGTGAGGAAGCTAGTTACCTCGCTAAGCTTTGTAATAAAGTCACGATGTTAGTTAGAAAAGAAGAGATGCGCGCTTCTAAGGCGATGCAAAACCGAGTAAAAGCTATTGACAATATCGACATTCGTTACAATACTGAAACCGTGGAAGTTCTTGGAGTTGAAGGAGTTGAGGGAGTAAGATTTCGCAATAACATTACAGGAAAAGAAGAGGAATTAGCTATTACCGGATTCTTCGTAGCTATCGGCCACACCCCTAACACAAGCATTTTCGCAAACTACCTAAATCTTGACGATCAAGGATATATAGTCCAAGCAACTCCTGGAACATCACTTACAAATGTAGAAGGAGTGTTTTGGAGTGGAGATTGTGCAGACAAGGTTTACAAGCAAGCGGTTACAGCTGCTGGATCTGGATGTATGGCTGCACTCGATGCGGAGCGTTACCTAGCTGCGAAAGGAGTTCACTAGATGATGAAGTCCGCGAAGTTGGCGCTCATTTTTTGCGTTCAACTCGTTATTACTTTAAGTTTTTTGGCGCAGTCGCCTGAGTATCCTAAGGAGGAGCTTTTAGGCCAAATCACACCGTCTTCCCATCCGGCATTTTCTTTAGTCCCAGAAGAGTTCTCTTCACGGGCGGGGATTTATTTGAGAAGCGAGGTTTTGGTCGCATTCGAAAAATTGAGGGAGGCAGCTTTAGATGAAGGTATCGAGCTTGTTATTTTGAGTGGAACTAGGACATTTTCGCACCAAAGATCTATTTGGGAACGCAAGTGGGAACGCCCTCGTTATATGGGGTGGGACGAATTTGATAAAGCTGTCGATATCCTTACGTACAGTTCTATGCCCGGCACTTCGCGCCATCATTGGGGCACCGATATAGACTTCAACTCCCTCGAAAATTCATATTTCGAATCGGCCGAAGGATACGAAGTTTATGAATTCCTAGACCGATGCGCAAGCGAGTTTGGTTTTAAGCAAGTTTACACCTCGAAGGAATCAACTTCGGGACATAAAGCCCGAACTGGCTACAACGAAGAGAAATGGCACTGGTCTTACTTGCCTACTTCGGAGCCGATGCTAAGGGCTTACAACGAGTTAATTACGACGCAGGACTTGACTGATTTTAAGGGTGCTCAGGAGACCGACTCGATAAAAGTCATCGCCAAATACGTCAACGGAATTCGCACGAAAGATTAGCGACTAGCGACTAGTACTAGCTACTAGCATTCACTTAGTAGCCATCTTTATGAACGGACTTCACGGCACGTCCAGAAGGATCGTTCAAGTTGCTTAAGGACTCACTCCATTCCAAAGCTTTCTCTGTACTACACGCTACTGTTTTCCCACCCGGAATTATCGCAGCACAAGCCGCTGAGGGATAATGTTTTTCGAAAATGGTTCTGTAGAAATAGCCCTCTTTCGAGTCTGGAGTATTAATCGGAAATCTAACGGACGCTCTCTCTAACTCGCTATCAGAGACCATTTTTTCTGCGTAATCTTTTAAACCATCTATCCACCCATACCCTACTCCATCAGAAAATTGCTCCTTTTGGCGCCATAGTATTTCTTCTGGTAAATCTCCTTGAAAAGCTTCCCTAAGAATGTGTTTTTCTATCCTCCCTTCACCCCCCATTTTTACTTTAGGATCTAATCGCATAGCATAATCTACGAATGGCTTATCCAAGAAAGGCACTCTCGCCTCTATCCCCCAAGCCATCATAGACTTATTCGCTCTAGAGCAATCGTACTTACTAAGTGCCAGCACTTTGCGGACTGTTTCTTCATGGAACTCTTTAGGGTTTGGTGCCAAATGGAAATATAAATATCCCCCCAGAAGCTCATCAGCCCCCTCCCCGGAAAGGACCATTTTAATACCCATCGCCTTGATCTGACGAGCCATCAAATACATAGGTGTGGACGCTCTGATGGTCGTCACATCGTAAGTCTCTATGTGCCTCACCACCTCGTCGAGAGCGTCGAGTCCCTCTTGAATTGTGAATATTAGAGAGTGATGAACCGTTCCTATATCGTCCGCGACCTTCTTCGCAGCCGCAAGGTCGGGCGACCCCTCAAGTCCTATGCTGAAACTATGAATGCTCGGCCACCAAGCGTCCGAAGCACCATCATCGTCCACCCTTTTAGATGAATACTGCTGCGCAATAGCCGCAATCACACTTGAATCTAAACCACCACTTATCAGCAAACCGTATGGAACATCGCCCATGAGATGAGATTTCACTGCCTTCTCGAGTTGGGCTTTCATTTCCTCGGGTTTATACTCAACCATAGGTAGATCGTCGTACTCCATCCAATCCTCCTTAAAATACTTTACGGGCTCTTCATCTCCCTTCTGGAATGTACATCCCGGCGGGAATTCCGAAACATCGTCACAAACATCTGACAGAGCTTTCATTTCCGACGCTACTATCAACCTTCCCTCCTTATCATGTCCGTAATAAAGTGGTATTATCCCTATCGGGTCCCGTCCCACTAACCAAAAGTCCGCTTTCGGGTCGTACAACACGAAGGCGTACATCCCTTCAAGTTCGTGCACCAAATCCCTCCCCAACTCACGATACAGCGCTAAAATCACCTCACAATCGCTACCTGTTTGATAAGAATACGACCCCGACTTAGACCCCGACTTGCCCTTCGCCCTCAAGTTTTTATGATTGTAAATCTCCCCATTTACAGCAAGCGCACTCCCGGTCTCCCTATCTATCAGCGGTTGAGCCCCGCTACTTACATCGACGATTGCTAACCTCTCGTGAACCAGCACAGCATTTTCGTGCTGAAACACCCCAGACCAGTCCGGTCCTCTATGCCTCTGACGTTTAGAAATTTCTAGTGCGACCCCTCGAATCTCGCTTTCACTGCCCTTCCCCTCAAGATCTAACAACGCTGTTATCGAACACATATATTATTATTTTGCCAAAAGATACAAATCGAATCGTAATATCTTCGCCATATGTCCTCCCACAAATTTTCAACACTCACGAAGAACCTCTTCTTAATGCATTTCGTGGTGATAATCTTCGGTTTCACTGGCATCTTGGGCAAGCTCATCACCCTCAACGCGATCCCTTTAGTTTTCTGGCGCACGCTCATCGGCGGTGTGGCGATTTATATTTGGCTCAAATTACGGGGCAAAGTTTCCAAGAAGTCTTTCAAGGAATTAGCCCAAATCTCCTTCGTGGGCCTCCTCGTCGCCATTCACTGGTCTACATTTTTCGCTTCCATAAAGGCCAGCAATGTCAGTGTCGCTCTTACGATGCTAGCCCTCAGCCCTATGTTCGTGGGCTTCCTAGAGCCACTTATCTTCAGACGTAAGCTCGACTGGCGCGAGCTCCTAGTTGCCTTTATCGTCCTTTTAGGGGTAGCGACCATTTTCAGTTTCGACACTACCTACCACGAAGGGATAATCCTTGGTATCATCTCCGCTTTTTTCGCCTCATTGTTCGCCACTCTCAATGGCGTTCTCATTAAATCTCATGACGCCAGTAACATCTCACTCGTAGAACTTATCTCAGCCGCTACCGTTATTTTCATCTTCCTACTATTTCGTGGCGACATTACCTCTTCCTTTTTCGTCATCTCGTCTCAAGATTGGCTCCTAATCGCTATCCTCGCTATCATCGCCACTTCGTTCGCTTTCATAGCGTTCACTTCAGTAATGAAAGTTCTAACCCCTTTCACCACCTCGGTCGCAGTAAATCTCGAGCCCATCTACGCCATCATCCTCGCAGTCTTAATCTTTGGCGAGGAAGAGGTGATGTCGACCCGCTTCTATCTCGGAGCCTTTTTAATACTAGGGTCTGTAATTCTTAATACCTTTTTAAAGAAAAGGGAATCATAATATGCATTTTAGTCGCAAAACGTCCCATAAATGCTTAGTAAGTCTAATAAATCATTTAATTGAATATGACCATCTTCATTCAAATCTCCTAAACAAGATGAGGCGACACAGGTGCTTGTTTCTGGATCCCACATAGTACCATCTCCACAAAAGGAAAAACCCTCACAATCATCGTCATCATCTCCTGTTACCGTTAGTCCTAGTCCCAAACCATTTTCTACTTGAGTAAGTATGGTCTCAGTAGTTGTGGTAGAGTTGAAATTATCGAGAGAAGTCTGTGAGAAATCAGATTGAGCATAGCCTACTAAAACATAGCTGAAAAGAAATATGAAAGACAAGAAAAATTTGGAATAGTTACTCATAGCAATAAAATATTTTGGTTTTGTTTTTTGTATAAAAGGCAATATACATAAATTTATTGATATATTACTAAGCTTATATTC
Organism: Flavobacteriales bacterium; assembly: GCA_015663855.1. GTDB lineage: Bacteria > Bacteroidota > Bacteroidia > Flavobacteriales_D > Sanyastnellaceae > UBA974. The sequence goes on along the minus strand of DQRJ01000170.1, from coordinate 17,232 downwards.
ATAATCGCCATTTAACCAATAACCTACATGCTCGCTTTCACCCCACCACCTCAGTAATAAATACGTGGTCATTTTCACTTCTTGCAGATCGGAGGACGACCAAGGTTACTACGACATATCGAAATAGATGAACGACTTAGTAAAAGACTCTCTGGGCCATCTCGGCGTCGAGTCCGCTCGAAGTTCTTCCGACGGCCATATCTCCAACTCCCCCGCTCGAAAGGCCGCTCCGATTGGTACTTCAATTTCAAAGTCCGCATCGCAATGGTTGAACTCAAGAGGGGGTATTAATCCAACTAACACAAATCAAGTTTGTTTAAAGAACTAAACCCTACCTTCCCGCCATGGAAATAATTATCGCGGAGTATAAAATTGAGAGGAGGGTGAGGGCCATGGCGCATAAGCTTTCGGAGGATCACAGGGCGTCGGGGAGTGATAAGCCGCCTGTGATGATTTGCGTTCTGAACGGAGCATTTATGTTTTTCTCGGATCTAGTGAAGGATATGGGGATAGAAATAGAAGTGGATTTTATTCGGGCGCGATCTTATGTGGGTACGGATAATTCGGGAGGGGTGACCTTTACGAAAAATCTAGAGATTGACTTGACTGGGAAGAGAGTTTACATAGTAGACGATATGGTCGATACTGGAAAGACTATGGATGCTGTGAGGGAGAAGGTGAATTCTGGAGGGAATCAGAACGCAAAAGGAGTTCCTGCTGTAGTGAAAGTCGTAACTCTAGTCGATAGAAAGTCTGGAACTTATGATGTTGATTTCACTTGCTTCCCCGATATGGGCGAAGAGTGGTTCGTGGGATATGGCTTCGATATGGACGGGTTATGTCGGAATTACCGGAACATTTACGATTCAAAGAGCTAATCTTAGTTCAAGGGATTACTCGCTTCGCTCGTGATCCCAGTATTATCTGTCGGGCCTTCAAAAAACACCTAAAGCCGCAATGATCTTCGATCAGTGCACTTTTTTATTTCTCAATAGCTTAAACAAGCTTCGCTTGCTACACTATCGCTCATAAAAAAAGGCCTCGCTTTCGCGAGACCTTTAGGTATTTTTTGGGTGGATAATGGGATTTGAACCCACGACCCCTGGTACCACAAACCAGTGCTCTAACCAACTGAGCTATACCCACCATATCCCCGAAGGGACTGCAAAGATAGTCAGGAGTTTTGATAGAGCAAGTAAATGCCCCACATTTGTGTCATGGAAAAACCTCACAATAAATCCGATAGTTTAAGGGTTCTTCACATCGCGAGTTGGTATCCAAGTAAGGTGCACGATTCTTTGGGGAACTTTATTAAGAGGCATATTGCGGCTATCGCGACGAAACATCATTGTGAGGTTTGGTACGCATCTCCCGTATCTGATGGGAATCCATTGATGGGAACGAAAGAAGTTTTAGAGGGAGACGGATTTTTGGAGAGGAAAACATACCCTCGGGCAACGAAACCTGGGGTGAGAGCTATCACCAGAGCGTTGCTTAAACTTGCTCCAGGAGAGGAGATTGCAATGCCCGATATCGTGCACTTACATGTGGCATTTCCTGCGGGGAGGGCGGCAAGAATTTTAGCAGAGCGTTGGGATGTACCGTTAGTGATTACTGAACATTGGACGGCTTACCATGACTCGCAGCATATCCCACTTTGGAGGAGGATTTCAATGAGGAGGACGGCGTCTCAGGCGACGACTTTTTGTCCTGTTACTGACCAATTGGGGATGAAGATGAGGGAGTTTAAGATGCTGAATTTAAAGGGAGAGAGTAATTACAAGACTGTACCGAACGTAGTGGACACAGATCTTTTCACACCTTCTACCAAGGCCATATCTGCGGATAATGGGGTGAGGCTTTTACACGTTAGCTCACTTGATGAAGCCCAAAAAAACATTACAGGAATTCTCCATTCTCTCGCCACATTACGTACTTCTCACCCAGACTTTAAGTTCTGCATGAAGTTTATCGGAGGGAGTAATACTGAGAGGCTTTCTAAGCTTCGCACTTACGCTGCTTCGCTAGGGCTTTCTGAGCCATGCATAACATTTTCTGGACCCCTTCCATTAGAGGAAGTCGCCGAGAACATGAAGCAGGCGGACGCTTTAATCTTGTTCAGCCGTAAAGAAAACTTCCCGTGCGTAATTGCGGAAGCGTGGGCGTCTGGAATACCGGTAATTACTACTGACGTAGGTGGAATAGCCGAACATATTCCTGAGGGGTGCGGACGAGGGGTATTGATTAATGCGGATGACGAAAGCCATCTTCGGGGAGCTGTTTTAGAAATGGGGAGCGAGGCAGGGTTCGATAAAGAGAAAATTAGAAAGTATGCCATAGATAATTTCAGCGTCGAAGCTGTCGCTTCAGAATATGACAAGGTCTACCGTGAAGCTTTTCTCTGATATCTCTCATTCGATAGGCTCGAGGCTTTTGCTTCTTGTTGCTACTCTTGGAACGGTGCTCCTGAATAGTCATTTTCTTGGGGAATCGGGTTTGGGGGAGGTGGCGTTATTACAATTCGGGGTTCTGCTAGTCACTGGGATGGCGGGGTTTGTGGCTGCTGGCGCGGTCGTTTATGTGAGGCGCTCCCATCGTGCGGCCGACATCAGGAAGGCGGCTTATTTGTGGTGTGTATTATCAGCTTTTGTAGCATCTGGAGGTGGGGTGTTGCTCGGAATCATTCCTCAGGAATGGTTATATGCCGCGGCTGGTCTAGGGTTAATACAGAGTTTGGTCGTTTTCCATTCGCAGCTACTCATAGCATCGGGTAAAATTCGTGCGAATAACCACCTTCAAATAGTCCAAACCTCTTTTCTTCTCCTCACCGTTTCACTCGCGTATTTCCTCTTCGAATTTACTACTCCCACTGGGTTTATGTGGGCATTATCTATCGCATTGGGGATATCCCTGATTTTCTCTCTTGTATCTCTCAGAGGTAATTGGGGGGAGGCACCTACATCGGGAATAGCCGATAAAAACTCGGCCACTCCTCTCCTATTTCGCTACGGTTCGCAGGGATCTACCGGGTCCATCTTACAACTCCTCACGAATCGAGCTAACCTTTCTCTGCTCGACCATTTTATAGGAAGTGCAGGCGCAGGAGTGTATTCTGTGGTGTACTATGGCGTAGAAGCAGTTTGGACTATTGCGAGGGCGCTTGCTCCTATGGTAAATACCGAAGTTGCCGCCGCCGCCTCGCACCTCGAAAGACATTCTATCACGATCTCGTACCTACGTCGCACCTTACTGATGACCCTACCCCTCGCTCTTCTTTCCGCGCTCGTTCCAGAATCAATTTACGCCCTAATTTTCGGAATCGACGGCATAGCTCTACCCCTTCGAATCCTCGTTCCGGGAATGCTAGCCGGCGCCACGTCGAGCATAATCGCACATCACATGAGCGCTATAGGACTTCATAAATGGAACGCTAGAACGTCCGCTTTAGGGCTCGTTACTTTGATAATCATAGGCTGGAATACTATTCCAGAGTACGGTGTTTTAGGAGCGGCCTTTGCAGCTTCGAGTGCCTATTGCGTGCAGGCGTTGGGATTAATCGCGGTTTGGCTTAAAGCAAATCGAGGAGAGACCTCACCCCCACAGGACGCCTAATTTCGAAGCCCTCACCTGCCTCGAATCCACACTCTCTGCCCATGCTACTACTACGCCCGGTTATGTGGGCGAGGAATTCTGGCGAGGAGATTGGTGTTTGAGGAGCCTTAGAGTTCGGATCGAAAAATTGCGATTTATAGGCGAGAATAGAATTCATTTTCACTTCCTCAAATCCTGAAATATCGACAACGATATCCGCTACCCTTTGGTAATCTTGGATGTAGTGATAAACCGCATCGGGTCTGTGCACTTCTAATGAGGAGTCTTCACCTTTTAATTCGCATTTAACCAAACCTGAAAGAAAACACGCTTGATAGACGAGTTCGGCACCTTTCCCATGATCGGGGTGCCTATCGTCGAGGGCGTTTGCAAGGACTACTTTAGGTCTGTACTTCCTTATAACCCTCACCACTTCTAATAAAGAAGCTTCATCGCATTGAAAAAATCCGTCCTTGAGGCCTAAATTAATTCTTTCATCCACTCCTAATATTTTTGCTGCTTCTTCAGCCTCACTCATCCTCAAATCAGCACTCCCACGAGTTCCTAGTTCTCCCTGAGTAAGATCTACAAGGCATACTTTAAGTCCCTCGGACACCATCTTTGCAATGGTTCCACCAGCACTAAGTTCCACATCATCGGGATGTGCCCCGAAAGCCAAAACATCAAATCTTTGATTTCCCATACCGCTAAGTTAGTTCTACCTTTGCACCGCAATGAATTCTAATGAGGAAAAAGTAATCCTAGTTGACCACTCGAACCGAGAATTGGGCACTATGGAGAAGATGGAGGCTCATAGAAATGGTGGGACTCTACATAGAGCATTCTCGATATTTATCTTCAACTCTACCGGAGATATGCTTCTTCAAAGGAGGGCGCTTTCGAAATATCACAGCGGAGGACTTTTGACAAACACATGTTGCAGTCATCCTCGCCCTGGGGAAGACATCTATCAAGCTGGGAGTAGAAGATTGATGGAAGAAATGGGAATGCAATGTGCGGTTCAAGAAATCTTCTGCTTCGAATATAAAGCGCACTTAGACGGTGATATAACTGAGTGGGAGTACGATCACGTTTTAGTTGGAAATTCAGACTCTGTACCTAAAATCAACCCCACCGAAGTGGCAGATTTTCAATACGTAGCCGTAGATGAATTACTCCTAGACTTGCAATGTCATCCTGAGAAATACACCCATTGGTTCAAAGCCAGTGTGCAGAAAGTCGTTGAGTGGCAAACTGGGGAGAAAGCTTAGTTTTAATAAACTAATGTTGCCGAAATAGGCCTATGATCGCTTAATTTGACTTGATGGGTTGTGAAAGATTTGGTCTTAAAATTATTGGAGTTAAGAATATAATCTATTCTTAGCCAAGGAATATCTCCCACGTATGTAGCGCCCAACCCTTCTCCTGCAGATGTGTATGAATCGGTTAATTCGCTTGCGCCAGAAGCACATAGCTTAGAAAGAGTGAATGAAACTGGGGTATCGTTGAAATCCCCTAGCAATACTATTGGGAAAGGACTCTTTTCGACAGTTTCACGAACGGCTTTTGCTTGGCTTGCTCTTTTCGAGTATGCTGTAGAAAGTCTAGCCCAAAGCTTTTTACTTTGCTCGGCATCGGGTCCTTCTCGAACCGCATCGTAATCATTTCTAGCAAACCCCACTGATTGTAAGTGAACATTGAAAATCCGAATCGTATCATGTCCGACCGCGGAAATAACGTCCGTAATAATTCCTCGCGGGTGAGTTTCACCCGGCGCAACCCACTTTTCTACGTTCAACACCGTCAAAGACGTAGCCGTAGCCGGCCCAGCCCCTGACCCCACCATCATTACCTCAGCTCCGCCTATGGCTTTTGAAACCTTATTTTTCATTGCCGGCGGGAACTCCTGAAAGCACATTACATCGAATCTATTATCGCCTAACCACTCGAGAATTTCATCTCTCGTCTTATCTCCCTCTAGCCACTCGTACTCATCCATGCGCCTAACGTTATATGTAGCGATTGATAATTCTTGTAAGCTCTGAGAAAAATCAGGTGACGTCCCCCATCCTCCTATTGTAGAAGAAATGTTTGGTTGTATCCATATCAATAAAATCACAGGCCAAACCAATTCTTTTATCCCTCCCCTCAGCATCCGCATAGCTATACCCACAAAAAAGACAAGCAAAACAATCGGAAAAACCAGCCCGAAAACCGCAAAAATAGACACGACTTCAGGCGAAATCACCTCCGCTAGTTTCGCTCCCACGAGCAATGCCCCTGCAGGAGCTACGAGAAGTCTATCTAAACGAAATCGCTTGTTTTTCTTTTCATCCCACTTCGCCATGAGCTATTAATCCTTTTTCGATTCTGTAAACAGAAACCTCTTCTCCTCCTTCGTTAGATGATCATATCCGTGTCTTGAAATTTTATCGAGGATTACGTCCAAACGCTTTTCTCTATCCTTCTTCTCTAAATTAAACTGCTCATCGCTTTTCGTAGAGTTCGATCTAGTTTTCGGCAGAGGTTTTTTACGAAAATTCAAATTTCGCCAAAACTTTAAATTTGTTTTTCCCGTACTTCGCCCCCCTTTGTTTCCTCTGAAACTCTTCGATTTCGTGGGCATAATAGACATTATCAAGTCTATAATACTCTCAAGAAAACGCACTAAATTGATTCCCCGCTTATCTAATGTGATGAGAAGATACCCAAACAACGCACCTCCTAAATGGGCAATCTTGCCTCCGGCATCTACCCCGTCCCCTTGACTTATCCCGAAATAATCGAAAAGAACGTACGCCATCGCGATATACTTAAGCTCTACCGATCCGAAAAGAAAAACTCTAATTTTACGATTCGGAGTAAGAGTAGCGGTAGCGGTAAAAATCGACATTACTGCAGCAGACGCTCCTAAAGCATAGGACACAGTATCTTCAGGAAGAACATTTTGTAGACCGGGAAGAAAATTGAAAGCAAAGAAATAAACTAAAAATCCAGCGAATCCTCCCATTAAGTATGTGCTCAATAGCCGGCGAGAGCCGACCTCAGCATGGTAGATTTGGCCCATCCACCAAAGAAGTATCATATTTATGAGAAGATGGAACACATCAATATGTACAAACATATGTGTCACCACAGACCAAGGTCGCGATAGCAACTTTGCCGTATTAGAAGTCGTAGCTAGCCCGAATCCATCATTAATCCCCACCGATAACTCTACGCTTCCAAGCTTGGTTAGAATGATGGTGGCGTTGACAATAATGAAAACGACTACGTTTACCCAGATCAGTCTATATAGCATCCCGCCATTAGACCAACTTCGTTTAATGTCTTCCCACATAATCAATAAAAGGTTTTTCGATTACCCTGCCACTTTTTGATAAGGATATATCCTATTAACATTCCTCCAAGGTGGGCGAAATGGGCAACATTATCTCCCGAACTATTTCTAAATGCCATCAATAATTCTATAACACCATATCCTATCACGAAGTACTTAGCTTTAATCGGAATAGGAGGGAAAAGTAGCATAAGTTGAGTGTTTGGAAAAAGCATCCCAAACCCAAGTAACAATCCGAAAACACTACCACTCGCCCCTAGTACCCAACCCAAATCGCGACCTGGATTGAACGTACCAATTTGGTTATAAATATCAAGACCTATAGTGAATTGATATAAAAAGAAAGCTCCAATTCCGCACAGTAGGTAATAGGTTAGAAATCGCTTCGGCCCCCACGCCCTTTCGAGAGCACTTCCGAAAACAAATAGAGCGAACATATTGAACAGCAAGTGAGTAAACCCTCCGTGCATAAACATATGAGTGACGATCTGCCAAGGCCTAAAATCAGGCGAAATTGGATAATGCCCCATACACCAAAACTCCATTTCAGGAAACGCACCTTGCCCTAAAAAAACGATAACATTAATGATAATGATATTTTTTACAATCGTCGTCGCGTTATTAAACATTATTTGAATTTAGTTTCAATGAAATCCGATGAAAACACAGTGTAAGCAACTCTTCCTGAAGCATCTACGGCGGGCAACTCGCAAGAAAACAAACGTTGTACCAAGTCCACCATCTCTTCAGGAGTCATGGCTACCGATCTATTCACTGCCCCTGCCTCAGCCCAAACCTTTGCTAATTGTTCTCGTTTACCCTCTTCATCAGCCCATGTCCCATCCTGTAAGGCAGAAAGCACCGAATCCAAACAATCTTGCAAACGCCCTGCTAAACCACTAGGCACAGCTAGTACCTCTACTTCGCCACTTTCTGATTCAGATAGCTCAAGCCCGAAGAGTTCCAGAATATCAGATGCTTCAAGCAATAAATTAGTGTCTGCCTTAGCAAGGTTAACTGACTCCGGAAAAAGAAGTCGTTGCGACACAATCGTTCCTCCTCCCCTTCCGGCAAGAATATATCCCTCATAAAGAATTCTCTCATGAGCTCTTTTTACGTTAACCACCACCACGCCTTCATTCCGCACAACCGCAATAAGTCTACTATTAACCTGAAATACTTTGTCTGTTGTTAATTCCAAACCGCCTTCCAACTCTTCTCCTAAACTTACCTCGAGGCTCTGACTGGGCTCAGACATCTTATTGTCAAGCATCCCGTAAAGGTCATCTAGCTCCTTTTCACTGCCCTTACTAAATGTGCTGAATCCACTAAATCCAGAGGACTTTGGTGACATTGACGTTTCGAACGGATTGTAATCCTTATTTACATTCACTTTCGGCTCCGTTAATATTGCCCCTTCGGAAATTAAAGGAATCGAAATACTCAACTCTTGCTCGAAGTTCAAAGAGGGAGCTACGTTGTGCTTTCCTAAACCGCGCTTAATGGCGGATCGTAACATCGCGAATATGATTTGATCCTCCTCAAACTTCGCCTCCACCTTCGTCGGGTGAATATTCACATCGATTTTCGAAGGATCAACTTCGAGAAAAACAGTATAAAGCGGGAAGCTTCCAGGAGTAAGTACCCCTTCAAAAGCAATCATAATCGCTCTATGCATGAGGGGGTGTTTAATAAACCTCCCATTCACAAATAAAAACTGCTCTCCCCTAGTACGCCTCGCGAAAGCCGGCTTCCCTACAAAGCCCGAAATCTTTACAACGTCGGTTTCTTCGTCTACAGGAACTAGCCTCTCATCGTATTTAGCTCCGAAAATAGCTACTACTCGTTTTCTCAAAGATCCAGGCTTCAGATTGAAAAGGTCGTTACCATTACTATTCAATCGAAAACTTATATTCGGATGAGCCATCGCAACCCTTTGAAACTCATCAACGATATGCCTTAACTCTACTTGGTCTGATTTGAGAAAATTTCTACGTGCTGGAACGTTAAAGAATAGGTTTTTTACTGCAAACGAAGTGCCCACTGAGCAAGCAATCGGCTCGTTTTCTTTGAATTCTTCGCCACTTATTTGGACTTTAACCCCCATCTCAGCGCCCTCCTCACACGTCTTTAGTTCCACTTGAGAGATCGCTGATATCGATGACAACGCCTCCCCTCTAAAGCCCTTCGTAACAAGCGACAACAAATCATCAGCAGACGAAATTTTCGATGTGGCATGTCGAGAGAAACACATCTTGGCATCTTCCTCACTCATCCCCTTTCCGTCGTCTATCACCTGAATTAATGTTCGACCAGCATCCTTCACTAACACAGTCACCGTTACAGCTCCTGCGTCTACAGAATTCTCTACCAACTCTTTAACCACAGAAGCCGGACGCGCGACAACCTCACCAGCTGCGATTTGGTTTGCTACATGATTAGACAATTGAATAATTGAATCAGCCATTATCTCTTATAAATTCTAACATTTTACCAAATTCTGTCTCCTCAGCCCAAACCAAGATTCTGTATGTCACAAACAATAACACTACTCCGATTAAGACGACCCTTAAGTTAGCTTTGCGAGCACTTGTTTTAATTGAATTAGAACGAGAATTTCTGCTAAATCGTATTTTAGACGGGCCATCTATATCAGGCGACACATCCCCATTCTCTTTTGCAATCTCTTGTTCTATCCTTCGCTTTCTTTCATCCCAATCAGGTCGATCATCAGAGAGATGACGCGACTTAAAAACGAATGAACGAGGAGTAGTTCTGACATTGCGGAACATTCCTTTAAGCTTAGGTGCTTGCATGTAACGAATGTACGAGTAGAGACGGGGTAAAGAGAAGTTATGACTCCCAAATAGTCAACACTGATTCAACATCTTTTGACTCGGGAAATTTTTCGAGAATTTTAAGCAGCACCCTTTCCATAGATGCGTCGGGACAAGAAGCTCCGCTCGTAATTAAAATCGTAGGAATTTCGGGCATTTGCGATGGTTCTCCACGAAGAAAGTTCGGATAGTTCTCTCGTTTCTTGGTCACAATATTAAAGTGATTTAACGAACCATTTTCTTCCCATTCTAACTCGTTTCGAATAAAAAATGTAGGCTTATGCTTCTCACAAATTTCTACAATATGAGTCGTATTAGAGCTATTATACCCCCCTACCACGACAACTAAATCAGCACCGCCCTCTTCTAAAGCTCCCAAGGTCGCTTTCTGATTATCGTTCGTAGCATAGCAAAGAGTATCCTTTGTGTTTGCAAAATCTGAAGCTGCAGCTTTCAAAATATCTGCAATTTCTTGAGTTTCGGATGCAATCATTGTTGTTTGGTTCACAACGCCGATTTTTTCCAAGTCTTTGACCAAATCAAACCCATCGCTTGTTCTACCCTTGAAAATCGGATCAAAATCGGACCTCGGCCTCGTTCCTTTGATAATTTCAGCTAGAATCACGGCCTCCTCACGATCTGACACTATTAGAGCGGGGCCGGCATTCGAAGCGTGCGAAAATGTAGCCCTCGTCTCTTCGTGAGTCGGCTTCCCGTGAATTACGACAGTAAAATCATCGCCCCCAAGTTTCGAAGATCGTTTCCACACTCGCTCTACGAACGGGCAAGTCGTATCGTACTTTTTAATATCAACTCCGATTTCCTTAAGAAGTGCCTCAGTTTCTAACGTCGTCCCGAAAGCCGGTATAATAACTACGTCTTCACTTTGCACTTCACTCATCGGAGTAATTTCGTTCCCCCCAGTATCCATCAAGAACTTCACCCCTCGGCTCAATAGATCTTCGTTCACCTCGGGGTTGTGAATCATTTGGCTTAGAAGAAAAATATGCTTGCCTGGATTCTCGAAAATCGCTTTATATGAAATCTCAATTGCATTTTCTACACCGAAACAGAACCCGAAATGCCTCGCGAGTTGAATCTTAACAGCACCGAAATCAAGAACAGACGGCGAAAAGTCCAACTTTCTGGCATCCATAGCTTTACGGTGTGCCTTGACCCTACTGATGATGGGGCTCTTAAAGTGATCTGGAATATCGAAACTGCGCATACCGCGAAATTAAGTTTATTTTATTAGAGTTTTCTTAAAAAAATAATCACACTTTATGTAACCTTCTCCATCTTGGCCCGTATTTATGTACACACTTGCAAACCTTGAATGGATTAGAGGGGATCTAAAATAAGAGGGGGCTTCGGTCCCCTCTTTACTTACCTAAATTCTTTGTTTCCTCGAATTTTTCTTTCAATTCTTCAGACCAAACCCCATCGCTCTTCCTTGCAAATCTCCTTAGTTTCCTCAAAATTCGCTCTGCGTTGTAGTCTCGACCTTTTAATTCTTCAAGAGCCATGATTTGGATTAAAGGCCCTTGTAATTTCGGCTCCGCTGTAAAAACCGGCCATTTCTCAGTTTGAATCTCCACTCGAATCTCCGAACTATTAGCGATCCACTCTAAAGTCCACGCATCGATGACGGGCATAACGTCCTTACACCTCCCTACTCCTCTATCTAGTCTCCACTCTAATGCTTCGACCACCCAATCACGATTAGCAACTCCCCCCTCTGGCCATTCAGGCACACTACCACAAATGATGCATACAAAACACCACCACGGCACAAGGGATGTTGCTGAGAAAATCATTCTTTTACTCTATTTCTCGTAAATTTTCTTTAAATACAATTCCAAGCTCTTTTAGCTTTGGTAGTAAAGGCTCATAGTAAACCGAAGATACGGGAATTTCTACTCCTACGCGACCAAACCCTCCTCCAACAAGCATATGCTCCGCAGCAAGAGCCATAGGAAGACCCACAGTATCAGACATTGCAGTGTAAATTGAGTCCGTGCCTTCTAACGAGAACTGAGAGGTTTTCTCAAATCTTTTTCCGTCTTTTTCGAACTCGAATCTATGCCACATAACGACCATATCTCTGTCGCCATCATCTAAAACCCATTTATCCACGAGTAGCGCTTCAATGATTTGGGCTGGTGTGCCACTTGTTATAGAAGGGCCACATTCCAAATCGAATAGCCCGAGCCACTCTAGACGTTCGTTCGTTTCGTGATCGCTCACAACAGTCGAGTTTATCGCATCCGACACGGTCATAGAAGCTGTCGAAGCTGGAAGGAAAGATCTCGTCCACTCGCTCCAAGAAATCCCCTCGTCCCAAACCAGATGCACATCATCTCGAACCATTCCCAACTGAACTAAAATATCCCACGACCTACAAAACCCATCGACTCTTAGCGTACCTCTTATTAAAGTTTTAACGTCCTTAAGATTGTAGATATCTTCATAAGCCAAAGAGTCACGGTTAGGATACCCTTTATATAGACACCCATCAATATCTACGGGTCTTAAACGACGAAATACTCTATGAGGTGGCTCGAGTTTAATTCTACCATTATCCTTAAAAGTTGCAGACCCTCCTTGACCTGCAAGAACTATGTTTCTTGGATTCCATGAAATTTTATAGTGCCACGGGTTATTATCAGACTCTGTAGCAACAAGCCCTCCACAATAAGATTCAAATCCTATCATTTTACCACCATCAGCTTTTATCTCGTCAATTACCTGCATCGCACTCATGTGATCTATGCCAGGATCGAGACCAATTTCGTTAAGAACTAGTACACCCGCCTCTTTCGCTGCCTCATCTAATGCATCCATTTCTGGGCTTAAATAGCTCGGTGTAATAACAGGCACTCCAGCAGCAATCGCAACTTTAGCAACGCTAGCGTGAAGAAATGGCGGAACCATAGACATTACAATATCGGATACTGCAATTCTTTTATCGCGTTCTTCATTGTCGGTTGCTGAAAGCTGAAAGGCTTCTCCCATAGGATGACCTGCAATTTTTTGAACAGCTACATCGAGGTCGATATCCCCCACCACAACCTTCCACCCACATTCATCAGCCCTCGACAACAGCCTCTTAATCAGCGTGCTACACGACCTTCCTGCACCTAAAACTAAAATAGACTTCATTTAAGAAATTTTTCTCGTTATATAACTCAGCAAGATACATTTCACACTGCACATTCAACTATGGCACACATATTGTTTTCTTAACAAAAGCTACAAAGCATATCTTGCCAACGAATTAGAACATTATGAAAATAAAATTATCATTTCTCGCTTTATTATTCTCTGCTTTCACATTAAGCATTTTTATCACCGGATGTAATGGGGCTAAGGCTTACGTAAAGAAAGGCGCTCAGATGGAAGCTGCTGGCATGATGGATCAGGCCGCTGATTATTATTTCACAGCTTTGTCGAAAAAGCCTGAGAACACTGATGCATTGAGTGGCTTGAAGCGTACAGGCCAAATCATTCTTGCACGCCATCTCGCCGCTTTCGACGAGGCCCTTACCCGAAAGGATAGAGAATCTGCAATCTCTAGCTTCAAATCTGCAGACAGCTTTTACAAAAAAGTTGAATCTCGCGGGGTAGTTCTTGCGTTCCCTGAAGCGAAACGAGCTTTATATGAAAACGTGAAAAACGCTCACGTAGAAGAGCTATATAACGTTGCTAACGAACATCTAGAAAGCAGAAACTACTCTAAGGCTTTAAATCTTTTCGAAGAAATAACATCGTTAGTACCTGGCTATAAGGATGCCGAACAACTTGGTGATTATTCGTATTGCAAACCCAAGTACGAGTCTGGTAACGAGGCGATGTCGGAGGAGTTATTTCGAACAGCTTACGAATTATACAATGATGTGGTGACCCGAGATTCATCGTTCGAAGATGCTGAGGAGAGGCGCGAAGAAGCGCTAGTTACAGGGCGTTACACTATCGCTTTGATGACTTTTAAAAATGGCTCGAATCGAAGAAACGTTCATACGAAGCTTAGCTCGTACGTAGAACAGGCGCTATTAGGATCGACCGATCCATTTTTGACCGTAGTCGATAGAGAGTCGCTCGAGTTAATACTTCAGGAACAACATCTCGAACTGAGCGGGCTTACTTCTGGGTCTGAACTAGAGATCGGATCGCTTTTAGGCGCTAAAGCGATCTTAAAAGGAACCGTCACTCAATGTAGCGTTTCTACAACACCACTTAGACACGATAATAAGAGAGGGTACGAAAAATACCAAATCGAAACAGTTGATTCCGAAGGGAAAAAGCACTACGAAGTAAAATATAGATCGGTCGGATATACCGAGTACTATCAGTCAGCTGAGGTGTCGATGTCATTTACTCTAAAGCTCATTTCGATGGAGACCGGGGCGATACTTTCTAGTAAAACTATGCGAGCTAACTCTGCCGATGATGTTCGTTATGTGAAATATAGTGGTAACGCCCGAAAACTATACGGAGCCCATACAAACGGGTCGGTAAACACATCGGGTAGGCTTCATAACGAATTAATGGCTTTAATGGGGGAACGAAGGGATCTGAAAAACGATAATGTTTTGGCCGACATAGTAACGTTAAGTATTTCATCTAAAGTTTTACTAGAAATAGAATCTATCCTAAGAGATAGAGTAAAGTAAATCGGTTAAAATGAGACGAATATTATTACATCTTTCATTCTCTAGGGCGTTTCTACTTCTATTCGTAATTACGATAGGTAGTGGGTGTGCTGTGAATAAGGGAGGGGGCGAGATAATACCTGTTTGGACTTATGAAAGACCTATAGACTCATCATATTACATCGGAATTGCAGGAGTTTCAAAAGTGGATTTTCCATACACTGCTGTAGAAGTAGCAAAAGAAAACGCCCTCAATTCACTCGCTAGGGAGATAAGAGTTAAGGTCTCATCTTCATCCGTGCTTTCGACACTGCAGGTGAACAAATGGGTTGAGGAGAGCTTCGCTTCTAATATCGAGACGGCGGTAAGTGAAGATCTTGAGGGCTTTACTTTAGTAGACCAATTCGAGAACGAAAACGAGGTGTTTGTTTACTTCAGACTTTCGAAATCGGAATACGCAAGGATATTAGCCGAAAGAAAACGCGTCACTTTGGGTATTGCATATGGACATTTTTTAGATGCTGAACGCAAAAAATCAGAAGGTGCAATTTCTATAGCTATAGAAAGGTATTTGATGGGGCTTGATGTGATGTCTAAGTATTTAGGCGAGCTGAACCCATATACGGGAGATGATGGAATCGAGTTTGATTTGGACAGAGCTTTGTTAAACGGAGTTTCTGATGGAATTGCTGGTATTGAAATTTCGGCGTCATCTGAAATCATACTCACTCTTAATGACGGTTATGCAGGCGAACTTGTCGTTGATGTCAAATCCGTAGATTTTATTTCTGGAATGCCTCTTAAATACTCCTACAGCAGAGGTGAAATCATTAATCGTGGGCGCACCTCAACTTCAGGCAACGGAAAAGCAATTATCCCATTAAACGGATTCGATCCGGGAACTACGAGGAGTGAAATCAAGGTCGAGGTAAATATCTCTAGTTTGGCACAAGTTCTGAGCCCTATGAGTCCACTTGCTCCACTGGTAAAGAATCTTAGTTCAACTCCTCTTATTTTACCTATTACGCTTGAAGCACCTCAAGTTTATGTGGTCGGTGAGGAAAAGATGTTCGGCCGCACAATGCAGGATGGGGTATTGATTTCTGCCTTGAGAGCGGCTCTAATTGAAAAGGGCGTGGAGATTGTTGACGTTGTAAACACTGACTCACCAGACGTAATTAGTCTTACTGTTTTTTCAGACACTAAGGCGGGCGGAGAAGGAGCAGGGTTTTACACCGCTTACCTAAACGCAACCATCGAATTAAAAGATTCTGAGGGGAAACTAATCCTTCAGAAGAATCTTGAACGCATTAAAGGTGTTCAGCTAGACAGAAGAAAGGCTGGAGATGAGGCATATAGAAAAGCACGTACAGAGATAAAAGGAAGATTTATCGATAATTTTATGAAGGCGCTTTATAAATAATTGTAGTTTGGCACAGTCTGTGCCTATTAACATTTGAAATAAATTCATTAATCATGAAAACGAATAATAAAATTCAAACCCTTGGAATAGCAGTTTTTGCAATCACCATAGGACTTGCAGGCTGTAAGGGCTCGCAAGCAATTACACCTTCGCAAAACGGTGAAATTGAAATCATTGAGTACTGTACTGGTTCTGAATTCAACAGTGATAGTAAGCACTTTAGAGCTACCGCTACTGGCGAAAGTTTGAGCCGCGAAACCGCGAAGAAGATGTCTCGTTCGAATGCAGAAAACCGCCTTGCGAGAACCATCTCTGCTACACTTGCTGTAGTAACAGACAACTACGTGAATTCAACGAAGTTCAACAACAAAGAAGAGGTTACTGAGACATTCAACGATTTGGCAAGAACGGTTGTAGACCAAGAATTACGTGGTGCAATCATCATGTGTGAGAAGCTAACTCAAAAACCAGACGGTTCATTTGTAAGCTATATCGCGATTGAACTTTCTGGTGAAGAAGTAGCCCAAGCCTATAACGAACGCCTTGCGAAGGACGAGCGAATAATGGCTGAGTACAACTATGAAAATTTCAAAGAGACTTTCGAGGCTGAGATGAATAAGCTTCACTAGCCTCATTCTCTAAGCTAGTTCGCTAAGCCAATTACTCAAGATCACCCTCCCATCCGGGGTGAGTATAGACTCAGGATGGAATTGGAGGCCCGATATGGGCAGGGAATCGTGTCGTAAAGCCATGATAAAACCCTGTTCAGATCGGGCTTCGATCTTTAAAACTTCCGGCAATTCTTCTTCTAGCGTAACCCAGCTGTGGTATAGCCCCACGTCGAATGGAGATTTCAAGTCTTTGAATAGGCCCTTCCCCTCGTCTCCATCTTCAGACCAAACCACTTTAGTCACTCTCCCGTGCTTCACTTCGTCCATATTACTCAACTCCCCCCCGAAGTGTTCTACAATAGCCTGTAAACCTAAACACACACCTAGAATAGGCTTCTTCTGGTCTATTGCTGTCCCCAGAATCTCCATTAACATTGGCGCTTCTGAAGGCATTCCCGGCCCAGGAGATAACACTACGCCATCAAACCCGGAAATGAAATCACGAAGGTTCGTATTAGATGAATACACGCTTCGACTCACGTCTCCCGCCCTAAACACGCTCACTTCTGCTCCAGCACGCTCAAGGTCATGTGCGAGATTCCAGGTGAAAGAATCGTGATTATCGAAGAGAAGTATATGCATGTAAGGGGATTTGGCCCCAAATTAGCCGCAAATATATCCCATATGACACAACACCTTCATACAGACGATGCAGCAAAGCCAGTTGCTTCCTACTCACAAGCGGTGAAAGCTGGCGGTTTGGTGTTTGTAAGTGGGT
>DQRJ01000160.1 GCA_015663855.1 Flavobacteriales bacterium | reverse complement strand
TTCTCGGCCTTAATCATGTTTAGAGCTGATCCCGCACGATACCAAGCAATTTGTTGCTCGTTATAAGTGTGCTTCGTCATTACTACGTCCATCGAACCATCGGCGTGAACTACTTCGATAGTTAAAGGCTTGCCCGGAGCGAAGTCTTCAAGGTCTACGAAATTGAAAGTGTCGTCTTCCTGGATGAGATTGTAATCGTTTTCATTCATGAATGTAAGTCCGAGCATTCCTTGTTTTTTAAGGTTTGTCTCGTGGATACGGGCGAATGAATTTACAATCACAGCGTAAACTCCAAGGTGGCGAGGCTGCATAGCTGCGTGCTCACGAGAACTTCCTTCACCGTAGTTAGAATCTCCCACTACGACAGAAGCGATGCCTGCCGCTTTGTATGCTCTAGCAACGTCGGGAACTTCACCGAAAGAACCATCGATTTGGCTTTTCACTTTATTCGTAGCTCCGCCGAAAGCGTTTACTGCTCCTGTTAAAGTGTTGTTTGCGATGTTATCGAGGTGACCGCGGAACCTTAACCACGGGCCTGCCATAGATATATGGTCGGTGGTACACTTGCCGTCGGCTTTGATAAGGAGTTTGGCCCCCATAAGATTGCTGCCGTCCCACTCAGAGAATGGATCTAACAACTGAAGACGCTCAGACTTCGGATCTACTTTCACCTCTATACCTGAACCATCTTCGGCTGGAGCAAGATATCCTGCATCCTCAACAGCGAAGCCTTTACTTGGAAGCTCTTGTCCTACTGGCTCAGTTAACATCACCTGCTTACCGTCCTTTGTGTAAAGTGCATCGGTGATAGGATTAAATGTTAGATCACCCGCAATAGTGATAGCTGTGACTAACTCAGGAGAACCTACAAATGCGTGGGTGTTCGGGTTACCGTCAGCACGCATTGAAAAATTCCTGTTGAATGAATGAACGATAGAGTTCTTCTCTTTCTTCTCTGCTCCAGCACGTGCCCACTGACCGATGCAAGGACCACAAGCGTTTGCGAAAACGTTTGCTCCAAGCTCCTTAAATGTGCTAATCATTCCGTCGCGCTCGATAGTGTAGCGCACAAGCTCCGAACCTGGAGTGATATTTAATACTCCTTTCGACTCTACCCCTATATCAACTGCTTGACGAGCAATAGAAGCTGCTCTACTTATATCCTCGTAGCTAGAGTTCGTGCATGAACCTATAAGACCGTACTCGATAGAAGTAGGCCAACCGTTAGTTGCGGCTGCCTCCTTCATTTGGCTAACAGGAGTAGCTAAATCTGGAGTAAAAGGCCCGTTAAGGTGCGGCTCTAACTCGTTTAAATTTATTTCAATTACTTCGTCGAAGTAACGCTCAGGGTCTGCGTAAACCTCAGGGTCACCAGTTAGGTGTGTCGCAATTACGTCTGCTGCATCAGCAACGTCAGCTCTGCTTGTAGAGCGTAAGTAACGCCCCATACTGTCGTCGTATCCGAATAAAGATGTTGTCGCACCTATCTCCGCTCCCATATTGCAAATAGTACCTTTTCCAGTACAAGAAAGGCCTATCGCTCCATCGCCGAAATACTCAACTATAGCGCCAGTTCCCCCTTTCACAGTAAGGATGCCGGCAACTTTTAGAATAACGTCTTTCGCACTTAACCAACCGCTTAATTTTCCAGTTAGCTTAATTCCGATAAGCTTTGGGAATTTCAATTCCCAAGGAAGACCCGCCATAACATCAACAGCATCCGCACCACCTACTCCTACAGCGACCATTCCTAGTCCACCTGCGTTCACAGTGTGCGAATCAGTTCCTATCATCATTCCTCCAGGGAAAGCGTAGTTCTCAAGTACCACTTGGTGTATAATCCCCGCTCCCGGCTTCCAAAACCCGATTCCGTACTTATCTGATACAGACTCGAGGAAATTGAAGACCTCATTGTTTTGGTTTATAGCATTCTGCAAGTCAGAGGTCGCCTCAACCTTAGCTTGTATAAGGTGATCGCAATGCACAGTTGAAGGTACTCCTACCTTATTTTTACCAGCTTGCATGAACTGTAGCAATGCCATTTGAGCTGTCGCATCTTGCATAGCTACACGGTCCGGTGCAAAGTCCACGTAATCAATCCCACGCTGATACACCTGGTTAGGGGTCCCATCCCAAAGGTGGGCATTCAAAATCTTCTCTGCTAAGGTCAAAGGCCTTCCAGCTAATTCTCTCGCCGTCTCTATACGCTCAGGAAACCCTGCGTATACTTTTTTAATCATATCAATATCAAAAGTCATGTTCTGTGATTTTTGTTTCAGGGTGCAAAGATAGGGCAGTACCTTCGGGGCATGAGGATGTCTAAGTCAGTTTTAATCGAACAAATAAAAGTTGCCATCGGGTCCATCCGAGGACAAGCGCTCAGGACCTCTTTAACAGTGGGAATAATCGGAATGGGTATCATGGCGCTCATCGCTATGGTTACTGCTACAGAATCACTCAAGGAAAACATTCGTATTGAATTCTCCTCTCTAGGAACTAATTCTTTTACCATTAAGGCCAAACGTCAAGGGGGTTTTTTCAAAGGCAAGCGTGCTGCACCGACCGAACCTATTACTTATCGCGAAACGAAACGGTTTTCTAAAATAGTTAGTTCTGAATTGACAGTAACCGCTGCTGTTTTCGCTTCAGGTTCATCCATAATAAGTAGAGGTTCAGTACGAACAGACCCGAATATTCTCCTTG
>DQRJ01000066.1 GCA_015663855.1 Flavobacteriales bacterium | reverse complement strand
TGAAGTCGCCTTGGGGAGAAGTGGTAGTAACGAATTTGGGCTTAGCACCTTTAGAAATCGAATCGGGACTCAAAGACTCCTCGTAGAGGAAAATTTTCACGCCCGCCTCTACCTCTGAAGTGAATACATCCACGACCTCACCTTTTAAGGAGAGGGTGTCTAAATCTCGACCCGTTGAAAAGGCGAGAAGGAAATTATTCGTCGGATTGCCTTCTCTCACATCTACCACCGCATCACCGAACTGAAAAACATAAGTCGCGTCCTCCCTCAGCTCCTCAGCCCAAGTAAAAGTCACGGTCTTCCCCCACATACTCCACTCCACAGGTTTAGAAAGAGGGGGCGACACTAATAACTGAGAACTCAAATTTCGAACGTTTACATATTCGTCAAACGTGACAACAATAGTCCCCCCCGCCTCTCTCGAAACTCCCGTCATTCCAAGCTCCGGTGAAATCGATACAATCTCTGGAGGATCTATATCGAACACTCCCCCGCTCGGAACCCCCACTTGAGCACAAGACCCCAAGATCAACATCGTTCCTAGAACCTTAAAGTAAGAGGACCTCAGTATTGCCATTTTGTATAAATTCATTTGGACTAGGGGCAAATATACTCCCCCCTCAAGCCAAAGCGAGAACTACCGCCCCCACAACTTCTCGCCCCCGTTTTTCATACACTTCTCGGCATGCTCTGAGGGTAGCTCCCGTAGTAAGCACATCATCAACGAGCACCACAGGCCGCATATCTTGTTCCTCACACCCGTCAAGTGCTCTAATTCCATATGTTTTTTTCAGGGCTTCTTCCCTACCCTCGCGACTTGCTCCAGTCAGAGACTCTCCGTGAGCTAACCTCACTAAACCTCCACCATCTACCTCAACAGCCCAAACCTCACCAAGTCCCACCGCAAACCTTTCCGCTTGATTATACCCCCTCTGTAATTTTCTTCGCCAGTGAACCGGGATTGGCACGAGAACTGCACCTCCTGTAGGAGCCGGCCACCTACTTGCCATCCAACGACCTAATTCAACCACTCGTCCCGGTTCACCACCGTATTTGCACTTATGAATCATCGCTCTACTAGCACCATTTCCTAATCGAAAACCTAAAGCACACCAAGCCCCATAAAACCTCTCGTTAAATAATGTCTTTGTCGTTTCTCCCGGTTCAAACACTCCCCATCCAGTTACACAAATAGTACAAGCCCCTGCTATATGCCCTTCATATCGGAGTTCCCTTCCGCAACTCATACATGTACGTGGAACTATGGATTCGAGTATGACATCTAGGAAAACATTCATTCGACAATAATCGAGCAATAATTGAGTGTCTTCGTTTATTAATTCACTCGTGTAGGGGTTAGATTCGTAGGGTGAAGTTTGGAAAGTTAGAATCATGGGATGAGCTCGAAGGAATCGATTGGAAACTACCCGATTGTAAAATCGAGTGGGCTAAACCTTTAAATGGTAATGCCTTTCAGGGAAGCACGAAAGTGCGATCTGGCGGAACGATGTGGACAGTGAGACCTTGGCGAGGAAAAGTCTATCCCGAAAAAGATCCGATGCGAACATGGCCTTCCCATTACGGCCGCCAGTTCGGTTCTCTCGAATTTAACGCGACTCATTATAGAATATATCCGCCCGAAAAAATGGCGACCTGGGCGGCCGAAATGCCCGACCATTTTATTTTCTGTCCGAAGTTTCCCGCGATTATAACTCACTATCGGAGGTTCGGGAATTGCGAAAGCCCGACCGATGATTTCATTGACGGCATCCTCGCTTTGGGCGATAAGCTCGGACCCGCTTTTCTACAACTGCCGCCACATTACGCTCCGAAACATTCTGAAAAACTTGCCCTCTACTTAAAATCGTGGCCAAGAGATTTAAAAATGGCCGTAGAATTTCGGCACCCGGACTGGTTCAGCGGAAGCTCGGAAGCGGAATCGATTTGGAAACTAATGTCCGAACGCGGAATCGGTGCAGTAATTAGCGACACCGCCGGAAGACGAGACGCCCTTCACATGCGACTCACCGCCCCATTTCTACTCGTACGATTTGGAGGATACGACAGCCACGAGTCCGATGAAATCCGATTACGGTTTTGGGCTGAAAAAATCGCGGAATTGATAAAAAAGGGCACCCCACTCGAATCATTCGACCTCTTAGTCCACACCTCAGACAGTGTTACTACGCCTGAAACTTGCCGTTTATTCTCAAAATTAGTCAAGGACTCTTGCGATATCGATGTGAAAAAACCACTAATCATTTTCTAATGAAACAATTTATTTCACGCACGCTTGCGTGCTTCATGTTAAGTGTTTTTCTACTTTTTAGTTCTGTTTTCGCATCAGCACAAGACTACAATTCAAGCGACAAAAAATTAAATTACAAACTCGATTACAAACCATTTATCGTACCTGCTTCTTTTATCGGGTTCGGATTTATCGGACTAAATAGTGAAGGAATAAACAACCTAAACCTTCGAATTAGAGATGATTTGAGATATGTAAATCACAAGGTAAATGCGGACGATTATTTGCAGTATAGTCCGCTCGTATTAGCGTACAGTTTGAACATTTTAGGTGTCGAAGGAAAGCACAGTTTGAAAGATCTTTCGATGATTTTCGCAACATCCTTTGTGATAATGGGCACTTCGGTTTCAGCTATAAAGTACACTACAAAAATTCAGAGGCCTGATGGGTCGTCTTTTAACTCCTTCCCTTCAGGTCACACTGCGAACGCATTTATGTGCGCTGAGATTCTGAGGCAAGAATATGGCGAAAGATCGGTTTGGTATGGAATTGCGGGATATGTTGCGGCTACTGCCACAGGGATTCTCAGAATTCATAACGACAGGCATTGGTTTACGGACGTAGTGGCTGGAGCAGGGTTTGGTATTATTAGCACGAAACTGGCCTATAAATTACACTCTGCCAAGAAGAAAAAGGCCTTACCTAAGTAAGTCATTTATTATCTACGCCTTACCGTGGCACTTCTTATACTTCTTTCCTGAACCACATGGACAAGGTGAGTTCGGTTGAACTTTTTTATCCGTACGAATAGGTGCCACTGGTTTAGGGCGAGCCATGGCCTGCGGCTGTCCAGGACGGCCCGGAGAAATAGCTCCTCCCACACCTGCTGCTGCGCGAGAAGCAAGGTTTTGTTCTGCAATATTATGAACGCC
>DQRJ01000062.1 GCA_015663855.1 Flavobacteriales bacterium | reverse complement strand
ACGTTAGAGCTTTGTCCTACAAGCAATTGGCTCACGCAGGCAGTGCCAAGCCTGGCGGAACACCCATTAAAAAAGCTCTTTGATTTAGGGGTATGCACCACTATAAACAGCGATGACCCAGGCGTAATGAATATCGATTTAATGGATGAGTATCGAATAGCTTACAATACACTTGGGTTTTCTGTCGAACAATTACACCAATGCAATAGATGGGCTCTCGAAGCTTCATATGTTAGCGATGATGTTAAAGAAAAAATTTGGCCTAAATAAAATATTGATTTAATGAAAATCCATTCTTTTAAAGTAGTTGTGATTATATCCTTTCTGTTTGCCGTTAATAATATTATTAATGCTCAAACCCAAACTGTAGGGACTTTAACTAATACCTCTGAAGCTTTTGTGGGGTATAACTTACTCGCTCCGACTGCTTCAAACAGCACCTATTTAATTGATAACTGCGGACATATCATCAACCAATGGGAAAGTGATTATAGAATCGGGCTATCAGCGTACCTACTTGAGGACGGCAGTCTTTTAAGAACGGGCCGCCTTACTTCTCAAGCTATCCCACCCTTTGCAGGTGGTGGAACAGGTGGTCGAATAGAGCGGTTTAGTTGGGAAGGTGATTTGGTTTGGGCTATTAATTGGGCCGATTCTTCACACCATCAGCACCACGATATCGAAATGATGCCTAATGGCAACATCCTTATTATCAGCTGGAACTCACATACTTACGAAGAAAGTCTTGCTTTAGGAAAAACGCCTAACACTTATGGTAATGCTCTTTGGACTACGGAAATAATCGAAATTTCACCCACAGGAACTGAAGGGGGAGATATCGTATGGCGATGGAACGTTTGGGATCACTTAGTTCAATATACAGACAGCTTGCTTCCTAACTATTCTGAGATTGCATATGCACCTCGCAGGATTGATATTAATCACCTTGTTAGCAATGGCCCCAATGCTTACCAGGCGGACTGGATGCACACGAATGCTGTGGATTACAATGAAGAATTAGACCAAATCATCTTGAGCTCTCCTAAATTTAGCGAGCTATTCATCATCGATCACTCACTTACGACAGAAGAAGCTGCAACAGAGGCAGGCGACCTTCTATACCGCTACGGAAATCCTAAAAATTACGGACGCGGAAATGACGAAGACCAAAGATTATTTTTCCAGCACGACTCTCATTGGATACCTGAGGGACTTGACGACGCAGGTTCTATTATCGTATTCAATAATGGCAGAAATAGACCGGAAGGGCATTTTAGCTCTGTAGATATAATCGAGCTACCTACTATGGAAAACGGCACTTACCCTATTGGGGAAACGGCAGCATTTTCCCCTTCAACTTACTATTGGACCTACCCTGAAGTTTTCTATCCTGAATTTTTCGGCGATATCATATCAGGTGTGAATCGTCTTCCAAATGGAAACACTCTTATTTGTGACGGACCATCGGGTTACGCTTTTGAAATAAATGCAGACAACGAAATCGTTTGGGACTATATAAACCCCGTGACTGCATACGGAGCAACTACTCAAGGAAGCGACGACGGAAATAACGGGATGTTCCGACTCCCTCGTTACGCACCTGACTACCCTGGATTAGCAGGTCGAGACCTCACTCCTGGTGATTTAATCGAAGTTAATAGTTGGGACACAGGCTGCTCTTCAAGAGTTGCTGAAACCGAAACCATTAAACAAAAACTCACGGCATCACCAAACCCCTTCACTAATTCATGTAACGTATTCTTCCCAGAAGCGGGTAAGTGGGTCATCTCAACCTATATGGGGGTTATTATAAATAGTGGTTATGCCACATCCAATTCTAATATCTATTTAGGCCAAACCTTAGACAGGGGCTGTTATCTTTTAAATTTCACTTCTAATTTCACCAAAAAATCCATATCTTCGAAGCTGTTAAAAATCTAAATATGAAGCAAAATTACTTTTTAGGATTAGCGCTATTTATCATAGCTACCACTACATTTTCTCAGGAAAACAC
The DNA here is from genome assembly GCA_015663855.1 of Flavobacteriales bacterium. Classification (GTDB taxonomy): domain Bacteria; phylum Bacteroidota; class Bacteroidia; order Flavobacteriales_D; family Sanyastnellaceae; genus UBA974. The sequence goes on along the minus strand of DQRJ01000062.1, from coordinate 8,825 downwards.
AGTAGGAACAATTATTTACAATCCAGAACTTTCTGATGGAGGCTACAACCTCATATATCCTCACAATCAATCGACAGCGTTTTTGATGGATATGTGCGGAAACGTTGTTCACACATGGGAGCATGGTGATTCACTAAGACCGGCAAACGTTCTTTACATACTCGAAAACACTGATGTAATAACAACTTACAGACCAGCCGATAATAGCGAAGACGCTATCTGGGCTGGAGGAGGCGGAGCCTCTATCGAGAGAAGAACATGGGACAACGTTCCTATTTGGTCTTTTACTCGCAACGATTCGGCATACAGGTTACACCACGACATCCAACCATTAGCTAACGGAAACGTATTAGTTACAGCTTGGGAGCAACGCGATTCACTAGAGTGCATCGAGGCTGGTCGTAACCCGGCTAATTTAACTGGCGATGGAATGTGGTCAGAGGTTATTTGGGAAATCGGACCTGATGCTTATAACGAAGGCCAAGTTGTTTGGGAGTGGGCGGTTTGGGATCACTTAATCCAAGACTTTGACAGCACTAAATCAAACTACGGAGTAGTTGCTGACAACATCCATAAAATCAACATCAACTTCGGGCAAACACTTGGCGCAGCTGCTGATTGGCTTCACATTAACGCTATCGACTACGACCCATTTAGTCAGCACATTATGCTCAGCGTACCTACTTTTAATGAAATTTGGATTGTCGATCGCGGAAACACAACCTCTGGTGAACTTAAGTGGAGATGGGGGAACCCTATGGCTTACGATCGTGGAGATAGCTCGAACACAAAGCTAGGTTTTCAACACCACACTCATTGGCTTGACCTTGCTTTAGACAATGACAATGCTGATTACGGTAAAGTTGGAGTATTCAACAATAGAGTTCAAGGTGACACCTCTGAATACAGTACTGTACACACTTTGATTCCATTTTACGACGAGTACGAAAACGAATACGCAGTAGACGCGGCATCGGGTACTTTTTTACCCACTGATTTCGACTGGACTTTCTCTTCACCTGACCCTAACACGATTTACTCTAACATCGTTTCTTCTTTCCAAAGACTGGACAATGGAAACAGCTTGATTTGCTCTGGAAAGAGTGGAGATACTAGAGAATACACTCAGGAGGGAGAGTTGGTTTGGTATTACAAGACACCTCTATTGAACCAAGCCGGTATGGCATCTCCAGTGAGCCAAGGAACTGTATTAAACCCGTTCCAGAACCTTACTTTCAGAGCGCACAGATACCCCGCTGACTTTCCTGCATTTGACGGGATTGACTTCGTCGCAGGCGCTCCAATTGAGCTAGACCCTACCCCTATTGCAAGTTGCTTGGTGTGTGACTTAGCTCTTGAGCTAGACAGCATCAGTTATGATTCAAGCTCAGCTAACATTTCTATTATTGCGAATGGATCTTACGATCTGAACAGTATAGAGTGGATTAACTTAAGTGATAGTTCTGTAATCCCTTACCAGAACGAACTAGATTTCACTACAACTCAAAGTGGTGACTTTTTAATCACCGTAACAGACATCATGGGATGCACTACTTCATTAGTAGTGAGCGTTATTATTGATAGCGTTGATTCTCCTTCTCCACTGGCTGTCGGATTATACCCGAACCCTACTACAGGCATCTTGAATTTGGTGTTGAACGCCTCTTCTGGTAACGCGCTTGTTAGCATATACAATATGCAGGGCCAAACCGTTTTCACCTCTAACAACTCTAATTCGCCTAACGCGCTTAGATTCGATTTAGGTCATCTAAACAACGGTGCTTACACTATAGTAATCCAAACTTCTACTGGAGTTGCTACTTCAAGAATCCTGATTCAGAAGTAATTACTTTTAAGATATTAATTAAAGCCCGGCGAGTAATTTCGTCGGGCTTTTTCGTGCTTAACTTAGCCATATGTCAGAATCGATAAAAATCGTGAATAAGGGAGCCGTTAGGTTCATTATTCTCAATCGCCCTCAAGCATTTAATAGCTTCGACAGAGAGATGGGTAAAGCGTTCCAAAAGGAATTAGACTTAGCTTCTGAAGACGACTCTGTAAGATGTCTAGTTATTACTGGAGAAGGTCGCGCTTTTTGTGCCGGGCAAGATTTGAAAGAAGTAACTGCACCTGATGCGCCTAATTTCAAAGTGATTGTTGAGGAGACATACAATGCTAGTATCAGACGTATTTTCAATATGCGCAAGCCGATAATTGCTGCCGTTAACGGAGTTGCAGCAGGTGCAGGCGCGAACATTGCTATTGCGTGTGACCTTACTATTGCACGAAAAAGCGCTTCGTTCATTCAGGCGTTCTCGAAAATCGGGCTGATTCCAGATAGTGGGGGAACCTGGTGGTTACCTCGTCTTGTGGGAATGCAACGAGCGAAAGCTCTAGCTTTCTTCGGAAATAAATTAACCGCTGATGACGCTGTAGATGTGGGGCTCATCTATAAATCGGTTGAAGATGATGAGTTCGAAGCGGAAGTAGATAAGCTCTCGACTAAGCTTGCTGCGATGCCCACATACGCATTAGGATTAACTAAGGCGGCATTCCATAAAGGAATGGACCTTAGCCTTGACGAACAACTCGCTGTGGAACTTGATTACCAATTCCGCGCAGCCGATTCTATTGATTATGCAGAAGGAGTAGCTTCATTCTTAGAAAAAAGAGCTCCGAAATTCATCGGTAAATGAGCGACTGGATAGACATAGAAAAAGAACTTCCTTCTGACAATCAGAGGGTAATTGCATTTATTCCAGATAATAAAGCCTTCCTACCGGGAATGGAACTTGAATTTGAAATACGAGAAGTCATGGTTTTGCACTTTCGGAAGAATTTTTACAAGGGAAACGAAGAGAAAAGTAAGAAATACGGAATTCACTTTTGGTCGGGAGAGGGGAATAGCAATCACTTCTTCAATGACGTGACACACTGGAAGGCTATACCAGAAGGGCCAGAAATTTTAGATTAGATGTTTGCTTAAAGGTTCTGCTTAGCCTCGAAGAATGCTACTGCGGAAAGAGCTGCGGTTTCAGTTCTCAATCTACTTTCGCCTAGGGATATTTCAACGCCACCTTTGCTAAGCATCATCTTTACTTCGTCTTGGGTGAAATCGCCTTCTGGACCGATTGCTATTATTGCCGATTGCGAGGCTGGCAGAACTGAAAGTAAATGCTTCTTCCCTCCTTCCTCAAACTCGTCCATACAATGAGCTACATAGAATCCGTTTGCGATGATAGGCTCCGTTAGAGTACTTAGTGCTTCCTGCAGGGTCGTGGCTGCGTGTAAAACCGGTAACCAGGATCTCTGAGATTGCTTCATTGCTGAAACGAGGACTTTATTCCATCTCTTAAATTTCTCTACTTTTCTTTCTGATCTTTCAGTCCAAACAGGTAAAATTCTCTCAATTCCTATCTCTACAGCTTTTTCTAGAAACCACTCGAATCTATCCGTAGATTTCGTGGGAGATACTATCATAGTTAATCCGAAAGAAGGTCGTTCTTCTCTTGTAATTGAAGATACTTCGACTAAACAATTACGCTTCGAAACTTCGACAAACACGCCTTCAGCAGTCCCTCCCACACCGTCGATAAGAAGATATGTATCTCCGACTGTTGCTCGCAAGACCCTTGAGGCATGGCGTGCTTCGTCTTCGGGTAATTCAAAACACCCCTCCCTTAAGTTCTGTACGTAGAGAGAGCGCATTCTTAAAAAGTATTAGCTAGTTTATTAGCTTTTCACTGCAACGAGAGGTCCACCTGAACGCATATCGTCTGTGGCTGTACCGTTAAACTTCTCGAAGTTTTTGATAAATCTTTGGGCTAAATCCATAGCTACTTTATCATATTCAGCTTTATCAGCCCAAGTCTCGCGAGGCGTAAGAATTTCATCTGGAACACCAGGGCAAGATGTCGGAACTTTAAGGCCAAACACCTCGTCAGTACGCATTGTATCCTCATTCAACTCACCCCTAAGAGCAGCTGTAATCATAGCACGCGTGTACTTGAGTTTCATTCTCGCACCGACTCCGTAGCCACCTCCAGTCCAACCTGTATTCACAAGCCACATTCTAACTCCGTGTTTCTCGATGCGCTCTCCTAGCATATTTGCATAGTCGGTAGGCGCTAAAGGAAGGAAAGGAGCTCCGAAACAAGCAGAGAACGTAGTCTGAGGCTCTATAACATCAGCTTCCGTACCGGCAACTTTAGCAGTGTAACCACTAATGAAATGGAACATCGCTTGGTTTGCGTCAAGCTTACTAACTGGAGGTAATACTCCGAAAGCATCACAAGTAAGGAAGAAAACGTCAGTTGGATGACCTCCCATACCACTCTCGACTGCACCTGGGATATAATCTACAGGGTAAGAAACGCGAGTGTTAGGTGTAATCGAATCGTCTTCGTAATTAGGTGTAACTCCATCTTCTTCAAAACCGATGTTTTCTAAAAGAGCTCCATACTTAATCGCATTGAAAATTTGAGGCTCTCCCTCAGGGCTTAGATCAATAGTTTTAGCGTAACAACCGCCTTCCATATTGAACACACCATCATTAGTCCATCCGTGCTCATCATCCCCGATTAAGCTTCTGTTAGGATCACTACTCAGTGTAGTTTTACCCGTTCCACTTAGACCGAAGAACACCGCTACATCACCATCTGCATTAACGTTTGAAGAACAGTGCATCGGAAGTACGTTATGTACTTCAGGAAGTTCGAAATTCATTACTGAGAACATTCCCTTCTTAATCTCACCAGTGTAGCCACTTCCAGCAACAACGATAATCTTCCTAGTGAAATCAATCGCACTTACGTTTCCTTGACGACAACCGTGGATATCAGGATTCGCTTGAAATCCTGGTGCGCACACGATGTGCCATGCCGGATCAGCTAACCAAACCGCCTCAGCATCTAATCGTAAGAACATATTATGTACGAATAGATTAGACCAAGATTTTTCGGTAATAACCCTTACATTAATGCTAGTGTTCGGATCAGCTCCCACAGCAGCATCTCTTACGTAAACACTCTTACCCTCCATGTATTCCTGCACATCTGCTAATAGAGTGCCGAAGTGATCTGGAGTCATTTTTTGGTTTATATCACCCCAATCCACACGAGAGGTGGTCTTACCATCATCGACTATGAATCTATCCTTGGGAGATCTACCAGTAAACTTGCCTGTTTTAATAGACAAAGCTCCTGAATCCGCAAGGACACCTTCTCCGCGAAGAAGAGTCTGTAAAATAAGTTTTGAGGGAGGGAGATTCCAGTGTGCGCATGCAACACCTTCTAATCCAATAGCTTCTAGCGAGGCCCTAAACGGGGTATTGCCGACGTGCTTCATGTTGTTGAGGAATTAATCATTAAGATTCCTTCTGCAAAGGTATGTATAAGATTCTCTAAAGATGAAGATTTTGTTCACAACATGTCAACGACCACCCACTATTCGATTTATCTTTACAACATGATTAAACATCTAACTATCCTTCTAAGCTTATCTGTCGTTGCTTTGTTGTCGTGTAACAGTTCTGATTCTTCAGACAATACAGACCAAACTCAAACGACAACAGCTGCTGAAAATTCTGAAGATTCTGGACTGCCTAACGGTTTAAAAAACTTAACCGAGGCAGAAAAAAGAGGAATGCGTCTCTTAAAACGTAGACAAGAAGCAAAGAATAATGACGCCCGAGCTACAGAAAACAATATGAGTAGCGCTTATAAGTACTTAATCACTTCGGATGACTACCCGATTTTTACGAGTCTTATGTCTAAGTCTAATCTTGCAAAGCACATTCATAACGGAGATGTTACAGTTTTGGCACCAGTGGATAAAGCATTTGATGTACTGCCTAATTTCAAAGATCTACTGCGCCCAGGTAACGAAGAGCTACTAGATGAATTTATCAGCTATCATATTATTGATATTTCTATGGAATACAAGGCATTCACAGATGAGAGAAGTTGGAGGGTTCATACTGGGGAGAGCTTTGATCTGACAAATGAAGGTGGGATTAATTTTAACGGTGCTCACGTTAGATCAGGAAGTATAAACACAAAGATGGGATCTATTATAGGAATGGATGACCTTGTTTACTACCCAAAGCTAGCGAAATAGTCACTTTATTATTTTAAAGATGAGATATCAAATTAGTTGCTTAGTTTTATTAATTACTCTCATCTTAAAATCGGCGGGGCTATTCGCTCAATTCCCAGATGAGTTTAAGCAGGGCGTAATTCCAGTGGTCATCTATGGGGATACTTTGCCTAATCCATGGGTCGGAGGTTTTACCGCTCCGCAATGGTCGCCTATAGATTTTGACTTTGACGGGGATGAAGATTTGTTCGCATTCGAAAGGGATGGGTTTCGTTTGTTAGCCTTTGAAAGAACTGATGCGGGCTGGGTTTATCGACCGGAATGGGTGAAAGGTTGGCCTGAAATGGTAGATTGGTGTCTACTTCGAGATTACGATTGTGACGGCCGTCCTGATATCTTCACAAGTCATCAAAATGGCATTTACGTATATCGTAATATTACGGAAGATCCGGAGGAGTCGATGTTTGAGGCGGTGGCGACGCCGTTACTTGCTTCGTACGATTTAGGAGCGGGGCCGGAAATGTTACCTGTGATATGTTTGGGGTTGGATATCCCTGCAATTTTAGACCATGACGGAGATGGGGATATCGATATTATATCGTTTACCGAAACTTCAAGTACGCTTTACCAATTTCAGGGTGAAACGAGCTGTGGTCTCGAAATGACATGTACTAATAGATGTTACGGAATGCTCGGAGAAGCTTCGGAAAATAACGCCCTTTTTATTGGCGATAATTTCGATTGCGCTTATAATGTCGCAGACCCTAGGGATGCTGTTCATGCTGGCGGATCGATAACGAGTTTACAGCTCGACAACGAAGGCCCGCTCGATCTTTTGATAGGCGATGTCTCATTCCCTAACTCACTCGCAGTATTAATGGAAGATGCGGTAGATTACCAGGACAGTGCAATTTTTGTCGACCTCAACTTTCCACTTCTCACTGGAGGAACCCAAGCTCTTAATTGCCAAAGATTTCCCGCTGCCTATCACCTCGATGTGGATAACGATGGTGTGCGAGATTTGGTCTTCAGCCCTAACACCTACTTAGAAACTGACGACGATGCGAGCGTGCATTATTTGAGAAATACGGGGGAGGATTTGAATCCTACTTGGGAATATATTCAGAATGATTTCATTCAGGAAGGGATGATAGATTTAGGTCGGGGAGCGTATCCATTGCTAATCGATTTAGACGGGGATGGCCTTCTAGACCTTGTAATTGCTAATAAGGAAAAATACACAAGCGTAGATAATACGCCTACCTCACTTTTGCTTTTCAGAAATACAGGGACGACTACTCATCCTGTATTCGATCACCAAATTCAAGACACTGTTGATCTCGCTACTTACGGTATTGAAAGCGCTTTTCCAGCTATGGGAGATCTTGATGGAGATGGAGACCTCGACCTTATCGTCGGCGATGAGCTAGGGCTGATGCACCGATTCCAAAACAATGCAGGTCAAGGATTCATGCCTTCGATGCAAATTTCTGAACTTTCTATTTTTGATAGCGAAGGAATTACAATAGATATAGGCCAATTCGCAGCTCCTCAATTAATCGACATTAATGAAGACGGTCTTCTCGATCTTGTTGTGGGAGAAAAGAATGGGACTTTAACGCTTTTCCTCAATTGTGGTGATAGCTCGTCGCCGGTTTGGTGTAAAGTCGTTAGCGATTCTTTCGGTGACGATTGGGGCAACATTCACGTTACGAATATCCTGGGCATAAATGGTTACTCCACTCCCGCCCTATTCAAGGATGATGAAGGGATCCATGTTTTAGTGGGGAATGAGACGGGGACTGTTCAGGCGTTTGGAATTGCCACGACGGATTTCGAAGTAGAATTACTAGAAACGAATAACGAGGTTATCGCGGCTGGAAATGGTGGGGATGGCTTTCGAGCAGGGGCTGCTTTTGCCGATTTAAACGGCGATACCATAGTGGATTGTTTAATCGGTATCCAAAATGGTGGCCTTCGATGTTACATCTCTGGGGATTCTTCTACTTCTGATATTGAGAATCATTTCAACACTTTCTCAAATAACACTTTTAACTTATTCCCAAACCCAGGAACAGATGTATTAAACTGGGAATTCTCGGTAACAAACCTTCATACTTCTAATCTGCACAGTGCTCATATATTAGTTAGGAATGAATTAGGAATAACCGTTTTCACATCACCCATACATACATTAAGTTCAACGATCACAAATGGAAGTATATCCACATTAGATTGGGCTAGTGGGATTTATATTGTATCAATCGTTGAAAATGATAATAACGGCAGAGGCAGTCTTTTACGCAATAGAAAAGGAGGCCCTATTGGACCTCCCGTTCGTTGGATAAAACTCAATTAAGAGCTTTATAAAAACTCAGTTCGGAGCTTTTTTTATTACGTTAGTTCATTCCGTCGAGGATAGCTTTTACTTCACGAACAGCTTTTTCACTGTCAGCAAGCATAGCACGCTCTTCTTCGTTTAGATCAAGTTCAATCACTTTCTCGATTCCATTCTTACCTAAGATTACTGGTACTCCGAGGTAAATATCTGAGATACCGTACTCACCTTGCATCCAAACGCAAGCTGGGAAAACACGTCTTTGGTCTTTAACAATAGCCTCAACCATCTGAGCCGCAGCAGCACCAGGTGCATACCAAGCAGAAGTTCCAAGGAGGTTCACAATCTCACCACCACCTTTCTTAGTGCGGTTAACGATAGCCTCTAATTT
>DQRJ01000088.1 GCA_015663855.1 Flavobacteriales bacterium | reverse complement strand
ATACCACGATAGGTAAGCCACAAAACACCCTATAAAGAATTTTAATACAGCCACACCTATGCTTCTATAGCGACTAATTCCTTTTTCTCACGAAGTCTGAAAAAGGCCAAAACTCCCCCTGCAATAATTAAAAATGGAATTCCATCGGAGATGGGGATTATACAGGGGTCATTAGGATTGTAATTAGTGCAGTCTGGATCTTCAACGCAACCGTCTATTCCATCTCCATAGATCCCGCAACAGCCTGAGGTGAAGCAATTAATGAAGTTATAATTTGTTCCATCAGGGTCGCAACAAAGACCATCTGGTTCACCTTGTGCTGAAATTATAGATGTAGAAAGAGATAAAAACACAAAAAATAGAAAAGAAACTAAGATGTTTCGCGATATGTAATTGTGATGTGGCATGTAGGATTACCTTTGGACTTCAAATATGAACAATTCTAGACAAGATATAGTATCTGCAGAGGATATTCGACCATATGTGAAACTTTTAGGCAAAAGTGGATGGTTAATGGTACTGCTAGCGGTAATTGGATATGGTATAGGGCGAGTTGTCACTCATAGACAAGTAGACAAATACAACGCTACTGCTGAAATTTTACTTACCCGAGGAGGGGGGGTTAGCGACCTGCAAGGCATGGGAAATGCTCGCGCTACAGCAATGTGGGGAAGCTACTTAGATGAAACACGTAATCAGATTAGGATACTGAACTCCTACGATTTAATCGGGAGAAGCATTGATAAAATTAATGATCCCTTAGATTTATTTTTAGTCGGAAGGCTTAAGGAATTACCTGTAGGAGGGTTTTCAGTTTTAGATATCGATGTTCAAGCTGAGGCTTTTGCACCAAGTATGCTAGGGAAATCTCTTAATCTTTTTATTCAAAGCTCCACCACATATAAAATCACCTTTGAGACAAAGGATGGAGGAATTGTGGAGATAGATGCTAGGTTTGGTGATCTTGTTACAGCTCATGGTTTAAATATCTCAGTTGCTCTTTCTAAAGAAGTTAGATTCGATTCAGCTAGGACGGAAGCAGCTAAAGAGCAGCACTTCCGAATACGAGTTTATAATAGGAATAATCGGATATATCAATACCGATCTCAAATGACTGCTGGAAATATCGAAATGACCAGTATTGTGACTTTGACTTGTAGTAATGTGCTTCCTTCAAGAGCTAAGAGATTCCTAGATACTCTAGCCTCTACGTATATAGACTACACTGCTGAAGCTCGTCACGCTAGCAATCTCCAGGCTGAAGAATATATTGACAATCAACTTATTGAGATTGAGTCGATGACGGATAGTTTGGCACAACTTGTAGATTATTACAAGGATCAGAAGAATATTATTGACCTTTCTAAGGAACAGGCCCAATATTTCTCGATGCTTGTGGATCTTGAAAGGAATAGGCGTGAGCTGGATCTTCAAATCGAGTCGCTCAATAGCTTAAATTCTTATTTAATCACATCGTCGTCTAACACCGCTTTACCTCCAACTTCGTTTCTTTTCGTAGAAGATAAGCTGATGTTAGACCAAATGGGTGAGTTATTCGCACTACAGGCTCGGCGATCTTCGCTTCTTTTAGATGTAAAAGAAGGGGCGTCCGTAATTCGCAGAGTGGACTCTACGTTGTCGCAGATACGGACAGGAATAAAGCGTTATCTCGGAGATTTTAAGTCTGCACTAGAAGGAAGGAGGGATGATTTAAACGTGGAGATTCGACTTTTAGAGGTGCGACTCGCGAGTTTACCTCAAACTCAACGCGACATTCTCGCTATGGAGCGAAAACTCGCCGTAAACGAGAAGCTCTCGTTATTTTTGCTCGAACAAAAAGCGACTACTATTATCGCACGGGCGAATATTACTCCCGAAGCCTCGCTTATTGAAAGGGCAAGATATGCGGGACTCGTGGGTCCAAATAAACAACGGACGATATTGACTTACGTTCTAGCGGGATTCGTTTTAGGTATTGTAATTGCATTGATTCGTCTTTTCTTTTTCGCCCGCATTGATTCTACGGGTGAACTTCGAGAAGTTGCGAAATTCCCAGTAATAGGAGGTATACCCTTTCACAAGGGAGTTAGTGAAGATCCACTTGCAGTTAGAGCAGATAACAGATCTTCCGTAACTGAAGCGTTCCGCGCATTAAGGACAAACCTCCAATATCTTCTCGCAAAAGAAGGCGCGAATGTCATTCTAGTTTCATCTTTACACCCATCAGAGGGTAAGTCATTCGTGAGTTCTAACCTAGCTTCTATTTTAGCAAAAGCGGGAAAGAAGGTTGCGATGATAGACTTCGATTTGCATAAACCCAGGATTCACGAATACTTTGGCCTAAAAAACCGAGCCGGAACTTCCAACTTGCTGGTAGGAAAGGCGACTATTTCAGATGTTAAAACAACTGGCCCCTACCCTACTCTTGATATAATTTCAGCCGGTCCTATACCGCCAAATGCTTCAGATTTAATTTTAAGTGAGCGTATGAAACCGCTTATTGCTGAGTTGAAAAAAGAATACGATTATGTGATTCTAGACACTCCTCCCATCCTACTTATTAGCGATGCTCTTGTGCTGATGCAACACGTCGATACGGCGCTTTTAGTGACTAACACTAGTCAATCATCTCGTAGAGGAATTAGGCATCTTGAGGATTTATTAGAACAAAACAGTCTCAGTCATGCTTCATTCGTTCTAAACGGGATAAAACCTAGACGACTACTGAAATACTATAGTAAGTATGCTGCACGTTATGGATACTACAGCTACGGTTCAGGTTACGCTGAAGGATATGGTTATGGAGAGACGTATGTCGATAACGTTTGAAGAATCATATGAGGTTGTAGTTGGCTTTCGTAATTTTATGGCATGCAACGCATTTTACAATTTGTAATGATAAAAGCCGCTCGGAATATATTTTATGGATCTGGATTTGGGACGGGTGTACTTGCTCTTGCGTTGTTTTTGAGTTTAGGGAGTGATGCACTTTCGCAGCCGAACTTAACTCACGTAGACAATGTAAATGCGGCCGGAAATGCTACTTTGTACTGGGATGTATTCACGCCTGTAACAACGGAGGAATTTATTCATAACGAAATAAAGGTATTTGATATCCCTGGTGTTCTTTTGAGTCCCTCTCCACATTTAATAGCTCCGGACTTGGAAAGCGGAGTTTTACCGACTGGCTGGGTTATGCCGTCGTTCTTGTATAACGCGAACGCGTATGCTCATTGTTATACCGCTGTTCAAGTGACATCTATAGATGGTGGAGCAACAACAGACATGTCTCCTCAATCGCCTTTCCTGTGTTCTATCCATGTGGATGCTAGTGTAGGGACGGGTGTTGATGAAGTAGATTTGGTTTGGAATAGCCCATATGCAGTGTCTGGAGAAGCGGCAGGCGGGCCATTCTACCTGGAAAGATTGAACGAATTCACTGCTGTTTGGGACACCATTGCTATCGTCCCTGACAACTCACTAGGTGTTGCTTTCACTGACAATCCCGGGCCTTGCGTTTCAATTAATATCTACCGTGTACGCCAAACCGCATCCAACGGCCTAGACTTACATGTAAGTAATGCCGCAGATTTAATAGTAGGTGCTGTAAATCCTGACCTACCTAATACAACGCACGTGGATGTGGATCCTGTGACTGGGCTTGCTGAGGTGTTTTTTGATTACCCCGTAGGACCAGAGACTTTAGGATTTATCATTTACAAGTGTACCGGCGCTGGTTCGTCGGAAGTACTACAAATTGATGATCCTAACATTTCTTCAGCACTAATAGCAACCTCACTTGCATCTTCTGAGCCAGAAAGCTATAGAGTGGCAGCATTTGAATGCATTAACGATGACGGCACACCTAACCCTAATGCAGCTGGTGATTGTACGACTTCGATTTTTACAGTCGTTTCGCAAATCCCTTGTACGGATAGAGCTCAGATTAGTTGGAACTCTCCATTCGGAATCGACGGTGGGGTCAATTTCTATCTCGCTCAAATGACATTGTTCGACGACGTTTCAGGATCGTACGGGCCTTGGACAACTCTAGATACATTAGCATCAGGGTTCGGAACGTATTTACACGAGGGAGCTGATGTTTCGAGTACGTATAAATATCGAATTGTCGCTACTTCGAACTCGGGCAAGGTCGCTAGATCAAGCGAGTACGAACTTACATTTTCCTATCCCGACGCCCCTGCCCCACCATTATTACAACGAGCATCCGTTATTTCGAATGGATCCGTGGAAATATTTGTAGAAACTGACCCCGATGCTGTCGAGATAAGTCTTTACCAGCTCGAAAGATGGGTTGAGATTGATAGTATCTGGATTCCAATTTTAGAACCCCTCCCTAGTTCACTTGGGTTCCCTTTAACATTTGTAGACCCTGATGTTGAGACGGACACTCGAAGCTACACTTATAGATGTGCCGTCTATAACGAATGCGGGGTAGCTGTAACTACTTCGAACATTGGAAAAACGATTTTACTTCAAGGTTGGCGCTCAACCGACCCTGAGGCATTTGAGAATAGCCTGATTTGGTCTGAATACTTAGACTTCCCACAAGGAACCTCATCATACGAAATATTGCGCTCACCGAGCCGCCTCAGTGCCGAAACCCCATTATCGTCACACAGCGCGAATGAATTCCATGCAGAAGATTACGTAGGCAACCTAACACATCTACCTGGAGACTTTTGCTACAAAGTAGTTGCGATAGAAAATAATCCTGAAGACGGTCTCAATGGGGCAAGCTCTAACAGGGTTTGCCTTACCGAAGACCCTTTAATATGGATTCCTACTGCATTTACGCCTAATGGAGACGAATTAAATGACTGGTTCCCTTGGAGTCCTGATGAATCAACGCTAGGATTTGTGTTAGAAAGCGTTGCTAGTGGAGAACCAACATATGATTTGGTTATTCTTTCTCGTTGGGGAGACGTGATTTTTGCATCAAACGACCCCACTTTATGCTGGGATGGCACTTCTTCAGATGAATTAGTTCCTGATGGTGTTTACACAGTGGTGATAAGGGTTCTTGACGGTTCAGGCAAATGGCATATCATATCCCAAAGTTTACAGGTACTTAGACCGTAATTTGTTACCTTTGTGCGAATCGCGGACCGAAGGGTAGGCGCAGAAGCGCTTTCTAGATGGAAGGCGAGTAACGCGATTCAATCAGAAAAAATGTCTATAAAAGAAGCTAAGTTTTTCGGCGAAGGTCTCACCTACGACGACGTGCTACTTGTTCCAGCCTATTCGGAAACTCTTCCTCGTGACACGAAACTAAATTCACGTTTTTCACGAAATATTGAGCTAAAAACTCCCATTATTTCAGCAGCAATGGATACCGTTACTGAAAGTGCGATGGCTATTGCAATGGCACGTCAGGGTGGAATCGGAGTCATTCACAAAAATATGAGTATCGAGCAGCAAGCTCAGGAAGTATTGAAGGTGAAGCGTTCTGAAAACGGTATGATTCAGGATCCTATTACTGTTAATCGCAACGCCACAGTTGGTGAAGTGATAGGCATTATGCGAGAGAGAAGCATAGGCGGGATTCCTGTTGTGAGTGCCGACAATACTCTAGTGGGCATAGTTACTAATAGAGACCTTAGGTTCGAAAATACGCCTTCTAGATTAGTTTCTGAGGTCATGACTAGCGATAAATTAATAGTAACTAAGGATGGTGCTGATTTCGATAATGCAGCCCAAATCCTCCGCGAGCACCGCATCGAAAAACTTCCTGTTGTTGACAACGAAGGGAAGCTTGTAGGTTTAATCACTTATCGTGATATTATTAAGCTCACGGAGTTCCCTGACTCTTGTAAGGACGGCTTTGGTAGATTACGAGTCGCCGCTGCAGTGGGTGTTACCGCTGACACAATGGATAGAATACAAGCTCTAGTCGATGCTGGAGTGGATGCCGTTATTGTTGATACTGCTCACGGACACAGTAAAGGTGTTATCGATGTAGTTAGAGACGTGAAATTACGTTTTTCCGAAGTTGATGTAGTGTGTGGAAATATCGCTACAGGCGCAGCAGCACTTGCTTTAGTTGAAGCAGGAGCAGACGCCGTGAAAGTGGGAGTAGGCCCTGGTTCAATTTGCACTACTCGAATCATCGCGGGAGTAGGAGTTCCTCAGCTTTCAGCAGTAATGAACGTAGCTGAAGCACTGAAAGGCACAGGCGTTCCTGTCATCGCTGACGGAGGAGTGAGATATACTGGAGATATCGTAAAAGCATTATCTGGAGGTGGAGATAGCGTTATGGTGGGATCTATGCTTGCTGGGACAGGAGAAAGCCCTGGTGAGACCTTCATTTTTGAAGGCAGACGATTCAAAGGCTACAGAGGGATGGGATCAATCGAAGCTATGCAACAAGGATCCAAGGATAGATATTTCCAGGATGCTGAAGACGACGTTAAAAAACTAGTCCCGGAAGGCATAAGTGGTCGTGTCCCATATAAAGGATCTGTTCAAGAGGTGATGTTCCAAATCATAGGGGGAATTCGTGCAGGCTTGGGATATTGTGGAGCAAAAAATATTACTAGCTTGCAAGACAATTCACAATTCATCAGAATTACAAGCGCTAGTATGAAGGAAAGCCACCCACATGATGTTATGATTTCCCGTGAAGCTCCAAATTACAGTATTCGCTAAACAATCGCAAAACGCAAGAAAACGCGATAAAACGCAAGAAAACGTTAAAAAATGAAGCTATTTCTTAGAATTTTTACTCTTTTCGGAATTATACTAGTAAGTGGTGGTGCTGAAATTTCAGCCCAGAACATTACCGGTGACGAAAACGTAATAACAGTGGGCGAAGAATCCGTATCGCTAAATGATTTTAAACATATTTATGGAAAGAACAATCGTGACAGTGTAATTACACGGGAGGCGCTTGATGAGTATATGGATCTATTTATCAAGTTTAAATTAAAAGTTCTAGAAGCCGAGCATCTTGGTATGGATACTGTTGCTGAGTTCACTAAAGAACTAGCGGGATATCGCGATCAACTCGCTAGACCTTACCTAGTTGATATGGATTTACTAGATGAGTTAGTTCAGGAAGCATACGATAGACAACAAGAGGAAATTCACGCAAGACATATTCTAGTTAGTATAAAACCTGACGCTCTTCCAGTAGATACTATGAGAGCTTGGAGACGAATTTCGAAGCTTAAAGCCCGTGTTGCCGCTGGTGAAGACTTTACAGACGTTGCTAAAAGCAAGGGTGGAAGTGACGATCCTTCTGCTGTCGACAACGGAGGTGACCTAGGATGGTTCACCGCATTCCAAATGGTTTACAGTTTTGAAGACGCGGCTTACAACACCTCTGTCGGTGAGATGAGTGACATCGTTAGAACTAGGTTTGGATATCATTTCCTTCAAGTAAATGGTAGGCGCGCCGCTCGAGGCGAAGTTCAGGTTGCACACATAATGGTTCGAGTACCCGATGCAACCAAGAAACCAATGCTAATGAATGCAAAAGCGACAATCGATGCCGTTTCTGAATTCATCAATTCTGGTGAGTCGTTTGAATCCCTTGCTCTTAAGTACAGTGATGATGCTACTACAGCAAGTAAAGGTGGAGTTTTACCCTGGTTCGGGACTGGGAAAATGGTGGAAGAGTTCGAAAATGCTTCTTTCGCACTAGAAAATGACGGTGATATTTCTGAGCCCTTCTTGAGTAGTTACGGATGGCACATTGTAAAGCGCATCGGGTTTAAAGGACCATCTAAGTTCGAAGATGTTAAGCGCCAATTAAAGAAGAAGGTGAGTAGAGATTCTAGGGCTGACGTTACGAGATCTTCATTCCTTAACAATCTTAAAGACGAGTATAACTTTACTATGGATTCACGTCGAGTGAGTAATCTCGAAACAGCAGTGAGTCGAACTGATAGTGTTTTCTTCAAGGGGCACAATATTGAGTACGTAAAGAAATCAGAACTTGGAAGAGCTTTATTTTCATTCGATGAAAATGTAATAACTGTTATGGACTTTCTAGATTTCGCAGGAAATCAAAAACCTAGAGGTTTAGATCGCCCATCCAAGATGATCTTAAAAGCGATGCTCCACAATATGGTTGAGGAAAGATTACTCGCTTACGAAGATGAGAGATTAGAGAAAAAGCATAATGACTTCCGTCTCTTAATAGAGGAATACCATGACGGAATTCTATTGTTTGAATTGACGGATACTAAGGTTTGGTCTAGGGCAGTGAAAGACACATCTGGCTTAGAAGAATACCACACGCGCAACGCTGAATTATTCATGTGGCCTGAGAGAGTAGACATCGCAGTTTACACATGTGAGGACGCGAAATTGGCGAAAAAAGTTCAGAAGGGCGTTAAGAAGAATAAAGATATCGAGGGGATGAGAAGAGAATTAATCGCAGAGCGACCTCTTGCAATTCGCATAGAATCTGCACTTTACCCTGAGGGAACGAACAATTGGGCTGACACTGTTTTTGCGGCCCTTAAAGACGGATCATTTAAAATCTCAGAAAAGGCTCCTAGGTTTATTAGCATTCCTGTTGGTGGTGAGAGCATTGTTCTAATCGATGTTCGAGAACTAATTCCTCCTACTGCTAAATCGCTAGAAGAGGCTAGAGGCCAGGTAATAGCAAGCTACCAAGATCATCTAGAGAAAGAGTGGATTATGGCGCTACGTCGTAAGTATCAGGTCGAGATAAATACAGAGGTTCTATATAGCCTTTCTAGATTAGAAGACTAACAATTATGCCTTTTTTGAAAGTTGCTACATCAGTATGTTTCGTTGTAGCATTATTCTGTATTATATCTTGTAACGTTCCTGATGTTACAGAAAATAAAGTCACTATTGTCGTTTCTGCCTTCGGGGAATCTCTTAGCTTAGACAGTCTTTCTGCCCGAATTCCCGATGCTATGACATTTGACGATAGCACTCTTATGGCAAATAGGATTATAGAGGGTTGGGTGAGAGAACAGGTATTGCTGGTAGAGGCAGAAAAAAACCTTAGCTATTTCGATAATAGTTTTGAAGACGCCATAACTGCTTATCGAAACGCTCTTTTAGTAAGTAGTTTCGAAAGTAGATTCGTGGCATCTCGTTTAAATAGAGAGGTAAGTGAAGACGCAATAGAAGATTTTCATTCAAAACATTCCGAATTATTCCTTCTTCAAGAACACGTATTGAGGGCGTTATTTGTGAATCTCTCGGATGAGGAAACCGATTTAGATTCAACTCGAATTTGGCTAACACAGGCTGATTCCATTTCCATACCCAAGCTTGAGCAGTGGAGCATTGAACATAACGCCCAGTTCGCATTAGATTATGAATATTGGTGGTTCCTTAGCGACCTTTTAGACCAAATCCCGATGCAGATTTATCGCCTCGAAGATCAACTACGTGAAAGAAGATTAATCGAATTCACCGATAACAACACTAGGTACTTACTTAGAATATTAGACCATCAATTTAAGGACCGTCCTTCCCCACTCGGAATTGCACGGGATCGCATAGAAGATTTGATCATTCAAGAACGCCGACGCAATCTTTTGGAGGGGCTTAGAGACGACCTAGTAAAAGATGCTTGGGCTCAAGGAGAAATATTCAGAGATAGTATCCCGAGTTAAAGACATCGAACTAACTTAGCAAGTATGAAAGGAATTTCAATTTTTACATTTCTATACCTCATCGCTTTTTCTGCCATTGCGCAACCAGGTGAGGCAATCACGGTACAAGGTGAGACTACATTCCAACTAATCGACGGAATTGTCGCCGTTGTAGGAGATGAGATAATTCTTCATAGCACCCTAGAAGACCGTGCTCTACAAGAGAGGTTACAAGGGGGGTCCGCTGGAGATGATGAGAAATGTGGTTTCTTAGAAGAACTTCTTTTCGAGAAACTTCTTCTTCACAATGCAAAAATCGACAGCTTAGAGGTTAGTGATGGAGAGGTGATGGACGAAATCGAACGTCGACTTGCTTATTACATTCAGATGCTAGGATCGCTCGAAGCTTTCGAGGCCGAGTACGGGAAATCGGTAGCTGAATGGAAGGCCGATTTCACAGAGCCGGTAATGGACCAACTTCTCGCTCAGAGAATGCAACAATCAATCAGTCAGGAAGTTCGAGCTACACCGGCTGAAGTTATAGAGTACTATGAAAACATTCCGTCGGACTCATTACCGCTAATACCTGAGGAATTGAGTTATAGCGAAATTGTTCTCCAACCCGCCATTTCTGAAGTGCAAAAACAAGCCGTAAGGACCACTCTTGACTCGATTCGTAATTTAGTCGCGAGCGGCAAACTCTCTATGACCCTGGCTGCGACTCGATATTCGGAGGATCCAGGATCTAAATACAAGGGTGGGTGTTATGAAAACATTACTAGAGGCGCATTTGTGGCGGAATTTGAGGCGGCCGTGTTCGACACTCCCCTCAATGGGTACTCTCCTGTGTTTGAAACTGATTTCGGATATCACTTCGTTAGGGTTACGGATAAAAGAGGTGAGCAATTCAGTGCTTGTCACGTTCTTATGAAGCCGAAAGTTGATCCTTTAGCTTTAGAGAATTTAAAAGCCCAAATAGATTCCACCTACGCTTCTCTAATAGCAGGTGAAATCCATTTCGACTCAGCAGTTCTATCGCATTCCACACGTGAATCGTCGAAAAACTCGAAGGGGCAAGTTGTAAATGCTCGTGATGGAGGATTAATGTTCGGTATAGACGAATTAGATCCTAACATCTACTTCTTGCTCGAACCACTCGAGTTAGGAGGTGTGAGTAGTCCAGTGATGTTGGTGGATGAGGATGATAATGGGTTTTGGACTATTTTGAGATTAGACAACAGGAAGGCTGCGCATAGAGCGAATCCGAAAGACGATTACGCATTATTCCAATCCCAAGTGGAGAACAATTTGAGAGGAGAGGACATGAATGACTGGATAGAAGTGCACATCTCAGACACCTTTGTAAGGCTAGCCCCTGCATTTATGGAGTGCGAATTAAATATGGATTGGAAGAAGAAGTAAAAATCGAAAGGGTAAGTATCATTACAGTATGCTACAATACTTCTGATGTAATTACTGACTGTCTCGATTCCGTCTACAGTCAAAGAAAAGGACTCGAGGAGTTTGGGCTAATCGGAAATGTTGTGGT
>DQRJ01000022.1 GCA_015663855.1 Flavobacteriales bacterium | reverse complement strand
CTATCACCCTTACCCACGCTTAGCCAACGAGACATTTTATTTGGAAAGACACCATCTACAGCAAGAGCTTGTAAAGTCCTTGGGGCAATCATTACCGATCCTAATGCAGAACTGATCGCAGCACATGCAAGCCCTATTGCAATCATCGGGGGCCAGATGCTGATTTGCTCCATAAATAGTTCGTCGGAAGCAAGGCTCTCAAGAGGTGCAGACAACCAAAGCTTAAATGCAACGGCTACGTAGACAACAATACCGACTATAGTAGCATAGATTGTACCTCTCGGGATGCTTTTTCTTGGATCTTTTAGATCTCCACTTAAGCCCAGGCCAGCAGCGATTCCAGTGAAGGCGGGGAAAATGAACGTAAAGACTTCGAAAAATGTGAAACGATGTATTGTTTCACCCGATTCGGTAATAAAAATTTCGGGAATCGTTGCAGAAGGGTCTAATACCGGATTGCCAGGTCCAGTTCCGAAAAAGAAGAATAGGAGAGCTGTTCCTAATGCAGCCACAACAAAATATAACGCCTTCACTCCTACGTTAGCTCCTTTAGTAAGCATCAATAAAGTGAGGAGTGACATCATTAATAAATTCACCCAAATAGGATCGATTATAACTCCGTAGTCAGCTTCTACCCAAGCAAGAACGCTTCTACTAGAAACGGTGAAAGCGATAATATAAAAAGCTACACTAATGGCTTGGCTCAAAAATAAAGTGATCCCAATTGCACCACCTATATTAAGACCGAAAGACCTGGAAATCATAAAGTAAGCCCCTCCTCCTTCAACCTTTTGATTAGTAGCTATTTCTGCAACAGCTAACGCTGCTGGCACAGTAACCAAATGCCCCAGCAGTATAATAAGAAGGGTCTGAAATAGTCCTATGTGGGCTATGGAATACCCAAATCTTAAAAACAGTATCGCTCCAAGAATGGTAGAAATAGCCGTCAAAAAGACTGGCCAAGTTCCCATAGTTTTATATTGACCTCCTGCTATCATTGAAGACGAAGTTACGAATGTGAACCGCGATGCCTAACGGGTGACCTATTGACTTTTCAACGAAATAAATGCGTGTACAGGAAGGTGATCTGAGATATAGAATCCATACTTCAAATATTCATCTGCACAAGTCCATATTACATCGGCGCCAGCAACTAAAATGTAATCGATACGAGGGCCGGCGTAGCCAGCAGGATCGAAGCCGGTAAAGGTTCCGAATTTCTTTCGGCAACGAGTTTTTGCCGCTGTGTAAGAATCTTTAAGGTTAGTTGATAACAGGTACTTGATTTCGTCCGTTTCTGATTCAGCATTGAAGTCGCCTAAAACGATTACAACATCTGCCTCCCCCTTCATAGCCCAGCTCCTTATCAGAGAGGCTGAAGCTATTCGAGCCTCCTCCCCTATATGCGACCAATGTGAATTTATGACTCGTACGATTTTACCGGACTTAATATGGTGAAGCGTCACAACAGAAGCTATTCTAGGCATTACGGCATCCCATCCAATAGATGCAACCTCAGACCATGACTCAGAAAGCCATCTAGTTTCTGAATGAAGAAGGTCGAAGTGGGCTGTTTGCCACAGAATCGGGCACGCTTCTCCAGCTCCGTTATCATCTCTACCAACGGAATAATGACTCATCCATGGAAGAGCTGAAGTGATATCGTTAAGTTGGTTTGGAAGTACTTCTTGAAGTCCTACGATATCGAAAAAAGCGATTGCCTTAGACACCTCCTCGTTCCTGTCCGCCCAAACTAATGGATCTGAAGGGTTATCGTATCTTATATTAAATGTCGAAATAGCGAGCTCAACTGCAGTTTGGGCTGAAAAATCGACGAAAAATAATAGTGCGAAAGCGCAAAAAACAATTCTTAAGTGCATCTTACAAATGTACCTGCAATCCGGCGCAAAACGAGCTTTACCTTTGCAGGGATATGGGAAAGCAAAAAATGTTCAGAAAAGGGGAGTTTTTAGAGGTTACAATTACCGGTTCTGCCTATGGCGGAAAGGGGATTGCTAAAATTCCCACAGAGAAAGGTGATTTCACGGTATTTGTGCAGAACACTTTCCCCGGTCAGAAGGTCAATGCTCAAGTTGTAAAGTGTAAGAATCGTTATGCAGAATGCAGTTTAAGGGACATTCTTGAACCCTCTACTGATGAAATCGATACTCCATACCAAACCATCCCCGGCGCACCCTACGCCTCATTTCCAATAGAGCTTCAACATAAGTACAAAGAGGAATCTGCGATAGATTTATTCGAACGAATAGGTGGAATAAAGGATGTACGGAGTCTCTATAAAGGCATGGTGGACTCGCCTAGTCACTGGCATTATAGGAATAAGATGGAGTACAGCTTCTCAGAGATCAGACACGATCTAGAGAGCGGTGAGAAAGTAGACGACTTCGGTTTGGGATTCAAACACCGAGGAACGTGGTGGGCGGTCGAGAACCTCGATAGAGATTCAGGTCTATTCGACAAGCAAATAGAAGACGATTTACACAAAGTTCGAAAGTGGTGTGAAAAAACCGGACTTCCTGCCTGGCACCCACCTAAACGAGAAGGCTTCTTTAGATTTTTCGTGATAAGACGAAGCGTTTCTGAGAATACAATCCTTATTAACCTCGTTACTACTTCAGGAGATAAAGGTAAGTTTGTGGAATCTGAATTTGTGGAATTTATTTTGGGATTGTGGGGAGATAGAGTAGCAGGAATACTCCATACGATTAACGATGATATTGGAGAGAGAGTTGAGGCGCGTGAAGGCAGTTCTAAGATGATTTATGGTTTAGAAAGAATTACCGAGACACTTCACGGGCTGAAATTCGACATCAGTTTAAGTAGTTTTTTCCAAACAAACCCGCTTAGTGCCGAACGCCTTTATGCAGAAGTTATAGCACTTGCTGTAGAAAGTGATATGGGAGGAAAAGACGCCATTGTACTAGACTTATTTTGTGGAACAGGTACTATTTCGCAGCTTCTTGCTCAACATCACGAAGGTGAAATTATAGGGGTGGACATGGTTGAATCTGCAATTGAAGATGCACGAATTTCAGCCAAAAGAAATGGTGCGAAAAACGTCACCTTTTATGCTGCCGATGTGGGGAAGTTTTTACTCGAATATCCACAATACAGAGGTCGCATTCGCACACTAGTTATGGATCCTCCAAGGGCAGGAATATCACCTAAGTCACTTAGAAAAGTGATTCGACTACAGGCAGACAGAATGGTGTATGTATCTTGTAACCCAGCTACACAAGCTAGAGACATGGCAACTTTGGCGGAAAACGGATATAAATTGGTTCAGTTTAAATTAATTGATCAATTTCCGCACACTTCTCACGTCGAATGTGTCGCAATGTTTGAGAGAATTCCTGGGTTTGTCACTAAAATTGACTTGAATAAATAACGAAATGAGCAGAAATAAAATTCTTGACGCAGATCAAATAGAGCGTAAATTTCAAAGAATTGCTAGACAGTTACTCGAAACTCATCATTCAGAGTCAGAGTTCATATTAATGGGCATTGATGGTCTAGGATTAGTCGTGGCCCAAAGACTTAAAAACATTCTAGATACAATCAGCACCTCGAAAGTGAAATTCGAGAAAATAAAACTCAACAAAGAGGATCCTCTTTCGACAGAAATAAAATGCAGTATCCCATCTAGCGAAGTTTCCGGTAAAATTATTGTGATCGTAGACGATGTCCTTAATTCTGGAAGAACATTAATTTACGCAATAAAACATATACTTGACGCTGGCCCTAAAGCCGTTTACACAACTGTATTGGTAGACAGAACCCATCATTCTTTTCCAGTTAAGGCTGACTATTACGGGCTATCTCTATCAACTCACCTTAACGAGCATATTTCTGTCAAACTCTCTAAGACTGAGTCGAAATCCGACGCAGTTTACTTAGAATTATAAGAGCCCTTTCACAAGGCTTCACGTAATCTCCAACCAATTGAACTGAGCTTACTCGCTAATTGATCGTCGTCATAAGAGTGATTGTCCCATTTTGCATGCGCTCCTCCGTAACAAGCCGCTCTTACAAGCAAATTACGTCCGATAACCCTCTCTAGGTCGTCCGGATGTACGTCGGCAAGAAGAGGTCTAGACGATAGGTTTCCTTTAAGGCGTTTTACAAGTTCGGGTACAGACACCGATAAATGCACGACCACTCCATGTTCGCGCATAAACGCTATGGCCCCATCAGCACAAGGAGTCCCTCCCCCAGTAGCAATAACAGACTCAGGCTCTTTCATTATTGCTATTAACAGCTCGGCCTCTTCAATTCGAAATGAATCAATCCCGAATTCTGCAACGTATGCAGTAATAGAGCAACCGAATTTTTCTTCAAGTCTAGCATCCATATCAATCAAAGGCCTACCCATCTGCTCTGAAATGCGTTTTCCTAACGTTGACTTCCCGCTCCCCATAAATCCTACTAAAATCAAATGCATGATTGAAATCTATTTAATCTTGTACACAAGTGTACTACAGATTTTTCAGAACTCAAACATTAGAAATCACTTAACATTAACGTTGAGCATTTGAAAACCTTCAAGTTTTCCCGTTATATGATCCCCTGCATTCACCATCCCCACACCTGCTGGAGTACCAGTAAAAATCAAGTCACCAGTCTTAAGAGTCATAAACTTAGATATATAAGTAATTAATTCGTCGACTTGAAACAACATGTCAGAAGTGTTTCCTGACTGGACTACAACACCATTTATGGATAAATCGAAGTTTAAATCCTGCACATTTTTACCCAAATCTTCCAACGAATAGAACTTATCGGAAACTACAGCCGCTCCATCAAAGGATTTGGCCTTTTCCCAAGGATGACCAGCCTCCTTAAGCTTCTTCTGCACATCTCTAGCCGTAAAGTCTATGCCCAAACCTATTTCGTCATAATATCTAGACGCAAATTTTAACTGAATTGCCTTTCCTAATTTCTTTATTTTAACCACAACCTCTACTTCATAGTGCACTTCCTTAGACCAATCAGGTATGTAAAAAGCGTGTCTTTGATGTAAAACTGAGCTGTCAGGCTTAAGAAAAAACATCGGTTCCTTAGGCGGTTCATTGCCTAATTCTAACGCGTGCTCATGGTAATTTCTACCTATACAAATTATCTTCATTAATCCACAAAGAACGTCACGATTACCCTTCTATCCATAGCCCCCCGATTTTCCGCTTGTTCTTCACCAAAGAAATTCATTACAACTCTATCAGAATTCACTCCGCTATCGAGAATAAAATTCCTAACTCTATCAGCCCTAGCGCGAGAAAGATTCAAATTCACATACCTATCGCCTGAAATATCCGCATGCCCAGTACAGACAATTCGAAGTTGAGGATATCTCCCTAAAAGCCCCACAAGTTCATTGAGTTGAAGCTGTGCATTTAATGTGAGTGACGAGCTTCCTGTGTAAAATCTAACGTCGAAATTATTTGGAATATTCAAGGCCAAAAGCTGAGGATCCGTCGTTACCGATGTCCTATCATGGACACTTAAACTTGACCTTGCTATGTCTGAGGGGTCGAAACTCTCACTTTCTAACTTGTCTAATCTCTTATTGTGATCTTCCAGCAACTCTATAATTCGTTCAAGCAACTGCGAATCTAGTGAACCCGTATGAGTAGAGTTAGCGTCTGAGCCCGTAGAAGGAAGCGAACTATTGTCGGAGCCTTCGATTAAATCCATCGTTTCTACGGAGAAGTCTATTTCTATCGGATTTAATGGCGCATTGGGATCGAAATTTTGCCAATCTTCAAGAGACTGGGTATCGACGGGTTCTTGGGTTTGGCCAACAAGGGCGAGCAACCCTTTATTCACATACCAACCAAGCTCAAGACCAGCCTGTAATGTCACTTCCTGAATCCGAGACTGAATCAAGAAATAGAATTGCTCTTCGTGGGGGATTTTCGATGAAGTACGCATTCTACTCACATCTCTCTCATCGAGTTCATCTACGTCAATAAGGAGAGCTTCAATTTCATCGGAAAAACCGTCGAACGGTACTTTCTCCTTAAATTTTCGAAGAACCATCATGTCTTTCACGATGCGTTCCATATCCTTTTTGATCAAGCGAGTGCTCGATTGCCAATTCACCTTCCCCTCCTCGATATCTACAGCTCCATTTAAGTACATTTCTATCGCTTCGACCATGATCGACCTCAGCTTTTCAACCTCAGGATCGGGCGCAGAACTCCAGTAATTGACGATTAAAGTCCCTTCCTTAGAGCCTACCAAACGAGAATCATCGGTTTGGGCTTGTGTAAAAAAAGACATGAAAACCAGTCCCAGCAGCGAAAACATCGCTTTAGGAGGTGTAATTGAAATTCGGTTATGACTTAAACTAGCCATAATTCGAAGTTCGGGAAAATTATGTTAAAAAACGAACGTTATTGAAAACGCTAAAATCACTTGCCTTGTCCGAGCAAAACAGTGCGAACTGTGTACACTAAAATCTTAAAATCAAGAGCAAGTGACATGTTCTCAATGTACATTATATCGAAGCGAAGTCGTTGAAGCATTTGGCCTAAATTCTCCGCATAGCCATATTTCACTTGTCCCCAAGAAGTAATACCAGGACGTACCTTTTGTAGGTGTGCGTAATGAGGTGCTTTCTCCTTGATTTGGTCTATAAAAAACTGACGCTCAGGGCGAGGGCCCACAAGAGACATCTCCCCTTTCAGCACGTTCATGAACTGAGGCAACTCGTCAAACCGCATCTTGCGCATCCACTTCCCAGACTTAGTGATTCGCGGGTCCGAACCAGAACTGAGCTGAGGAATCCCCGTCTCAGCATTCACAACCATGGTTCTAAATTTTATAATATTAAAGGGGAACCCGAACCTCCCTACCCTCTTCTGTTTATATAAAACCGGACCAGGAGAAGACGATTTCACGATGAAGGCAATAATTAGCAGCAATGGGGAAAGAATTACCAATGCAAATAAGGACACAATTATATCTGTCGCGCGCTTCAAGACTAATTGCCAATACGGCATCACCAATCTATCAACATGTATCAATGGTGTTCCATAAACCGCTCCAGACCTTACATTTCCACTCAGCAAATCATAAAGTCCAGGAACTACTTTCACAGAGACTCCTCGGCCTTCCAACAATGTCAATAGCCGAACTGTTTTTTCGCGATCAGTAGGCTCAACAGCGACAATTACATCCTCGATTTTGTACTTATCTAACACAGCATCAATATCATCCACTCCGCCCAGGCGAGTGAGAATAGCCGACATCGCTGGGTCTTCTTTATTTACCTGAATAAATCCCAAAAGATTAAACCCAGAAGACAGGAGTTCATCCTGCAGATCCTTTGCAAACTGAACGGCTGTTTCAGCTCCACCAAGCACAAGAGTTCGAAATGCCCAATCACCATTTCTAATCTTCCGGAGAGTTCGAGAAACTATTAGCCATCTACCTAAAACTGTAAGAAAAAAGTGACTTAAGATTAGAACCCTGAGAATGTAGTAATACTGCACATAGCTACTTACAAAATCATCTAAAAGCAAGGTGAAAAACAATACCAAACTACCTAGAAGAGTAACCTTAAGCACCTGAACAACCTCTAAAGCTCTATGCCTTCTTCTTGGTTCATTATACATTCCGAAGACCGCATACAATGCCATCCAGAACAAAGGGACAAGTATTATGCCTGTATAAAAATTAGAGTCTAATTCAAATGTGTCTTGATTCCAAGCCCATACCTTCTCAATCTCGACCTTCCTGAACAAAAAAAGTATAATCCAGGCTATCACAGCAGATATCGCATCTGACATTGCATAATGCAGGGGCACTACTCTATCAATTCGCCTTTGTCCCCTCATTAGTAGTGGACTATTTTAAAATTGTCGACCACGATATAGCCAGTCTCTTCACCCATATCCAAAATAGCATCTAAAGTCAATTCATAACCGAAAGCACCAGGAGTAGAAAACACTAACGGTCCCAAATCTAGATACATCTTCTTCCAATCTTCTCCCGTGGGATTAAGTACTATTATAGGTGTTCTTTGGGCATTATTTCCGCCTATTGCCTCTAGCCCTACAGCAAAAGAGTTATCACATCTGTAATTAAACTCAAGGAAAATACTACCGCCCGAAGGAAGATTATACAGTTGTTCTTGCGTAGTTGAAGTGATGTGTGCTTCCTCTTCTGTGAGTAATATTAAACCACTTGCTTCACCCTCAAAAACCCATTGTGGATCAACCGTCCTCACAACTTCAGCTGTGCTTATTGAAGTTGCTTCAAACCTATTAGCACTTTCAAAATTTTCTGCCAAAATTATTTCAGCATTATCAGTATAACGAGACTCAAACAACACTGTATCAGTCCTACCTGGCTCAAGTAAAACACTCAACTCCATTGCCTCATAAAATGGATATGGTTTGCGAGTAGATGAAATGCCATTAACCCTAATTCCAGGAAGTACTGTTATTCCGACCTCTGCTTCTCCATTTTCTGAAATTAATGGAATTCTTGCTGGAAGAGGGAAAATGCCCATAACATTGGTTTCAGAATAAACCCATACCTCTGTAATATTATTTGACCCCGTCCCCTCTTCTTCACCCACTACCAAATCGAAGGACTTAATTACAATTTCATGAGGCACGCCAGGCTTATCATCCCACAACCCACAACTTGTCATAAAGGACAACATAGCGCACGGCAGTAAATACTGAAAATTCGCTAAAAAGGACTTAATAGATATTATTGACTTCACTGTGCTTTTTATTCCTGATATCTCGGCAAAGATAAACACCTAGCCATGACTTATTCATGAACAACTCACACACTTTGTAGCACCTGGCATTATGATAATTCTCCCTACCGGAATAAGCTCACCACATCTAACACATCTACCAAACTTATCATCATTCAACCTGCTAATTGCTGACTCTAGCCCCTTTCTCTGAGTCTCCAATTGTCGCAAAGCTGCCTCATTAACACTTCTGTTATTAATGGCGTCCATCCGGCTAATCCTACCTATAGCAACAGATGGAGGTATAGGCTTCGTCAATTCTCGATATTCTACAATCCTCAAATCGAT
>DQRJ01000024.1 GCA_015663855.1 Flavobacteriales bacterium | reverse complement strand
CTCAGGTTTTTACACCTGAAATAGATGGGGTTGTATGGATGGAAGCTGATGTTTGGCCTACAATTGTGTTAATCCGATTGACTGACCCAATGAACGGAGTAGTGAAGACTTGGAAAATGGTAAAATAAGGAGGCGAAAACGTCGAAAATTCGGGTAAATTACCGAACTTTGCGCCTATGAAAATAGGTGTAGTCACATTCCCTGGATCGAATTGTAATATGGACATTGTCCATGCTTTAAATAATAACCTTGGATACGAGGTTGTAGAATTATGGCACAAAGATTCTGATTTGCAAAACGTTGAAGCAGTAGTACTTCCTGGCGGATTTAGCTACGGCGATTATTTGCGTAGTGGTGCAATAGCGCGTTTTTCTCCAATTATGGAGTCAGTTGTGAAATTTGCGGGCGATGGCGGTAAGGTGCTCGGGATTTGTAACGGTTTTCAGATATTATGTGAGGCCGGACTTCTTCCTGGAACGTTAATGCATAACGAGAGTCGTAAATTTATTTGTACCAACGTATATCTTAAGCCCGTTTCCCGCACAGCCTCGATTTCGGCTGGGCTTGACACGAATGTACCGCTAATGATACCTATCGCCCATGGTGAAGGGAATTACTTCCTGCCAGAGGCAGAGTTAGAGGAACTCGAAGAAAACGACCAAGTAATCTTTCGTTATTGCGACGAGAACGGAAAAGTAAACAACTCTTCTAATCCTAACGGATCTGCAAACAATATTGCTGGAATTTGTAACGTTGAAAGGAACGTGTTCGGAATGATGCCACATCCTGAAAGAGCTTGCTCAGAAGATTTAGGTAACACTGATGGAATGGCCATTTTACGTGGGGTGGTTGAACTTATTGAGGCTTAATAAAGCACATTAATGAATCCCTTTCCTGCCGGCCCCTTCTTAGAGAAGATCGAAGTTCCCGCTGACTTACGCGAGAAATTTAAACCGGAGGATTTAGAGCAAGTTTGTAAAGAACTAAGGCAGTTTATTGTTGATGTCGTGTCTAAAAAAGGCGGACATTTCGGAGCAAGTTTAGGAGTTGTCGAATTGACCGTCGCTCTTCACTACGCTTTTAACACACCTGAAGACCAAATCGTTTGGGACGTCGGTCACCAAGCATACGGTCACAAGATTTTAACTGGAAGACGCGACACATTCCACACAAATAGGGTTTATAAAGGCATTAGTGGGTTCCCGAAACGATCTGAAAGTGAATACGACACATTCGGAGTAGGGCACAGTAGCACTAGTATATCAGCGGCGCTCGGAATGGCTGTGGGCTCTAAATTGAATGCCGATTTTGATAGGCATCACATAGCGGTGATTGGAGATGGGGCGATGACGGCTGGTTTGGCCTTTGAAGGCCTGAATCACGGGGGAATTGCCGATAGCAATATGCTCGTTATCCTCAATGATAACTGCATGTCCATCGACCCTAATGTGGGAGCGCTGAAGGAGTATCTCACGGATATCACCACTTCTCACACCTACAATAAAGTGAAGGATGAGGTGTGGAATCTTTTAGGCCAAATCTCAAAATTCGGACCTAACGCTCAAGCTATTGCTAAGAAGGTTGAGAACGCAGTCAAATCTGCTGTTCTCAAGCAAAGCAATCTCTTTGAATCGCTTAATTTTCGGTATTTCGGGCCAGTAGATGGTCATGATGTTGAGCACTTATCGAAGGTGCTAGCCGACTTAAAGGACATCCCGGGTCCTAAGCTCTTACACTGTGTAACGAGAAAAGGTGCGGGTTACGAACCTGCCGAAGCCGGAAGTCCCACGGAATGGCACGCACCTGGACTTTTCAATAAAGAAACAGGCGAAATTATTAAGCCTAAGAGTGCTGAGAACGAAGGGCCTAAACCTCCGAAGTTCCAAGATGTTTTCGGAAGAACTATTATCGACCTAGCAAAGACGAATCGTAAAATAGTCGGCGTAACTCCAGCTATGCCTACGGGGTGCTCGCTTAAGATGATGATGGAAGAAATGCCCGAAAGAGCTTTCGATGTAGGAATCGCAGAACAGCACGCCGTTACTTTCAGTGCAGGTTTGGCAACTCGCGGACATATCCCATTTTGCAACATCTACTCGAGCTTTATGCAAAGAGCCTACGACCAAGTCATTCATGATGTAGCACTCCAGAATTTACACGTAGTTTTCTGCCTCGATAGAGGTGGGTTAGTAGGTGCCGATGGGCCTACTCACCATGGCGTATTTGATTTGGCCTTTATGAGAAATATACCAAATATGGTGGTGGCGGCTCCTATGGATGAGCCGGATTTGAGGAATATGATGTACACCGCCAGTGAAAAACATGTAGGGCCATTTACTATCCGATACCCCCGTGGAACAGGGAATACTATCAACTGGCGAAACGAATTTGAGGAAGTACCTGTGGGAAAAGGGCGCAAGCTGAGAAGCGGTGACGATATAGCGATTTTAAGTATAGGGGCTATAGGTGTTCAGGCTCAGAATGCTATCGATATATTAGAAAAGAAGAAGGTTTCTGTTGCTCATTACGATATGAGATATGTGAAACCACTTGACGATGTGTTACTTCACGAAGTGTTCGGACGCTTTAAATCTGTTTTTACTCTAGAGGACGGTACAATTCAAGGAGGATTCGGATCAGCTGTGATTGAATGGATGGCTGATCAAGGGTACAGGTCCACAAGAGTTACTCGATTAGGGATTCCCGATAGGTGGATTGAGCACGGTACTCAAGCGGAATTGTACGCGGAGTGTGGATACGATGTCGATTCAATCGTAAGCCTAGTAGAGGAAGAAGTAGAGCGGATTAACGCTGAAGAAAATACTTTAGGTAAAGGGGCTCAATCGGCGTAAGTTTCCTGTAGATTAGTACCTAATGGAAGCTGAGAAAAACGAAACAGACGGGGGCATAAGAAATCGCGTGGAAGAAAGCGGTTTGGTCCAAATCGATCTAGACATGATTCGAACTATTCCTTGTGTCGAGCTAAACTTTACGAAGTGGCTTTGGGAGGGAGTTGTCGTGAAAGAAAAGGAGTTTAGAGCGCATATTGCCGAAATTGATGTGTCGGAATTTGAGGGGGTCGGAGTAGGTCTTTCGTGTACCGAAGACGCAATAGTGCCTGACTGGGTATGGATGCTATTGTCTTCGAAGTTATCGTGCGCAGAGTTTGTGGTTGTCGGAGGCATAGCATCGGCCGAAATTGAGGCTTTGAGAAGAGCAATTGAAGGGCTACAAGTTGAGGAGTATCGAGATAAAAGAATCGTGGTTCGAGGGTGTGCAAATAGTGGTGGTGTCGAGGCTTTAGTCCAAATCCAGCAAAAATTGCAGCCCATAGTAAAGAGTTTAATGTTTGGGGAGGCGTGTAGTACCGTGCCCGTTTATAAAAAGTCTCAGCTTAAAAAGTAACTTCAGATGTTGACCTCTCCTTCAGATAAAAAACTGTTTTTAATCGATGCCTACGCTTTGATTTTTAGGGCTTACTACGCATTTATTAAAAACCCCAGAATTAATTCTAAGGGAATAAATACATCTGCTGTATTCGGCTTCACGAATTCTATTTTAGAGGTAATTAGAATAGAAAAGCCTACTCACTTCGCAGTAGTTTTCGATCCTCCAGGAGGGTCATTTCGTACAGAAATTTACCCGGAATACAAGGCAAATAGAGACGCTACTCCAGAGGATATAAAACTTAGTGTACCACTGATAAAGAAGGTCCTCGACGGATTACAAATCCCATACAGAATGGAGATGGGTTACGAAGCCGATGATTTAATCGGGTACTTGGCTAAGAACGCTGAAGCCGAAGGGTACGACGTTTACATGATGACGCCCGATAAAGATTTCGGACAACTTGTTACTGATAGGGTCAAGATGTACAGACCTGGGCGTGGTCGAAATCCAGCTGAAATATGGGGGCCGGAAGAGGTTTGTGCTAGGTTTGGACTAAATAGAACAGACCAAGTAATTGATTATCTAGGTTTGATGGGAGATGCTTCTGATAATATTCCAGGAGTGCCCGGGGTTGGGGCGAAGACAGCGTCAAAGCTCCTTTGTGAATTTGATAGCATAGATGGGCTGTATGAGAATACGGAAAAGCTTAAAGGTAAGTTGAGAGAGAAAGTTGAGGCAAACCACGATTTGGCTATGCTATCACAAAAACTTGCTACAATAGAGTTAGATATTCCAGCTGAAGTAAATATCGAGGGTATGGTCCGAAAGGAAATGGATGCTGATTTACTCAAGACCATACTTGAGGAGTTAGAGTTTAGAACTTTGATTCGAAATCTAATTCCCTCAACTACGTCTCAGACAATTTCGAAGAAAATTGAGGTAGGTAAACCTTTAGTAAAAGGCATTGAGAAAACTTCAGAACCTGAAGGACAACTCAGCATGTTCGGAGACACTACTAAGCAAACAAGTTTAGATAATAAAGTGTCCAATAGTGACGAAATAATAGCTAGAGAAGCAGTTGAAGTAACGGAAATAAAATCCGCAGAGTACGTAATTGCGAAGCCTCCTGGAGATTATAAGAAGGTAGAAACGAAGGAAGAAAGAGCAGAGCTTATTTCGAAATTATCCAAGTCTGAAGGGTGGGGATTTCACGTAATAACTTCCGGGTTCAATCCCATGTTAGACAAGCTTCTAGGTGTTTCATTCGCACTAGTTGCTGGAGAAGCTTGGTATGTTGATTTAAGTGACGATGAAGGGGATATATTATTAGAATTCAAGCCCGTACTCGAGAAAGTTGAGAAAATTGTTTACGCCACGAACTATAAGTTTTCTCTTAAAGTACTTGCTATGCATGGGGTAGATCTTTCCCATAATGTCTTTGACAACATGGTAGCGCACTATCTTCTAGATCCGGACACCAGCCACAAGCTTGAAGATCTTGCAGAGGTGTATTTAAACTACAAAGCGATCTCTCTTTTGGAGCTGTTGGGGAAGGGTAAGAATCGAAAATCTTTCGTTGATATTGAAATTGACATCATCGTCGATTATGCTTGTGAATCCGCAGATTTGGTACTTCAATTAGCTAAGGTTTTTCGTTCAGAAATTGACCAGGTCCAGATGACCTCATTATTGAATGACATGGAGATGCCTCTCATTTCTATCCTTGCGGGGATGGAACTTACGGGGGTTAAGATCGATGTGGACATGTTGGATAAGTATAATGTGGATTTGAGCTTACAGCTTAACACTCTTCAAGACCAAATCCTAAAAGAAGCCGGTGTTGACTTCAACATAGATTCACCCAAGCAACTTGGAGAAGTCCTCTTTGAAACGCTTGTGATAACTGAAAAAGCGAAGAAAACTAAGACGGGACAATACCAAACTGGTGAGGATGTACTTCGAAAACTAGCTGATAATCATCCTATTGTGCCTCATATTATTGAATATCGGAAGCTAAAGAAGCTCAAAAGCACTTATGTCGAACCTCTTCCGAAGCTAGTCCACCCTAAAACTGGGCGAATCCACACTTCATATATGCAAACCGTTGCATCAACGGGCAGACTTAGTTCTAAAGATCCTAACCTTCAGAATATACCGATTCGTACTGAAGCAGGAAGACAGATACGAAAAGCGTTTATCCCAAGAGACTCCGACCATGTTCTACTCGGTGCAGACTATAGCCAAGTTGAGCTAAGAGTGGCGGCCGCTATGAGTAACGATCCTGGTCTTTGCGAGGCCTTTCAAAAAGGACAAGACATTCACTCCGCTACTGCTTCGAAAGTCTTTGGAGTAAAACTCGAAGAAGTAACTCGAGAGCAGAGAACTCAAGCGAAAGCCGTCAATTTCGGAATCTTATATGGTCAAGGCGCCTTCGGTTTAGCAGACGAACTAGGCATTAAACGAGCCGAGGCGAAAGCGATTATCATAGCCTACCACGAGCAGTTTTCTACACTAGAAGCCTTTACGAAATCATGCGTAGATCTAGCTAGAGAAAAGGGATACGCAGAAACCATTCTGGGGCGCAGACGAAAACTACCCGGCATTAACTCAAATAACGGAATGGTAAAGGCGTTTGCAGAAAGAAATGCTGTAAACGCACCAATTCAAGGTTCAGCCGCCGATATTATAAAAATCGCAATGGTAAATCTAGCCCGAGAACTTAAAAAAGGTGGTTGGAAATCTAAACTTATAATGCAGGTTCATGATGAACTCGTTCTAGACGTTCCGAAAAGTGAATTAGAAGGTATAATGCCTGTGGTAAAGCGATGCATGGAAGATGCTGTAGAATTAAATATTCCTTTATTAGTTGATATGAAATTTGGAAATGATTGGTTAGAGGCTCATTAAGATTACATAAATAATTTTTTAGCGCTTAACACTCCTTAGTGTAGAACTTTTAGTGATAGTTTGCGTACACACAGAAAGAATTACCAACTTTCTACCATCTAAAATCATACAAAACAATTCAATGAGCATTCAATTTATATTCCGTAGGGGTCTCACATTCACATTGGCAGTTTCTGCTTTTGCATTGGGA
>DQRJ01000067.1 GCA_015663855.1 Flavobacteriales bacterium | reverse complement strand
GACGTTCAGAACGCATTACTCTTATCCATTGCGGCTTGCCCAGTGGGGATTCACCGCATGAGCCCTGATATGCCAGGCTTAGTCCAAACCTCAAACAACCTCGCCCGCGTAGAAGTTTCTTGTGGCGATGTAAATATTCAATGCCTAAATAGAAGTTCGGTTGATTCCGAGAAGTGGGACCATGCTCGCTCTATTGAAGCTGGCTTCACTTTAGCAGGACTTACAAGCGAGTACGGAGGCGCTTACCCCGGCTGGACACCTAACCCGTCGTCTAAAGCTGTCGATATGCTTCGTTTATTATATATCGAACTATTCAATGAAGACCCGAAGGTTATGGCGTGTCATGCAGGCCTAGAGTGCGGAATTCTTGGAACGAACTATCCGAAAATGGACATGGCGTCTTTCGGACCTAACATCAGAGGAGCGCACTCACCTGATGAATGTTGCCAAATCTCTTCGGTTCAGAAGTTTTGGAATTTCTATCTTGAAGCACTAACCCGCATCCCTAAGCGTTAAGGATTATGGAAAATAGCTCTGAAAAAAGACCACTTATTCTCATCACGAATGATGACGGGATTACTTCTGCAGGCATTTGCGCCTTAGCGGAAGCTGTAATCGATTTAGGAGACGTGTACGTCGTAGCCCCCGATAGTCCACAATCTGGAATGGGACACGCTGTTACTATTGGAGGTATTCTTCGAATTAAACCTGCCTACTTCCCAGTAAAAGGAGTCACTGCCCACACCACCTCAGGAACTCCTGTAGATTGCGTTAAGCTTGCTATCTATAAGATCTTACACAGAAAACCTGACCTATTACTCTCCGGAATAAATCACGGGAGCAACAGCTCTATTAACGTCATCTATTCTGGGACTATGTCCGCAGCTGTGGAAGGAGCCGTAGAAAGCATCCCCGCCATAGGATTTTCGCTTTTAGACCATGCCGCAGACGCTGACTTTAGCGCTGCAAAAATCGTTGCACGTAAAATGTCGATGGAGGTTATATCTCGAGGTCTCCCAGCTGGGGTTTGTCTTAATGTAAACATACCTAAACTTGCTCCTAGCGACCTTAAAGGCCTTAAAATATGTCGTCAATCCGCCGGGTATTGGACGGATTCGTTCGATGAAAGAAACGCTCCCAGCGGCGAGGTTTACTACTGGCTTAAAGGCGAATTCACGAACCCTGACAAAGGCGAGGACACAGACGAGTGGGCTTTAAATAATGGGTACGCATCTATCGTTCCGACTCAGTACGACCTTACTGCGCATCACGCAATTGCGAATCTAAATAGATGGGACTTGAATGAATAAGAAACTCGACACATTAGTGGGCGGAATAATAACCGGGTTGATAGGAACCGTTTTGGGGTTCCTTTTACTAGGCGCATTTTGGTCCTATAGTAACGGCGAATCCCTCAGCTATTTCATAGAAAACATAGCCGCGAAATCGCTCCTCTATCGAGACAGCATACTCACCCTCAGCACACTCTTTAACGTCGGCATTTTCTACCTCGGAATCAGAGCCGAATGGTGGCGCTTTTGCCGAGGAATCCTAATGGTAATAATGGCATGCGTTCCGTTAATTATTTGGTTTCAAATGCAAGCCGGAGTGTCGTGAAGCAATCCACCCGCATTTTCATGGTAGCTGGCGAAGCTTCTGGCGATATTTACGGAGGGCTTTTAGCTACGGAGCTTTCAGACCAAACCCCAGCCCCCACTCTTCGAGGTTGGGGTGGCGAAAATATGGGGAATGCCGGAGTGAAAATCACGAAGCACTATCGAGAACTTGCGTACATGGGGCTTTGGGAAGTACTTGTGAATCTCCGCACTATTTTAAGTAACCTGGATCTATGCTGGAACGAAATAGAAGAGTTCAAACCCGACGCTATAGTTCTCATAGACTTTCCTGGGTTCAACATGCGTATAGCCCGAAAAGCGAAAAAGGCGGGTATTCGGGTATATCAGGTGGTGGCGCCACAGGTTTGGGCTTGGAAGAAAGGGCGAATTAAAGACCTAGCCCGCGACTACACCGCTGTATTCCCAGTCCTACCCTTCGAACACGACCTCCTAAAATCAGGCGGAGTAAACTCCATCTACTGCGGCCATCCGTTACTCGACGCCATTGACTCCGACTCTGAGTCTGAGTCAAGCTCTGGCTTCGAAAAAACCACTAAACCCATCTTAGCGCTCCTACCTGGCTCACGTACTCAGGAGTTAAAAAAGATGCTACCCCTATTATGCGAAGTTGCTAAGCTCTTTCCAGACATGCACGCTATTATCGCTGGCGCTCCAGGA
Organism: Flavobacteriales bacterium; assembly: GCA_015663855.1. GTDB lineage: Bacteria > Bacteroidota > Bacteroidia > Flavobacteriales_D > Sanyastnellaceae > UBA974. Next base: position 1,396 of record DQRJ01000067.1, on the reverse strand, counting down.
GCTTCGAAAGCACTCTATCTCGAAGCAGAAAATCTCGGCATACAAGTCACCTTTGACTCAACGCGCGACATACTCCGAAGCGCCTCCCTTGCGGTCGTCACTTCTGGAACTGCAACACTCGAAGCCGCCCTCCTATCGACTCCGCACGTCATAGTCTACAAAACGAGCTGGCTCACCTATCTCGCTGCAAAAACGTTCCTCCATATAGACCACATCGGCCTTCCGAACATCCTCCTAAACCGAGCCGCTGTCCCCGAGCTCATACAAAGCGAGTGCACCCCGAAAAACATCGCCTCCTCCCTCAGCACTCTCGATGTTTCTTCGCAAAAATCTTCGTTCCGTGAACTATCCTCGCTCCTTGGAAACACGACAGCGATTAAAGAAATCGCCTCGCATATTAAAGATTATCCAAAGAACTAGCTCTTTTATTTCTTCTTTCTCTTCTTCTTGAGGTTTTGGATCTTGTCTCCTCTCCTAACAGGCTTTTTGTACTTCTCTTTTACAGTAATGTTATAGCTTTTTTTCTTGACTACTACTTTACTGTTTTTCGCTGATTTCTCTTGAAAAGAAGGCCCGACTTTGAGCTCCGTCCTTTGAAGATAAATCTCATCGGGATCTATCGGTTTGTTTTTTTCCTCTGGGGTGAGTTGACTAGACATCTTAACGCCCTCAGGAATTTCATTAAACGGAATAGTGTAATCCATCAAGCTTTCAATAGAATCCTTTAATTCCGTCTCTTTCTCGCTGTAAAAGAGTATCGCCCTTCCGTTTAATCCAGCTCTTCCTGTTCTTCCGATTCGGTGTATATAGTTTTCGGGGTAGAAAGGAGTATCGAAGCTGATTACTGTGGAGATGTTTTCGATATCAATCCCACGAGCAATTACATCTGTCGCTATAAGAATTCTACTAGTACCATCAACGAATTTTTCAATGGATTTCGTCCGATAGTTTTGTTCTTTACTGGAATGAATCACTGAAATTTCAGATTCAAAATCCAATAATTCAGCTAGCCTATCTGCATTTACTTTAGTTGCCACAAAGATTAATACCTTACTGAATTCTTCTTTATCCTCTAATAAATGGTTTAATAAACTAGTCTTCGAATAAAAGTTCGGAACAGCATACTTCTCCTGCTTAATATTGTCTAAAGGCGTTCCACTAATAGAAATCGTTTTCTTAACAGGGTTAATCAGAAAATCATCTATCAATCCATCAACATAGGTAGTCATGGTGGCGGAAAAGAGGATGTTTTGGCGTTTTCTCGGCAGCTGCTCGAAGATGTTATTCAGCTGAGTTTTGTAACCAAAATCTAGCATAATATCGACTTCGTCAATTACAAGTTTTTTGATTGACTTAAGCCGTAGAACATTCGCAAGAGCGAGGTCATACAATCTTC
>DQRJ01000129.1 GCA_015663855.1 Flavobacteriales bacterium | reverse complement strand
CCTCTAATTGAGCAATATTACTGTGACAGAGAAAGGTACTATTACAATCAACGGTTCAAAGGTTATTGTTGAAGCAACTATGAGTGTTACTTTAGCTAAGTTTGAAATAGCATTCGAAAAAGGTAAGCCATCTAAGAATATTGCAAAAGACATCGATATTACTATCAATGCAGAGCATTTGTTGAAGTCTTAAATTAGAATAAAAGATGAAGTTGATTCACAGTAATATTGCTCAATTAGAGGAAGTGAAGGGGTTGTTAAGCGTAATTTCTGATACGTTGTACACAGAGGAAAAGGAGGTGCTGAGTGGTTCTACAATCGGAGGTCATGTACGACATTTGCTTGAGTTTTACTTAGCTGTTGATTCTGGCCTAGATTTAGGTAGAGTGTGTTATGATGCTCGATCTCGTGATTTGAAAATCGAAACTGAACTAGGATACGCTCAGGATACCATAGATGGTCTCGTTGTTTTTCTTTATGGATTATTATCTGTAAGTTACGATTCAGAGAAGTTGACCTCTAGGTTAAACTCTCCTATGATATTGGTCGCGAACTTCGACTCCAATTCAAATGAAGTAATGGAAATCCCCTCAACTTTAATGAGAGAGTTGGCATATTGTATGGATCACGCGACACATCATTTGGCTATAATAAAAATCGCTCTGATTGATGGCGGACATGACATTATTAACAAGTCTAGCTTAGGTGTTGCTCCTTCGACTATTAGGTATCGTGAGGCATGTGTACAGTAAGTTTTACACCAAACCCCACTTCCGATTCCCCCTTCGGTTTTACTTTAATCTCAAATAGAGATGAGAGTCCGTTAAGGATAACAAGTGCGCCCTTAGAAAGTGATGGGCAAATATATCCACGAGACGAAGAAGCGGGAGGGACTTGGGTTGCCGCTTCTAGAAATGGAAGGGTGGGGTGCCTTTTAAACGGAGCTTTTGTGAAGCATGATAGATTGCCTGCTTATTCTCGAAGCAGGGGGAGGATGATTTTAGAAATGTTTGAGTACGAAGATGTGGAGTCGTTTTTTCGTGAAGTAGACTTAGATGGCGTTGAGCCTTTTACTTTGATCATTGTAGATACGTACGGCTATAACGAGTTAACGCTATGGGAGTTTAGATGGGATTATGAGAGGAAACACGTTACAGAGTGTGATGCTGGAGTAAAAAAGGTTTGGTCTTCCTCAACGTTATATTCCCCTGAAATTCAGAAATCAAGAATTGAGGACTTTAATATTTGGACTGCTGACACGTTAAGTTTTCATAAGTCCGAGGAGGTTCTACTACATCCAACAAATGGAGTGTCTACTGTGAGTATTACTGAGGTTAAGTCAGGTAATAAAGGTGTGGAAATGACATATCATGATTTAGTAATAGGTAAGACTTCCAAATCATCAATTACATGCATTCCGGTTTTGCCATAGCAATTGCTTGGCCGGAGACTCTGTGCCAAAAGGCTGGGGCTTGGTACGATTTGCCGATGTCTTGGCTTAAAATCAGTCGTGATGATTTTTATAAGGTAGGGCACTCCGCGGTTATTCTTGTTTCAGACGAATCTAAATCTTGTTCTTACTACGATTTCGGGAGATATCATTCGCCCGAGGGTTTCGGAAGAGTTCGTAGTAGTAATTCGGATAGAGATTTAGAGATTAAAACTAATGTAACGTACTCACAATGCGGAACTAAGATAGAAAATTTGCACGACCTGTTGATCGAACTCAATTCGAATCCCTCAACTCATGGAGATGGGCACGTTGCGGCATCAGTTACCAGAGTGGATTATGATTTAGCTAGTAGTTACGCGCTTTCACTCCAAACAAAGGATTTCCTTCGCTACGGTCCATTCATAACACCTGGCACTAATTGTTCTCGTTTCGTGCGTGATGTAATTAGGGCCGGAAAGCCTCCCATGGCGAAAAAAGTATTATTAAAGTATCCACCTATGATTTCGCCCTCGCCACTGTGGAACGTGCAAGCTGTGGGGATGGGGGATGAAGTTATAAGATTGAAAAAGCCCTTCATAGAGAAGATCTCAAAAGCACCTTCGGCTAAGTCTATTCCTCAAAATTCTCTGTGGTTAGGTGGTACTGGTGCGGGGTCTTGGTTTTCAATCGTGAAAATAGATGTATCCTCATCTACTTCAGATGAACAGTTTGAAGTCGAAAGATATTCGCCTACGGGTGAGTTAGAGTGTAGTGGTGTCTTTAAGCTTGATTCCTCTCAGGGAACTAGTGAGTTAAATATCGAGTTGGATATGTCTAAATTAAAGATTTTATATCCTTCCAACTGTAATGGAGTGGTGTTTGAATTCGAAGGAGACGTATTTGTATTAAATAAACTTAAGGGATGAATCAAAAAGAATATTCCTTTTACTCTCCATCCTGACAAATGTTATACCGTTAGTATGTCCTCTAGTATGTCCTCATGATAAAAACTTTACGGAAGCATAAATCAAGGAAGTTGCTTTTGTAGTTTGTCATTTAAATTTATGAACATGAAAAACAAAAAAATAGCGATAATAGGTTGTGGGAATTTAGGGCTCTCAATCTTGAACGGAATCTTAGCTGATTCTGACGTAATCCCCGCAAACATTACTGTTACAAGAAGGGATGTAGAATCGTTAGCTCATTTGGAATCAAGTGGAGTTGTGGTCACAAACGACAATAAAGCTGCAATCGAGTCATCAGAATTAATTATTTTCGCACTTAAACCATACAAGATTCTAGATGTAATCGATGAGGTTAGCTCACATCTAGATGAGAAAAAGCATGTTTTAGTGTCATTAGCTACGGGCGTTTCTTTAGCCCAAATCCAAAATATTCTCTCTCCTTCATTTCCTATTTATAGAGCAATGCCGAACACGGCCGCCGATGTAAGTCAGTCCATGACCTGCATCTGTTCTAACGTAGATGATCCAGAAGCACTCAGTTTAGTAAAAAGTTGCTTCGATGTAATCGGGGTTTCTATCGAAATTGATGAAGATTTGATGGATTCTGCAACTGTTTTAGGGGCGTGTGGAATTGCTTTCGTACTAAGATTTATCAGAGGTATGGTTCAAGGCGGAATTCAAATTGGTTTTGATGCAAAAACAGCGAGTGCAATTGTAAATCATACCGTACTTGGAGCTGCGGAGTTGTTAATCCAACGAAAAGAACATCCTGAATTCGAAATCGACAAAGTGACGACACCTCGTGGATGCACGATAGCAGGATTGAATGAAATGGAGCATAATGGATTTAGCTCAGCTCTTATCAAAGGAATCGTCACATCTTTTGATAACATTGAAAAGTAGCGTATATTTCTGATTATAAGCTAAGTGATACTCAAATGAATACTAAATCACCCCTCCTAACCCTATCATTAACTGTAATTTTTTGTTCTGTTTTTAATACTTTTTCAGCTCAAACATATTCCACTTTTCACGAGGACGTTGCGCCTATAATTTACAATAACTGTACGGAGTGTCATAGACCGGGAGGGCTCGGACCGATGTCTTTAATTACTTATAATGATGTTTTCGTTTATGGCGAATATATAGAGATAGTTACTGCGAGCGGGTTCATGCCTCCTTGGATTCCAGATCCTAATTACAGACATTTTCGAGGAGAAAGAGTACTTAGTACGGGTGATAAATTAGTGCTATCGGACTGGGTTGCAGGAGGGAAGCAAGAAGGCAATCCCGCAGCAAACCCTGGTGTTCCGACTTTTACAAACGAAAGTGTTTTAGGCGTTCCTGACTTAGTCCTGCCTATGCCTGAACCTTGGGTTCAAGCCGGAGACATGACGGATCAATACCAGATTTTCCTCATTCCTACAGGTGTTACCTCAACAACCTACGTTCGCGCTATTGAAGTCATAACAGGAAACTCTGCTATTTCACACCATTCTATTATTGGTTATTCAAACGACCCTGCTGTAATTGCAGACGCTTTAGCTTTAGATGCAGATTCTCCTGAGCCAGGGTATGTAGGATTCGGAGGCTTCGGTGTGACACTTGAAGATAATTTATTCGGAGGCTGGGTACCTGGGTCTCCTCCTATAGAATTCCCTGATGGAATTGGTAAGGTGTTAGAGCCCGGCTCGTATCTGTTTATGCAAATGCATTACGGCCCTACACCAGTTGAGGAAACAGACTTAACCACGATTAATATTTTCACAGCAGATGTGCCAGTCACTAGAGTTGTAGGAGTGGCTACTTTAAGCCCTTTTAGTTTTTCAGAGCCGTTTATTATTCCTGCAGATCAGGTAATATCTTTCCATGCAACTCTTGATATCCCTGTAGATGTTAGTTTGGTTTCAATCACGCCACATATGCACCTATTAGGTAAATCTTGGATGGTTTATGCCACCTCTTCCGATGATCAGGATACTATTCCACTGATATCTATTCCTCAATGGGATTTTCATTGGCAGGGGATGTTCACTTTTCCCGCTCTTTTAAAAATTCCTGGAGGATATACTATACATGCGATTGGGGAGTATGATAATACCACTAATAATATTGACAATCCTTTTTCTCCTCCTGAAACTATGACTTGGGGTGAGTTCACAACTGAGGAGATGTTCATTGTATTTGCTCAGTTCGTTTTCTATCAAGAAGGTGATGAAAATCTAACATTTGGAGGGGGGACGAACAATTGTGACCCTGCAGCTCTTCAGTCTGCATATGATTCTGGATACTCCGATGGTGTCGATTCTGTTGTGTGTCCCGAAGTTTGCCCAGGAGATATTAACTCAGATGGATTTTTGACGGCTATCGACCTTTTAGGATTCTTGGCTAATTTCGGGTCTGTTTGTCCTTAAATTTACAAGATGAATTTTAAATTTCTTGTTCTTCTTATTGCGGTCGCTCTTTCATTAAACACGAATGTTTTAGCCCAAACCCCTACGTTTCATCTTGACATTGCGCCCATTATCTACAATAACTGCACCCAGTGCCATAGAGTAGGTGAGATCGGTCCTATGCCTTTAACGACATACACCGAAGTGTCTTCTTACGGTTCGTTTATTGAGTATGTCACTGCGAGCGGATACATGCCGCCTTGGACGCCAGACCATAACTACACTACGCTTGTGGGGGAGAGAGTACTTTCTCCTGAGGACATTCAAGCTATTGCCGACTGGGTTTTGGGCGGAATGCTCGAGGGTGATATCGCTGATAATCCAGGCCTCCCTGACTTCCCGACCGGAAGCCAAATCGGAGAACCCGACCTAGTACTAAGCATGCCAGAACCTTACGTTCACGGAGGAGACCTCGAAGAGCAATACCAAGTTTTCATCATTCCTACAGAAATCACTGAAACTAAAGAGATTAGAGCTGTCGAGCTCAGACCTGGCAATTTCAATATCGCGCACCATGGTCTAATCGGCTACACGAATAACCCAACATCTATTTCGCAAGCGGCATCGCTCGATGCATACGACCCAGCTCCAGGCTACGAGAGTTTCGGTGACTACGGTGT
>DQRJ01000162.1 GCA_015663855.1 Flavobacteriales bacterium | reverse complement strand
GTTGGACTACTGTTTGGAGTGCTCCGGGAAATACGGACGGAGTAATAATTTGTAATTCCGACTTATTGATGCCTCGCCTAAAAACCAGCCATTAAGTTTTTATTAAAAGCCTATCTAAACTTACCGTTTGAGCCTAAAAAAAGAATCTAAGTAACTACCTTTGTACCTCCACCTACAACATCTTTATGAGCGACTTCTTAACTCACGAATGCGGAATCGCACTTCTAAGACTTAAAAAGCCCCTTCAGTACTACATCGACAAGTACGGAACGGCATTCTACGGCCTAAATAAGATGTATCTCCTGATGGAGAAACAGCACAATCGGGGGCAAGACGGCGCCGGTTTGGCAAACATCAAGCTCGATGTCAGCCCTGGGAAAAGGTATATTTCTCGTCAGAGATCTTTGGATGGGAAACCTATTCAAGATGTGTTCTCAAATATTATGGGGCGATTTAGCGATTTGGCTCCAGATCAGCTCGCAAATGCAGATTTCCTTCAAGAGAATTTTGCCTTCACAGGTGAATTATCTCTCGGACACCTCCGCTACGGAACTTACGGTAAGAATGATATTGAAAATCTTCACCCTTTTCTACGCCAAAACAATTGGCGTACTCGTAACCTCGTTGTCGCTGGGAACTTCAATATGACTAACGTCGATGAGCTCTTCAACGTACTCATCGAGATAGGTCAGCATCCGAAGCAGAAGTCTGATACAGTAACGGTTCTTGAGAAAATAGGTCACTACCTTGATGTAGAAAACCAAAACCGATTCGACGCTCTCAAAGCTGAGGGACTTGATAACAGGACTATTTCAGAGCGTATTGCAGACACTTTAGATCTCGGAAGTGTTCTAAAATCATCAGCTTCCGACTTCGATGGCGGATATGTTATGTGTGGACTACTCGGTCATGGCGATGCTTTCGTTCTTAGAGATCCTAATGGGATTCGCCCAGCTTTTTGGTATGAAGATGATGAAGTTGTAGTTGCAGCTTCTGAAAGACCTGTAATCCAAACCGCTTTTAATCTCACTGCAGATAAAATTAAAGAGGTCGAACCCGGTCACGCTTTAATCATTAAGCGAAACGGATCAGCCTCTATGGAGAAGGTTGTCGAACCTGGAAATCGTACCGCCTGTAGTTTCGAGCGCATCTATTTCAGCCGTGGAAATGACCTTGATATCTATAAAGAGCGTAAGGCTCTCGGAGAAAAAGTCGTTCCTAAAATTCTCGAAGCTGTCGAGCACGACCTAGATAACACGGTCTCTAGTTTTATTCCTAACACAGCTGAAGTTTGTTATTACGGGATGATACAGGGTCTCGAATCCTACCTCAACAGAAGTAAAATCGAGCGGATTAAAGGTCTCGGAGCGAACCCGTCTACTGACGACATCGAGAGCATTCTAAGCGAACGCCCTCGCAGCGAAAAAGTCGTGATCAAGGACGCAAAACTTCGAACCTTCATAACTAACGACTCTTCACGTGACGACCTCGTCGCCCACGTTTACGATGTCGCTTATGGCTCGATTCGTCGAGGAAAAGACAACCTCGTAGTAATTGACGACAGTATCGTAAGAGGAACTACCCTTAAAAAGTCCATCCTTAGAATCCTTGACCGCTTAGGGCCCAAACTCATCGTCGTCGCTTCAAGCGCACCTCAGATTAGATACCCCGATTGTTACGGAATCGATATGGCTCGCATGAACGACTTTATCGCTTTCCGCGCGGCGGTGGCTCTATTGAAGGATCGCGGTTTGGAACACATCCTACAAGAAACGTATGAAAAATGTAAGGCAGAGTTGAAAAAACCCCTTGCAGAAATCACGAATCCTGTCACTGCGATATACGATCCGTTCACAGATGATGAAATCTCCGATAAAATTTCTGTGCTGCTCACGCCTGAGGGAATGGGTGCTAAGGTTAAGATTATATTCCAAACCATTGAGGGCCTCCACGAAGCCTGCCCTAACCATACTGGAGATTGGTATTTCACGGGAAATTATCCTACTCCAGGAGGAAGGCGTGTTGTAAATAAGGCCTTCGTTTATTACATGGAAGGAAAGGCCGAGAGGGCGTACTAGTAGGTGCCCGCCCTACTCGATAATTAACTGCTTCGTTGTTGAACCTGGTTCGCCTGGATTTACCGTAACGGTATATACTCCGCTCATCCAAGAGCTTACGTCAAATACTGTAACGTTCAAGCCTGAAATCGGGCGAACGGCCTCTACAAGGCGACCTGTAATATCTCTGACCTCAATAATTTCTATCGCACTTCCGCCATTACCGAAAGACGAAGTAACCACTTGCACTTTGTCAGTAGCGGGGTTTGGGAACATTCCGAATTCAACTCCTGTTTCCTGATCAACGACCTGATCTATTCCGACTGTGTAACCCTGTATAATTTCGAAATAATCTGCAATCGTTGTGTCAAGAGGCGAAATTACTTGTAAGTGGGTGTGATTTACAAGAGGCGCAAGCATCGTGCCTTGGTAAAACCTGATTTGGTCTATTATATAAATATCCACCCCCACCTCTGAGGAGTCTGTTATCTCGCGATGGAGGTTTACTCTTGTTACGTCGTCAAGTTGAATGCCGCCTGGCAAGCTTATAGATCCATATCCGTCAATCGTGCTCTCAACCGTACCCGTGCGATTTAAGATAAGCCCAGCAACATCTAAAGTGCCCGACATATCGTCTGTCCACGTGTCACCAAATGTGAATGGATAAGGGAAGAATCGTTCTGAATTCGTCAATGGATAGCTCGAACCTTGCTCCACCCCTCCGAAATATTCAAAGTAATCTGGACCTAAGTTAAGATAGATAGATTGACTCGCTACTGCTACGTACATAATCCAATTCGCGTCGGGATAATCGTCCTCATATGCCGAAGGTGAAGACGGAAGGATTATCGTTTCATAGCTGTCCTGTACAAATATTCCGCTGTAGTCCCAGGTCATATTCTCTCCTGGTTCACCGGCCGTAATAAAACCTGTAATCCCCGTAGTAAAGCTATCTCCGGAAAGGAAAGATGGAGCAATTAGGGTTTGGGCTTTTGC
>DQRJ01000124.1 GCA_015663855.1 Flavobacteriales bacterium | reverse complement strand
ATAGTAAAAGTCAAAGAACAGATTGTTGCAGATGGTTTGGCTTTTGGCGAATACGATATTACGAATGTGGGGAATCACCTCAATGCAGAGCAGTGGAATGAAGCCATGGAAAAGGGGGCAACAATTGTGGATATGCGAAATCATTATGAGAGTGAGATAGGACATTTTGAAGGAGCAATTTGTCCTCAATCAGAAACCTTCAAAGAAGAACTGCCAGAGGTCCTTACTGATTTAAAAGACAAGGAAGATGATAAAATACTATTATACTGCACAGGCGGGATACGCTGTGAAAAAGCATCTGCATATCTGAAACATCATGGATTTAATGACGTGAATCAGCTTAACGGAGGGATTATAGATTATGCTCGGCAAATTGAACTAGATGAGGGTCTAGATAATAAATTTATCGGAAAGAATTTCGTTTTCGATGAGCGATTGGGAGAAAGGATCTCCGATGAGGTTATTTCAAATTGTCACCAGTGTGGTGAACTCTGCGATGATCACGTTAACTGCCAGAATAAGACCTGCAATCTTCTATTTATACAATGCAAAAAGTGTGCTACTGAACACTCTGGTTGCTGCTCTAAACTCTGTATAGAATATTCCCTACTTCCAGAAGAGGAACAGATAGCTAGGAGAAAGGGAGAAAAAAACGATTCTCGATTTCACAACCATCAGAAAAGGGATCTATCACAAGGATTAAAATAGAAGAAAAAAAGCCCGGACCGTAAGGCCCGAGCTTAAAATATGCTTTTCTAACGACCTAGTTCTGAACTATGATTTGGCGTACCGAAGAACCCGTTTCTCCCTTTAGAGAAATCGAATAATGGCCATTTGGAAGTTTGCTCAGATCGAGAGTAATCATTCCGACACCTTCAATGTTATTTTTAGAGTGAATTATTCGGCCATGTCCGTCATAAATTTCTACAGAAGAAACATCTAGACTTGCATTGAATTGAAGAGTTACAAATGAAGAAGTGGGGTTTGGCCCCAATGTGAAAGGAAGTGGATCCAAATCATTCAGGCCATACACATCATCAACGTAAACGTTTCCTGAATCTGTGCACCCGTTAGAATCTGTGACAGTAACGTTGTAAACACCGTCTTCGAGCAAAGCAGGATCTGCAACTTCACCCGAAGTGGCTTGAATCCATACGAAGGAGTAATCACCTGTTCCGCCAGTCGCAGAAGCAGTACCTACTCCACTTGCTCCCCCAAAATCGCCGGTTGCAGATAGTGTGATGTCGAGAGGGTCAGGGCCGTATACAACGATACTTGCTGAGGCTGCGCAACCGTTAAGATCAGTTCCTACGACTTCGTAAGAACCTACAGATTGGTTGAAAATGCCAGTGTAATTTTGAAGTAACGGCGAATTTCCGAGAACGAACCAAACTGAGTCGGCTGCACCGACAACTCCAGCAGCAGAAATGGTGATTAGGGCTTGGTCTTCGTAGCAAAGAACGTTAGAATCATCGATTGTATACGAAAGTGAAATGTAACAACACGAACCGTTATCTAAAGTAGCCTCGAAATCGTAATTATTCGCTGTGTCGTCCATACATCCAGAACACGTAGAGTTATCGCCTCCACAAACTAAACATTCGTCGAAATAAAGACAGTTGCCAATATCGGTAATTGCTAACTCGCTAAAGTTGCAAGCAAGCGAATCCGTACATCCAAGCGTCGGGTCGCAGTTAAGCATGAGTAAGTCGAGAGAGTTCGCAAGGTTAAGACGACCTCCAGTTACAGTCTCGGTAGTCAAGTTAGAAACGAGGTCTACCCCATCGAAAATAAATCCTCTCACTAAATCGGCTGTCCCTTGCGGGTCGGTCAAAGCACTCGAACCGATAGAAGAACAAGGCGCACTGTACATTAACGCTATCGCCCCTGCTACGCAAGGACTAGCAAACGAAGTTCCCGAAGTGTTAGAATAGTTACTACTCCCAGATGGTAGGTATACGTTATCTCCAGGGGCGCCGAGATCAATCGTAGTCGCTCCGTAGGCCGAGAAAGTTCTAACATCATTATCGTCCGTCGCAGTTACAGAAACCATGTAATCAGAGCTACAACCGGTAGGCATATCACCTTGAGTGTCAATATTGTACGCTGAATTTGCCGTAGCTCCGCAATTTAGGATTCCTACAGCCCCGAGGTCGTCATAGTAGCCACACCAAACCGGATATTGTGCCGGATCCGCCAAATCAATTCCCCACGAAGCATTAGTTGCTACAACGAAAGCTCCCCTCGTCCCTCCTGTCGTGTTGTAAAGATTTCGCATAACGTGAGGATAGCTGTACGCCTCGATTACGTTTGACTCGCTGAGACCACCCATTTGGACTTGCATAATCCCGACATTCCAGTTCACCCCTACTCCACCTATTCCGTTATCACCTTGCGCTCCTATCATACCGCTTACAGAAGTTCCGTGACCGCCTGTAGCAATGCCGTCGTTATTCGTTACAGAATTCCATCCGTTAAAGTCATCGATATATCCGTTTTCGTCATCGTCAATTCCGTTGTTCGGAATCTCAAATTCATTCGTCCAGTGGTTGTCGATAAGATCAGTATGAGAATAATTCGATCCGCCACCTTCAAGCACCGCTACGACAATTAAATCTCCTGAAACGGTATAACCGCCAGTCGTAATATCCCAAGCCAAATCGCTGTCGATATCGTGATCCCCATTTTCAATATGATGCCATTGCGTACTAAGATTCGGGTCGTTCGGCACCGTCTCACGATCTTCGACGTAGTGATTAAACTGAACCGCTTCAACAATAGAACTTTCACCAATGCTTCTCACCACGAGATCAAGATCCGGATGGTTCACATCAAAACTGAATAGTGATATATGTGAAAGTGGAGCTAGTTCTCTCTCAAACTTTAAGCCCAAATAATATCCCCCCACCACTAGATTCTCTCTCTCGAAATCTTCAATATCGGAAGCAACGTGAAACATCACAATCAACTCTCCAGGAACGGCTTCGCCGGGTAGACCGTAAGCAGTTTGGGCTAGAGCCCCAGAAAAAGACATTACAAAAATTGCGACAAAAGAAATCGCAGAAAAAAGATTTTTCATAGTACAAGTAAATAGTTTCAAAATTCACAACAAACAGGTGCCTCAAATATATGCCATTCCTAATCAAAATTTAGGGCATGAAAAAAGCCCAGACCGCAATGGCCTGGGCTTTCAATTTCGAAAGTTCTATCTCAGATAAAACTTAGTGCTGGATAGACAATCTACGAACCGAAGTTCCCAAATCGTTACTTAGCATAATCGTGTAAGTTCCAGTAGCAATTCCTGAGAAGTTAAATATTGTAGCTCCTTGAAGAACAACTGCCTCTTGCGTGTAAACCAGTCGACCCGTAGCGTCAAGAACTTGCATTCTAACATCCTCCACTACAGAAGCAACCTGAATAGTCACAGAACCCGTAGATGGGTTAGGGAACATTCCGAAAGCTAATGGCTCCACAATCTCAATTCCATTCAGAATTACGGTAACAGTCGTAGAAGCTGTGCAGCCCAGTCCGTCAGTCACAGTGACAGTGTATTCGCCGGCAGTCAAAGCGTCTGCCCCTACCTCGTTTCCATCAGCATTAGTCCAAACAAATGTATACACCCCATCTCCACCTGTCGCAGTTGCAGTTCCCACACCTGCTTCAGCAGCAGTTTCGTCAGTCGCAGATGCTGTGATAGTCATTTCAACTCCAGACATTACTGTCACCTCCATTGACGAAGAGCACAAGTTAGCGTTAGAGTCAGTAGCAGTAACAGTATAAGTGCCAGCCGCAACAACGAACTCACCAGTCTCATTAGACATCTCACCTAATGTGTAAGTTACAGTCTCTGTAGCGCCTGTTACAGTAGCATTAATCATTCCCTCACCATCATAGCAAACTGCATTTGTAACAGCCACGTCGATTACTAGGTAACAGCAAGAAGCATCATCCATTGTAGCGTCCATGTCGTAGTTAGTCGCAGCAGCGTCAGTACAACCGTAGCAACTAAAGTCACAAGTATCATCCTCCTCTGTGGCAGTATCATCATAGTTACAAGCAGTCATATCAGTACAACCTGAAATTTCATTTTCATCACATACTCCATCACCGTCAGTATCGTTAATACAGTTACCGTCGCAATCGTAGTTCACTACAGCATATACACATAGTGTATCATCTGTATCAGTTGCCGTATCGTCGTAGTTACAAGCAGTCATATCTGTACACCCAACGATTTCAAGCTCATCACAAACTCCATCAGCGTCAGAATCGTTCAAGCAGTTACCAGCACAGTCTAGGAATTCAACAGCATATATGCAGATTGTACCTGGATCAAATGTAGCAGTAGCATCATAGTTACATGCTGTCATATCCATACAACCTTCACATGACTCATACTCACAAAGAGTATTATCAATAACTATAGCTGTTGCGTCGTAGTTACAAGCAAATTCAATTCCACACCCTGTGCATGAACTGTCATCTCCTAAGCAAACTCCACAAGCGTCAAGTACACCACAAGATCCATCATCATCCGTCGCAGCAGGATCGTAGTTACAAGCAGCCATATCCGTACAACCAGGAATCTCACTTACATCACAAATTCCATCTCCATCAGTATCAACGAAATCACATGACCCATCATCGTCTGTTGCTGTCATGTCATAGTTACAAGCTGTCATATCTGTACAACCAGGAATTTCATCCTCATCACAAATACCATCACCGTCAGTATCATTTAGACATGCTCCAACAGCAGCGTAGAGACCTACACCATCAAATAGGTATGTTGCAGTCACGAAATTCGTGCCTATACCGTTAGGGAATATTTGTACATTAACCGTACCACTAAGTGTACCAGATGTCGTGATCTGCATTATTAGAACTCGTCCTGTTGCATCTGGGAGGCCTGCAGTATTTCCGTTCAAAATGTAATAAGCCATACCAGTAACAGAATTGATTGAAGCTCCTGTTGACCCGTTATTTAAGAACATGGGTGTGATTTGTTGAGATGGGTCTTCAACAATCGAAGGGTCAGCTGCACCAGTGATACCCGATGAAGCAGCAGACTCGGTTAGTCCTATTGTAGCAAAAGAATCCCATTCCATTTCCGGAAAGATTGCAATAAAAACTCCAGAAATCCCAGATGCACTCCAAGATGCATTTACACCTGTATTGAAAACACCCCCTGGAGCTGAGATTTCAAACGGATCTGTGTCATTACCAAATACACTACTAATGAAGTCTGTAGGACCCATATTAGACATGTACAATCGGTAAGTTGTCATTCCATCAAGATCAATAAGCCCTTCAGTTGCTGAGTGAACTTGGTATGCTTCAACTTCGAACGGGAAGTTTTGGGCTTGAGCCCCAGTAAATAAGAGAAGGGAAAGCCCTAAAATCGAGTAAAATCTTTTCATGAGAAAAATATTGCGTAAAAATGTATTTGTTTGCAAATTAGTCCTCATTTATCCCAATATTCATGATGCAAATCAATGGTTTTCAACAACTGACTTTAGATATAGTTAATTTGACATTTACTCCTATTAAAAGCCTTAGATAACTGTCATATCCGTATTTTGCGCTCTTAAACACTGCACAAGTGAAACTGTCAAGAAATACCAAAACACCGAAACCACCTATAAAACAAGCTTTTCGCGAGGTTTTACTCTCGGTTATTACATTATTTAGTTGCGCTTTTTCATACGCTACTGAAGCAGAAGCTGGTGAGCTATTTATTTTGCCCTCATTTACCGTTGATGCAGTTGAGGGTAGTTCTAATTCAGGATTTATTGTTCATACTACTAATACAACAACCGACTTAGATCCAGGCTGTGTGTCTACTCCTGTTTACACATGGTCAGTAAATAATGGTGTTGAAGGTGTTGATTGGGTGTTTGTAGAGGGGACTACAGTAAATACAACTGACGTTGCCATTGAATTCATTAATCAAGGATGTTACGATATTTTACTAGGCGTACTTCATTGCGCTACAGAAGCTAACGCACCCATCACAGAAATAAGAGTCGCTGGAACTCCGCAAATAACTGTTAACAACTTTGCATCACTTTCATCATGCACAAACGACAATATTGAAGCTCTTTGGCAACTTGCCTCTAACAACAACGATAATGTTTCTTTTGAAATCCTACTAGATGGGGTATCAATTTTCTCAACTATATTATCCGCATCAACTTCGTGCACTACTCCTGGAGTAGTTGATTTTGGTGATGTTTTCTCTGCTGGGTTTTTAACAGCTGGAAATCACCAATTAATTTTAACTGCCACAGGCGATATCAATACGACTATATCACCGTTAACTATTGACTTTGAAATTTTCCAGGCCCCTACTTTATCACTCTTTGTTCCGCCAGTATGTGAAGACGCTCCTGTCGAAGGAATTGTTTTTTCATCTGAACCTGGGACAGTAATTGCTTTTTCCCCGACACCTAGTTCGGTTATTGGACTTAATGCAACTTACACTTCTGGCACATTAATCAATGGAGAAATAATATCGATAATTGGAGACGTTGATTACGGTGTTATTACGTGTTCTAGCACTGCTAGTCAGAACGTGGTTTTGCAAGAAAACCCCGTCGTTACTGCCTTAGTTACACCGGCAACTGTATGTAGCGGCCAGTCTGCCACTGTTCAAGGTACTGGTGCTGGAGTTTTTACCTGGAGCTCTTCTCCTCTTCCATGCCAAATAAACAACTTATCAAATCAAGCCATTTACTGTGATATACTCACAGCAATAACTGGTACGATGACTGGTTCTTTAACTTATGGAACAACAGGCGTTACTTGTACTAGTACTGTTGCATTTGATATTGACGTTACACCTCTTCCTGAGTTGTCGTTAGTCACTTCACCCTCTGCTGGATGTGAAAATGATTTAGTTTCTTATGAAGTAACAAGTGTAACTAATTCGGGAATTGCTGAGTACCTATGGTATGTAAATGGCGTACCTCAATCTGGTTCTGATGCCTCGACATTCTCAACAAACCTTACAACTCCTTCACCATT
>DQRJ01000089.1 GCA_015663855.1 Flavobacteriales bacterium | reverse complement strand
TCACGAAATTAGATGGAGATGCTCGTGGTGGAGCAGCGCTTTCGATATTCAGCATCGTAGGAAAGCCGATTAAATTCGTCGGTGTAGGAGAGAAAATGGATGCTCTCGAGATTTTCCACCCGAACCGTATGGCGGAGCGGATTTTAGGAATGGGTGACGTTGTAACCCTTGTGGAGAGGGCTCAACAAGTGGTGGATGAGAAGGAAGCGAAGAGGATAGAGGATAAAATTCGCAAGAATAAGTTTGATCTTGAGGACTTTTTAGGCCAAATCCAGCAAATTCGCAAAATGGGTAACGTTAAAGACCTGTTAGGTATGATGCCTGGAATGGGGAAAGCACTAAGGGGTGTTGATATCGATGATAACGCCTTTAATCAAGTCGAGGCTATTATTAGATCGATGACACCAGCCGAGAGGACGGCGCCTCGGAGTTTGGACAACAGTAGAAAGAAGAGGATAGCGAGGGGAAGCGGGACGGAATTGGAGGAAGTTAATAAGCTTCTGAAGCAATTTGAAGATATGAGGAAAGTGATGGCTATGATGAATAAGGGTGGTGGCAAAGGGCGTGTCCCGATGCCTGGAATGAGAAGAGGTCGATGAACAACAGTATGAATAATATTTTAGATGGTAAACAGACCTCACTTGATTTACAGAGTGAAATAGCTCAGAAGGTTGAGACTATAGTTTCTTCAGGTGGGAAAAAGCCACATCTAGCTGCTGTACTAATAGGCGATGACCCTGCGAGTAAAGCTTATGTAGGGCACAAAATAAAAGCTTGTGCGAAAGCCGGTTTCGAAAGCACCATTATTAATAGGAATACTGACATTAGCCAAACAGAACTTTTGGAGATTGTGCAGGACTTGAACGACGATAAGTCGATAGACGGGTTTATTGTGCAACTACCTCTACCTGACCATTTGGACTCAACTGAGGTTGTACAAGCTGTGAGCCCTGAAAAAGATGTAGACGGGTTTCATCCAGAAAGTGTAGGTAAGATGGCTTTAGGGTTGCCGACCTATTTACCAGCAACACCTGCTGGAATCATTACGTTATTAGACAGGTACGGGATTAAGACTACTGGGATGCATGCCGTAATTATCGGGCGTAGTGACATTGTCGGGAATCCGATGTCTGCTCTTTTGAGTAGAAACGCTGAACCAGGGAATTGCACTGTCACGCAATGTCACAGTAGAACCGTTAATTTACGTGAGCATACTCTTAGGGCCGATCTTTTAATTGTCGCAATCGGAAGGCCGAACTTTATTACGGCTGACATGGTCAAGGAAGGCGCAATCGTTATTGACGTGGGTATTAATAGAATTCCTGATCCTACTCGTAAGTCTGGCTCGCGCCTTACCGGTGATGTAGATTATGAAAATGTAGCACCCAAATGTAGTTGGATTACTCCTGTGCCTGGAGGTGTAGGCCCGATGACCATCGCCACTCTCCTCGAAAACACACTTCAAGCTTCACTCTTAAAATCAAATGCATCCTCTGAAAAATGATGAACATTGGATGCAGCGTGCTCTTGAGCTAGCGGCATTAGGCAGGAAAACCACCCTCCCTAATCCTATGGTGGGTTGTGTAATCGTGGTTGATGACGCGATGGTGGCAGAGGGTTGGCACATGAGGTTTGGTAAAGAACATGCTGAGGTTAATGCCTTAAACCAAATCCCACACCTCACTCCCGCCCTTCTTAGTAAAGCAACAGCTTACGTAAGCCTGGAGCCGTGTAGTCATTTCGGGAAAACTCCTCCCTGCGCAGATTTACTAATTTCTCGTGGGATAGGAAGAGTTGTTACTGCAATGGAAGATCCTAATCCTGATGTGAGTGGTCGAGGTCATAAAAAGCTACTGGAGGCTGGAATTAAAGTTGAAAGTGGTGTTTGCGAGAAGGAGGCGCGATTTCTGAATAGAAAGTTTATCGCGCTTCAATCATTCAAAAAACCGAGACCGTACGTGATATTGAAGTGGGCTCAAAGTTCAGATGGGTTTATCGACCCCGAAGTGAGTGCAAAATTGAAACGAGGGAGCTTCGCAATAACAGGAGAGGAAACGAAAGAGGTCGTACATCGCCTTCGATCGGAGAACAACGGTATCTTGATTGGACATAGAACGGCGGCAATAGATAACCCCTCTTTGACCGTTAGAAGTGTAGAGGGCGTAAATCCAATTAGGATTATTCTTGATCCCGAGTTGAAATTAGATATTTCGGGCTTGCAGATGGCTGACCAGGAAGGAGTTACTCTGATTCTGTGTAGAGAAGAGCCGGATCGAGGGCCTGTCGAAGATGGAGTGAAGATTCTCCCTTGGCTCGATTTAGACATGGAAGATTGGCTCGGGAGACTTAGAGTGGAAGAGGGAGTAAACAGCTTGCTCGTTGAAGGAGGCGCGGCTACTCACTCTAGTTTTCTAGAAAGTGGAGTCTATGATGAAATCGTAGTCTTTACTAGCCCTATAGAATTACACACTGGATTACCCGCTCCGTTATTCCCCAATGTAGATAGTGGAAAAGTTGAAATAAGCCAAGTCGGCAAGGATGTGCGAAAGCATTACATTCGAACATGCTAAACATTATCCTTTGCATA
>DQRJ01000156.1 GCA_015663855.1 Flavobacteriales bacterium | reverse complement strand
TACGATGCTGCTGCGATAGTAGACGACGGAACTTGTCTGTATAATGACGTTTGTGGAGTTTGTGATGGAGACGGCTCTACTTGTGGAGGTTGTACTGATATGACTGCTTGTAACTACGATGCTGCTGCGATAGTAGACGACGGAACTTGTCTGTATAATGACGTATGTGGAGTTTGTGATGGAGACGGCTCTACTTGTGGAGGTTGTACTGATATGACTGCTTGTAACTACGATGCTGCTGCTATAGTAGACGATGGTTCTTGTTTACAAGATGACCAATGTGGTGTATGTGGTGGGGATAACTCTACTTGTGGAGGTTGTACAGATGCAAATGCATGTAACTACGATCCAGCTGCAATAATTGACGATGGCTCATGTGCTACAAACGATATTTGTGGAGTTTGTGGAGGTGATGACTCTTCTTGTAGTGGCTGTATGAATCCAGATGCTGAAAACTATGATCCAAATGCACTGTATGACGATGGCTCATGTTCATGGGGAGATGGTCTTTGTTTAGGTCTATCTTATGAGGTGGTTTCAGCAGACCCGCTAGGGACAGGCGAAACTACTTACCGTCTATATGCTGACTTTGTTTCTAACAGTGTTGAAGTGACAGCAGTTTATGGTACTGACACTACTCCTTGGGAGATGACTTCGACTTCTAATAATGGTTTCTACAATGATGCTGTCGGTTCTGACTTCGGTGGCGGTGTTAATCCACTTTTCTTCGCGGCATTTCCAAACCTTGAATTTGACAGTTGGTTTACTATTGGTGCACAACCTGGAGATGACGATGGTCTAAACAGTGCTTTTGATGCTGCACTTAGTTCATTAGCTGATTTCAATAGTGGTGGTGACTTCATTGTAAACACATTCATTGGAGGATCAATATTTGTAGTGCCTGGAGCAAATGCTCAAGGTGTACCAATAGCGAACCGAGTGTTACTTGGTCAATACACAACATCAGGTCAAGTATCAGCGCTTGTGAATTTACAAATTCGCGATGTGGATCAAGTTAGTCACTATGCTGAAGGCATGTCTTTAACATTCCCAGCAGGTGTTGCAGGATGTATGGATATGACAGCATGTAACTACAGTCCTGATGCAACATTTGAAGATGGTACTTGTGTTTACCCTATTGAGTTCAACGATTGTAATGGATGTATCAACGATACTGATGGTGACGGTATATGTGATGAGTTAGAGGTACCAGGTTGTACTGATATGACTGCTTGTAACTACGATGCTGCTGCTACCGACGACGATGGTACTTGTGCTGTACTTGACGCTTGTGGAGTTTGTGGAGGTGACGATAGTAGCTGTTCAGGTTGTACGAACCCATTAGCTGACAACTATGATCCTGCAGCAATCATCGATGATGGTTCTTGTATCATCATGGGATGTACTAACCCTAACGCAGATAACTTTAACCCAGATGCAACTGTAGATGATGGTTCTTGTACTGCAACAGGTTGTACTTACGCTGGAGCTGATAACTACGATGCTGCTAACACAGCAGAAGATGGTAGTTGTATATTCTCTGGGTGTACTGACCCAACAGCTGATAACTACGTTGCCTACGCAAACTTAGACGACGGTTCTTGTACAGGTCCATGTACAGGTGGAGCATGTCCTTTCGATGCAAACGGAGATGGTGAGATCGGTTCTGCCGACTTACTTGAGTTCTTAATTGCATACGGTCAAGCTTGTGTAGATCTCTAATAGTCTTATTACAGGCAATGTGCTTGTTCGAAATAGAAACGCCAATCCTTTTAGGGTTGGCGTTTTCGTTTACGGCAATAAATTATCTTATAAAATAATCCAGATAAAAGGGAAGATAGTTACAAGACGTTTAGGGCTCTGGCAGATTATTAAATGCTTGATAGTCAGATAATTTTAGGTTTTGTATTCCAAACCCTGATTATTGATATGTACGTGGGGAGCAATAACTCACAATGGTTCTAGCTGGAATTTGCCTTTTCTAAGGAAGTTTAACAAGCCTTTTAATCAAAGAGCAGTCAATACTTGTTTCGTAGAGGTATCTTTGCTTAATGAAACCATTAGTTGAATCGAGATTACCGACAAAATTTGGAGGGTTTAGAATCCTAGCATTTGAGAGTGATGTAAAAGAGATGCCACATTTGGTACTTCTCGCATCAAACTTTGTCCCAGCTAAGCAAATAGGGGTGCCTGTACGGGTTCATAGCGAGTGTATGACTGGGGATGTGTTCGGATCGTCTCGTTGTGATTGTGGTGAGCAACTTGCAGTCTCTATGAGTCAACTATCAGAAGATGGAGGGGTTTTGATATATTTACGACAGGAGGGAAGGGGTATTGGTTTGGTTGAGAAGCTAAGGGCATATAATTTGCAAGACGAAGGTCAAGACACCTACGAAGCTAATGTTAATTTAGGTCATCCTGAAGATGGTCGATCTTTCTCTTCCGCAATTGAAATATTGCGATACTTGAAAGTTTCGTCCATTAGATTAATGACGAATAACCCCGAAAAAGTGGGGGCATTCGATGATGTGCACGATATCACTGTTGTTGAGAGGATGCCTCTCGAAGTGGGTTTGGACCCTGAAAATGAAGGTTATTTAGAAGCCAAACGGCTTGTGAAGGGGCATTTCTTTAAGAGATAACATGCATCCACTCCATGCAGATTATTGCAGCAACAGTACCTACGGCATAACCTAGTACAGCTAGTAATATCCCTACTGGCGCAAGGGCAGGAGAGAAGGCACTAGCTACAATAGGGGCCGATGCAGCGCCACCTACATTTGCTTGAGAACCGACTGCGACGAAGAAGAATGGTGCTTTTATAATCCTTGCGACAACAATGAGGACAACGATGTGGACAAGCATCCAAATCAATCCTATAATGATTGCAGAAGAGTAAGTTGCCCAATTTGCAATTAATGCAGCTACATCCATTTTCATACCGATAGTTGCTACGAGAATGTATAAGAAAAGCGAGCCTACCTTACTTGCACCTGCTCCTTCGTAATTTTTTGCTTTAGTGAAGCTAAGAGCGACACCTATAATGGTTGCGACGACAACGATCCAAAAGAAGCCTTTCTCAAGAGACGAAAGGTATTGAACGAAACTACCTGGGTTTGATGAGAGGATTCCAGCAAAGTAATCGTGTATTCCTATGCTAGCGGTGTCAGCCACGATGTGAGAAATCGCTACTGCTCCGAATGCGATACCCACAACGACCATGAGGTCAGTGAAGCTGGGTATTCGTGCGATGCTATCAGAATACTTTTCGACTCTTTCTTTGAGCGCATCTACAGCGGAACTGTCAGCTTTAAGCCATTTGTCTATTGCCTTTGTACGGCTAGCTCCGTAAAGAAGGAACGGCATCCAAAGATTTGCAACGAATACATCTACGATGAGCATAATAGAAAACTGCTTATCCATCGTTTCAGAGATCTCTTTAAGGGCTGCTTGGTTTGCGCCTCCTCCGATCCAGCTACCGGCAACTGTGGAGAGTCCGCGCCACATGGCTTCAGGACTGTCGCCTCCGAATACATCGGGGTTGAATTGGCCTACTATCCAAAGAGCAATGGGACCACCAATTACGATTCCTACGGTTGCGGTGAAGAACATGATCAATGCCTTAGGCCCCAGATTGTAAATGCCTTTGAGGTCAATGCTCAAACAGAGCAACACCAAACTGGCCGGGAGGAGGTAGCGAGACGCGACAAAGTATAAGCTAGACGTCTCTCCGTCAACGATTCCGAAAGAATTGAATGCTGCGGGGATGAAGTAGCAGAGCAGAAGACTAGGCACGAAAGTGAAAAATTTCTTGAACTTCGGTAAGCTAGAGGCATAGAAAATTCCAGCTAGAGTAACTGCAAGAAGTCCTAGAACTACTGCATCGTTTGTTATGGGGAACATGTTTTAGGTTTATTCGTTTTTATATAAGGCCGTAAGCTACAAAAACTAATAAAAAAAAAGCGGCCTCAATAAAGAGACCGCTTCCTTTTTTTCGGTGGTGAGCCGAACCCTATCACCTTATCATCAATGGGATTGCACTGAATGGATTTAAGGATCCCAAATGGGCGATGTAAGTGCCAGGGCTTATAGATTCGTTAATTATAAATAGCTGTGTACCATCGGTATATGGTGTTCCGTCACCTTCCCAAACTAACCTTCCGTCTGTGCCTACTATACGTAGGTGTATGATCTCAGATGAGGTTGTTTTTATGAAAAGTTTGCCGTTTTCGTTAGAGTAGGGGTTAGGATATATCGTGAACGTGTCGTTTTCGATTAGATCAATTGAGTCGACAGTAGAGTTGCCGTCGCAGTCGAAGTTCTCTTCTGCGTAGGTGCAATCACCTTGATCTGTAGCTTCTGAGTCGAAATTACAGGCAGATGAGTCTGTGCATCCAACGATTTCGTATTGGTCACAAATACCGTCAGAGTCTTGATCTTCTATGCAGTTTCCTTCACAATCATAGTTCTCTAACGCGTATGTACATTTCCCTTGATCTGTGGCTTCTGGATTGTAATCACACGCGATATAGTCAGTACATCCTAATATTTCGTTCATGTCACAAATCCCATCTCCGTCCAGATCTTCAATACAGTTTCCTTCACAATCATATCCGTTTTCTGCATAAGTGCAGTTATCATCACTAATATTCGATTCAGGGTTGTAATTACATGCAGAGGACTCTTGACAGCCATAAACTTCTACATTATCACAAATGTTATTTCCATTCAAGTCGTCACAACCATCGAGTTGTAGAGGTAGAGCACAAACTTGACTCACTTCTTCATATCCGAAATGGTCTCCATAAGTATCCGATCCTTCTGCTAAAACCTCACCATTTGCGGATAATAGACTGTAAGATCCACCAAATTGCATTCCATCTCCAGCACTATCGTAAACAGTGAGCTCATAACATCCAACACTCACACATCCGGATTGAATATAAGGAGCTGAGGTGTTGTTCTCATATGGTCCGCCAGACATAATTGTAACGTTATTTGAGTCAACTAATGCCCATGTTGTCTCTCCCGCAAATACGTCTGGAGAAACGGCAATTGTCCAAAAGTCACTTTCCTCCACTTCAAATGCGTGTGAGACCACATCATTTGCGTTCCAACCATCAAGTTCCCCTGATTCTAAAGTTACATACGCCTCTAATGAGTGAGGTCCGTATGGAACAGAAATGCTCGGTAATGTTACTATTATAGAAGTCCCAGGCTGGATAGAGTCAGTAAACATCACTCTTATAGGAGTGTTGTCGTCAATGGTAAGTAAGACCTCGAAGTTGTAAACGGTTAAAGTTCCAAGATTCTGTATTTCTAGTTCTGGTTCTACTTCAGGTGTACACTGCTTTATTCCCGGGTTTTTAAAAGAAATCGCAGCAAGGTCTATCTCAGCAACTGGAGTACATCCCAAACTTTCGAGTAAACTTGCCCTTGAAGTAGATAATGTAGTCCTCATTCTGTCAGCTTGCCCTTGCGTAAATGTATTACGACAGTTTTCATCCGTGTAATCCATGTAATTCTCTACTTGTGCATCTGGACAATTTGTCGATCCTGAACATAGAGAATTTGCTGTAGTAGCTGGAGTGTCGCAAACTTGATCACCTTGAGTTTCACAGTTTGTCTCGTTATTGCACTGAGTCGTAGAATTTGTGTTGTAAAAAGTATGGTACAGGCCTAAACTATGCCCCACCTCGTGTGTTATGGTACGGTTAAGATCCGTATATGTTTTGAGGTTCCCCACCTTTCCGAAAGCGTTGTATAGGATAGTAATGCCATCTCTAACGTCGTCGAATGGGAAGTAAGCAAATCCTTGTGTTCCGCCACCTGCTTCGTTATCGTCTATTTCTGAAACCACCCATATATTTAAGTATTCTGCTCTAGGCCAAACTGAAAATGATTTCAACTCAGTTTCGTCTGCTCCCTCACCGATATTACCGCTTTTGATACCTTGCTCGTAATAGTTTGTAACTGAAGAGGCGTCAACTCTAATTATTCCGTTTGTAGGTTCACCCTCTGGAGTTCTAGCGGCCAGACAAAATTCAACTTCTACATCAACTCCTAAACCGTCACCGTTCGTTCCAGCAACTTTTCTAAAGTCTTCGTTCAAGCCTTCGATAGCACTTAATACTTGTTCCTCAGTAATGTTTTCACGAGTCCCGATTGCTACACCTGTGTGCATAATATGCACGACAACAGGCACAGTGAGAACTTCGTTAACATTGGAAGATTGATCGCGATTTTGACGCATCGTTTCGATTGCGTCTTGAAGAGCGAAAAAGCTTCTTTGGTATTCAGTAGAGTTTGCGAGTGCCTCCTCGTGTACGTCGGTAGAGGCACAAGTTGAGGTTTGGGCTAAAGCAAATGAAGAAACACCCACCGATAGGGTGAATGTAAGTGTTATTGATAGAAAGTGAAATAAACGCATGAAGAAGGGTTATGTCTCATCTACGTGTATTTGCAATGTATTGTTACAAAAAATGGCGAGAAATTACTCTCGCCATTAATTAACTCACTAAGAGTTAGTATGTTAGTTATAATTAATCGATGACCTCAACTTCGAGAAGTTCAACAACAAAGATTAAAGCTGCGTATGGAGGGATTGGTCCGCCTGGGTTAGGTCGTGCTCCGTATGCTAAGTCTTGTGGGATGTAAAATGTAGTCTTTCCACCAATTTTCATTAGTTGAAGTCCTTCAGTCCATCCTGGGATAACGCCATTCAGTGGGAATGAGATAGGCTCTCCTCTTTTGTAACTAGAGTCAAACTCCGTGCCGTCGAGTAAAGTTCCTTGATAATGAACAGTTACTTTATCATTTGCGTCAGGAGATTTACCTGTTCCTTCAGTATCGTGATGGTACTGAAGTCCAGAATCAGTTACGCTGATTCCGTCTTTCTTAGCATTTTCTGCGAGGAAAGTTTCACCTTCTTCTTTGGCAGCTTCTGAAGCTTTTTCCTTCATAGCAGTCATAGCTGTTCTAACAATTCCGTCAGCCTCTTCTTGGTCCATTGTAGCATTGTCTGTCATTACAGCGGAAAAACCGCTTGCTAGAGCTTCGCTATTAATTTCTGTCATCCCTTCGGATTTCATGTTGTTAGCGAATAATACTCCTAGAGCATAAGAAACTGAATCCATGTGGGTATTCATTTGTGTGTTATGAGATGGTTGTGCTTGAGAACAACTAGGTAAAGTAGAAACTAAGACCATGGTTGCTAACGCGCCGCGAAGGTAGTTCGTGAATTTCATGTATGTGTTTATTGTTTTGTTAATCTTGTGAAAATAATGTGATTCGGCTCCGAAAGGTCGGGATTAAAACTGTAACCTAGCTTGTTAAAGTTCTTCAATTTTTCAATTTCCGTAATTTTATTCTGAATCACGAATCTTGCCATCGCTCCTCGTGCTTGTTTTGCGAAAGTGCTTATAGACTTTATGCCCTTAGAGCTGACTTCTTTAAATGAACATGTTACCATCTCTGCTTTCACCCCGGACCTTACTATTACCTTGCTGTATTCGTCACTAGCTAAGTTCAGAATTATCCTTGTGTCTAGAGCCTTTAACTTTTTTAAAACGGGTTCTTGAAATCGAGCACTCCAATACGCATTAAGGGATGTATAGTCTTTATCTACTCTAAAAGTTTGCCCCATTTCAAGTCTATACGGCATTATTAAATCACAAGGTCTTAAGATTCCATAAAGTCCACTTAGAATTATTAAATGCTCTTGAGCGTATTTTAATTCATTAGAATCGAAATCTTGAATATTTAGTGATTTAAAAGCTTCTCCCTTCATTGCAAAGGCACATGGTATTGCTCCGGACTTTGTAGCAGAACGTGTATCCGTATAAGATTTCCATTTGCTATGCCACTCCGAAACTGTTGTTTTCAATTTGTTTGACAACTTCATTGTTTGGCCTAAGTCATCATCACTTAAAGACTGCAACAATGACATTAGAGTAGTGCTTTCTTGAATGAAAAAGGGCAAACTAGCCGCATCTTCAGGATGTTTAGCGTAAAGGTCAATAGTTTTCGCGGGAGAGAGTAAGATAAGCATATCTGTAAAGGTCGCTATTAGGGCTCTCCTAAGTATATTGCACACATGCAAATATTGAAATCAACCATTTTATTAGCAATTACATTACTTGCAACTAATGAAATTTTATCACAATGTCCTCCCGGACAGTCCTCGGTCCAGTTAATTATAGAAACAGATTATTGGGGTGAAGAAGTGTATTGGGAGCTTGTACCGCAAGGCCAAATATGTGGTGAAGCGGCAGTTATTCTCAGTGGCGGCAATCCTTCAGTTGGTTGCGCGGGTTATCCGGGCAGTATCTATGACGAGATTACTTACTTTTCATCTTCAATATATTTATCAGAAATAGCTTGTGTGACTAGTGGCACGCAAGTGGATCTTATCCATGTCGATTCATGGGGAGATGGCGGGACTGATTTCACAGTACTTATCGAAGGCTTTTTTGTTGCTTATCTAGATGGAACTGGGCTTGGTGACACTTGGACAATTGATGTTCAAGAATATCTTCTAGTGGATCACGATAGTTCTTGTGATGCCGCTGAAATTTTGACAGACGGGACGCCAATTGTGATTTCAAACGAAGGTGCTACTGCCGAATTTTACGAAATTGGTGCTCCTGCCATCGGCTGTAGTATGCCGGGAGGGTGGTGTGAATCAGGAGTCACAAACTCTGTTTGGGCTAAATTTATTGCTGACGAGGAAGTAGTTTATAAAGTAAACGCTTGTAACCCTGGAACGGATTTCGACACTCAAATAGCTGCTTGGTTGGTTGATGATTGTGGAAACTGGGAGAGCTATTCACTTATAGGGGCGAATGATGATTCACAATGTGGTCTAGGTGATTACTATTCTAGTACTTGCTTTATTTCATGTGTGCCCGTGGGTACAGAAGTGTACATTCAAGTAGATGGGTGGAACGGTTCAGTCGGTGAAGTTGAGCTTACAGTGGAGGCTTCGGATAGTAATATTGAGGTTGAAGCTATAGTCCATAACATCACATGTGCGCTTGAAACTGATTTTAATCCAGACGGGACGATAACAGTTTACGTGAATAATGGTGGCTTAGAATGGGACGCTGATTGGACAGGGCCTTTCGGTTATACCGGATCGGGACTGTCAATTAACGGATTGTTGCCTGGTGTTTACAATGTTTCAGTGACATCAGAGTGTTCAGGGGATGTTTTTTATGAATCGTTCACCATTATTAATCCTGAACCATTAGAACTTGAAGTTGAAATTACTTCGTCATGTAATATTGAAGAAGCTGGGTCTATTGATTTAACAATTAGTGGAGGAACAGGGGATTTAGATGTTATGTGGGATGGTCCTGAAGGCGGGATTTGGCTATCTCAGGATATATATTCAGCGCAAGCGGGGTTATATTATGTACAGGTAGTTGACGGGAATGGATGTTCAGAAGATTTAGATGTCGAAGTAACCTTTATGGGGATAATGCCATTTGATTTAGGTGTGGATTACGAAATGTGTTCAGGAGAAACTGATTTCTTTTTCGGCCCTATGGGGAATTACAGTTATCAGTGGATGGATGGATCAACTGGTTCGTTTTATATTTTAGAAACAGAGGAAGGCGTTTCTACCACCTCGGTAGTGGGTGTGACAGTATCGAATTATTATGGATGTGAGGTTACAGATGCTGTAGTAATAACTATAATGAATTGTGATCTTGCAACATCTGATGTAGAAGGTGGGGGGAATTGGTCAATTGCGCCAAATCCAATTTCCGGTTATTCAATTCTCAAACTTGATGGGGTAGGAGATAACAGTAAGTGCATTGTACGTGATGCTAGCGGTAGAATTGTTAAAGAATTCGCAGTTTCGCCAGTTACTTATTTCGAAGCTTCTGATTTAAGACCAGGCGTCTATATGATTGAAATACAAGATGTAAAGGGTAGAAGTGTTTGGCATTCTCGTGCTGTAATTCAATAAACTTAGACTTATGAATATTTTTGCTAGAGGTACGTCCATGTTAATTGTGGGTGTGATTTGTTTGGCCTTAAATACAGTAAATGCAAAGGAGGGGATGTGGATTCCGACTCTTCTCAACGCGCTGGAAGGGGATATGCAAGCGATGGGATTGAGGCTGAGTGCGGAAGATATTTATAGTGTTAATCATAGCAGTTTGAAGGATGCTGTTGTTCACTTCGGAGGTGGATGTACTGCTGAAATGGTGAGTCCGGAAGGTCTGCTTTTAACGAATCATCATTGTGGTTATAGCCAAATTCAGTATCATAGTTCTGTTGCAAACGACTATTTGAAGAATGGTTTTTGGGCGATGAGTCGCGCTGACGAACTTCCTAACCCGGGACTTACGGCAACGTTTATTGATAGAATTCATGATGTTACAGAACGAGTTGAAATTGCTCTAAAAGGCCTAGAAGGAGAAGAATTGTCTGCTAAAAGAAAGTCACTATATGCAGAAATTTTAGCAGAATTCACTGATGGAACTGATTTAACTGGAGGGGTTGTTTCGTTTGACTTCGGAAACCAACACTTCTTAATTACAAAGAGAACTTTTTTAGATATACGTCTTGTTGGAGCTCCTCCTTCCGCTGTGGGTAAGTTCGGGGGAGATACAGATAACTGGCTGTGGCCTCGACACACAGGTGATTTCAGTGTGTTCAGAATCTATGCTTCAAGTGAAAACAATCCTGCGGAATACAGTGCGGACAATGTGCCATACAGCCCAGCTCACCACTTCCCAGTTTCTTTGGACGGAGTAGTTGAGGGTGATTTCACAATGATTTTCGGTTTCCCCGGCAGGACTGAGCAATACTTGTCGTCCGATGCTGTAACTCATGTGATTGACCGACTAAACCCCATGCGTATCGCCATGCGTGATGTGAGTTTGGCGACAATTAACGCAGCCCGCGCATCAAGTGATGCTCTAAGAATCGCATATGCATCTAAGCAGAGTAGTATTTCTAACGCTTGGAAGAAGTGGGAAGGCCAAACCGCAGGGCTTAAAGAGCTTCACGCCGTTCAAAAGAAACTAGATCTTGAAGCTGAGTTTTTATTACGCGCACAAGCTGCAGAAGTTCCTAATCCTAGTTATATAAACGCGATTAACTCTATTCAGAAAGCAAATGAAAGTTACTTTCCATTTTATGAGGCACGATCTTTATTTATCGAACTCGTTTATTACGGTCCGGACTTGCTATTGCACGCCTTTGAGTTTGCAGATCTTATTGAGAATTGGGATGAATTAGAGGATTCGGGAAAATTAAACGAAACAATTGATCATCTATTAGAGGTTAACTCCGATTACTCTAGAAATTATAACGCCTCAGTTGATGAAGATCTTCTTGGTGGTCTTGTTTCTACCTATTTAGATCTAATGCC
>DQRJ01000094.1 GCA_015663855.1 Flavobacteriales bacterium | reverse complement strand
TTAGAAGCCCTAAGCATTCTATAAGCGTGGTTGCGATCTCCTTCGAACTGTAAAACTACGTCCACCATATGCTCGAGCACCTTAGGCCCAGCAAGCGACCCCTCTTTAGTAATGTGCCCCACTAAAAATACCGGCAAACCACATGACTTAGCATAAGACGTAATTGCCGCTACGGACTCTCTAATTTGAGAAACCGAACCGGGCACTCCGTCTATCTCGGGCTGGTCTAGGGTTTGGACTGAATCAACGACCAGTAAAGAAAACTGATCATCTTTTAGGGCGTTCAAAACAAGCGGGACACGAGTTTCCGGCAAAACCATTAACGTGGGCGAAACCGTTCCTATGCGCTGAGCTCTCATCCGAACCTGCTCCGGGCTCTCCTCCCCACTCACGTACAAAACCTTAGCTCCCGATCCACTTACCATCATCGCCACTTGAAGCATCAAGGTAGATTTTCCTATCCCAGGCTCACCCCCTAAAAGAATTAACGAACCCGGCACGACCCCTCCCCCTAAAACTCTATCCAGTTCGCTTTCTCCAGAAGAAAGACGCACAATATTTTCTATGCTCACCTCCGCTAATGGCCTAACCTTAGGACTAAGAACCCCTCCTTGAGAAGATGTAGTTGAATACCTGTGAGCTCGTTTACCCGAATCGGTAACGGTTTCTTCGTGCAAAGTATTCCACTCCTTACACCCCGGACATTTCCCTACCCACTGGGATGACGACGTTCCGCAATCGGAACATATAAACCGAGTGCGTGCTTTTGCCAAACCTAAATATTATTAATCTCCTAGCGGACTAGCGGAAAATAGAAACCGGACCTTGGTGCTCAAAGCCGTTTGGAAGACGTAGTGTAAACCAGTACGTACCATCGGCAGAATCATCCCCGTACCAAGCATCCGTAATGTTCTGGTAGTTATCGTTTGTGTAAACGAGATTCCCCCATCTATCATAAATTCTGACTTGAACTCCATCGTAATTTTCTAGACCCTCGATATAGAAACTCGGGTTCATCGTGTCTGCGTTCCTAGGCGTAAACACGTTAGGAATTGTAATCTCACAGAAATCTACTTCAACCTGTAGCTCCCAATTAGCGCCTCCAGGTGTACAGGGATTCGCCGCTGAACCTAATAAAGTCAGAACTTGTCCCCAACAATCCTCAGGGAATTGCCAGCTTGTAAGAGTTTCAGCTTCATTACTTCCGAAATAAACATACTCGCCATTACAAACCGTACTCCAAGAAATATCCCCGTAAGGAGGGCCAGGTTGTTGCGCGTTTAAGTCGAATGTGTATGGAATTTCCGGACACATTGTAAGAATATCATCAAGTTGATCAGATGGCACTCCGTTTACGTCTGGGTTTATTGTGATTCCTTGTCCGATAAACAAGTACACACAATGCTCCGTTACTCCACATCCATACGGGTCTTCAACATCTACACATATCTGAGATCCGTTATAAGCCCATATCGGATTCCCTTCTTCGTCATACAAAAGATTCCCCTGTGCATCTGTCGCTTGTAAGTCTTCCGGTATCGTCCAACTCATTCCCGTTGAGCCATCAGGCCAAGTAGCAATGTATTGATCATTCGGAAGGCTAAGATCAATAGTTGCCGTTTCACCTGGATCTATACCCAGTCCATCGCAATCGCTAACTACTCCGCCAGCTTCGGCGGCGAATACACCTTCGATTTGGCTTACAATATCGACAAAACCACAGTCTGTATTTCCATTCGGAAAACACTCATTAGTAACCGTAGCACAGTAAGATCCCGTAGCATTTGCCGTCAATTCATCATCGCCCTCAACAGATGTTCCGTTCCAGGTCCAATCGTAATTCATCCCAGCATTCTCGTCTCCTTCTATCGGGTCTATTACCACAGAATCGTTCTCATCGCAGAGGAAAATACTATCGATATTCGGCTCGAACTGTGCCGTTACCTCTACCTGAGCAACATCTGAACCACATCCATTTTCAATTTCAACAACGATAATCGCCTCAGTGTATTCATCGTAATCATATTGATTGTTCAGCACATCATCCGTTCCTGGGTAAGGCCAGTTAATTTCAGCTGTTCCTGCCAAATCCGTAATTTCAGCGAAAAGATCCAAGTCTTCGCCGTTGCACAAAAAGACGATGTCTTCATTAAGAGTAATTGTCGGAGCAACCGTTACCTCTACCTCATAGCAATAAGGGATATTACAGCTCTCCTCATAGAAGCAAAGTTCATACATTCCATACTCCGTAGGCGCCCAAAGCGTGTTGTACTGAGTATCTATTTCGAACCAAGAAGTCCCGGGCCCGCTCGTTTCTTCCCATAAACCTAAAGCTGCTTGAGTTTCACAAAGAGCCTCAGACGTATAGATTATTCCAGTACTCAGGTTATTAATGAGGGTTTCGTTTCCGCTATTGCTACAGTTGTAAATCTGAACTGAATTGTTTAGATCACTATTTACATCTGCTGAGATGTATTCAATCTCTATCATATCTCCAAAAGCAATTGGAACAGAGAATGTCCCGAAAGTACTATTCGTTAATGTCCACGTAGCAACAACATCTCCATTGACACTGATATTTACGAAACTTCCGCCCCAACCTGCGTTATCCGAAGTAATGAGGTACATATTTAAATCCCCTTCATCAGTACTTGAAAATCCTCCTTCAAACGAGACTGTGTCAAGTCCGGTACACATAGGAGGAATCGTCATTTCTGGGATATCGGCATCTACACCGTTTACTTGGAATACACGTTGTCCGAAACATCCATTAGCATCCTCTACCTCAAGTCGATACATTCCCGGTGCAAGCCATGCTTCATCTCCGTCAGGGCCTACTTGATACACCTCCCCGCCTAATCCATTCCAATCGGCCTCCCAGATGTAAGCGATGAAGTTCTCGTCTGGGTCAGGTACTACTGCAACATATGCGGTATCGTCAGAACATATCACAAGTGGTGAAGGATCGGTGGTTATTTCAGGAAGATAATAGGGGGTTTGGTCTATGAAAAATGTCATAGAAACTTGGCAACCTATATCTAAAATACCCGTAACGACTATGTTTCCTCCAAAAGGAATAGTCGCAACGTTTCCGTTCGTGAATTGACTGCTCAAATTCCAGGAAAAACTGTCGAAATCACCGATAGCAGTGATCTCCGTTTCTGCTCCTGCGCAAATAGCAAGGTTTCCTTCGATAGTAAGCTCTGGCAGAACTACATCGAGGACTTCAATTACCATAGTAACTGACATGTTTGATGAAGGTGTGCCATCATCTACCGCGGTAATCTCAATTGTGTTAATTCCAGCAACGTTACCGTTAAATACCCCTGCAATACTAGCAGTTTCACCGTTTGTAACACTAAATCCCGTAATGGTATTTCCTGCGATGAGGTTCTGTGTAACGTCAAGAGTAACGGATTGACCTGGCTCTGGGCCGAGGAAATTTACGCTAACATCATAGGTTTGGCCTATGCAAATGGTAATGGTATCACATCCCAAATTCTCTGTTGGAACAGGTGGAAGGTTAGTCGACGAGACCGCTGTGTTCAGGTCAAAGAACTTGTAATCAAGCCAGTTAATTCCATCGTCAGCGCCATCACCTATACCGTAAGGTCCGTTGTAGGTATCATCGAGAAGGTTAAATCTACCGAATTGCACGTGAGGCCCCACTGATGCAGTAGAAGCTTGGTCAGCCCCTGTAACTCCTGGATCAGGTCCGCAACATCCACCGCCGCCACCAATATCTCCGTGAGCCCAATTCATGTCTAAATAACATACCTGAGCGTTATTTCCATCTCCAATAATTCCGTCGTTAGGAGTAATTATTATTTGGAAATTGTTCGTGAGGTCGTCATGATTATTGTAGTACCCCACTTCCACGAAATTTACATATACCGCTTCTGGGGTAACTTTATACATAATCTCTCCTACAGAACGATTGTCTGTATCCTGCCAGTAACCCGTGATTTGGTTGTATTCTGCCTCAGGAAATTTCGTGGGAGTCCAGTCGATTACATCTCCTCCAAATGAAATCATTCCTTTTGAGTTGACGTAAAATTCTGTGTATACATCCCCGTATAACTCGAATGTCCATCCAGGAAACGAAATTGGCGCAGAAGAACAATCTACGTCCCATCCGGCTCCGCCTTGAGTAGCCCACTGCACTTCTCCTGATCCTAATCCTCCCAATCCTGGAGGAGGTACAAGTGTGAAGTACGAAGCGTCTGGCTCAATCCAACAACCGCAATGATTATCGAGTACTTTATTCTGTCTTGCATATTTTAATTTCTCTCTTTTCGCGGCATAAGAAGCTTTAAAATCGTTCAAAGCTTGTAAATATGCATTCTCATCAAACTCGTCCCAAGCTCTGACAATTTCCCACTCGTCACGAGTCATATGGATAACAGCATGCTCCAATCCCCCATAAGAGTCGAGGATTTTTTCAGCACTTTGTGTCGTTGTATACTCTGCCTCACTCTGAGCTAGCCCGTTGAGAGGGTTAACAAATAAAACAAAGCAAAGTATGAATGTGTTCTGCAGGAATCGAGTCATAGTAAATCACGCGTTTAGTGAGGGTAAATATACGACTTGAGCGTACGGTATAAAACAAATAAGTTGATTGCGCCGAATAACGGCTTATTTTTGCGCTTCGTCGGGGTTTTTCGACGTTGATAATTTCTTTCATGAAACGCATTAGAAACTTCTGTATTATCGCCCATATTGACCATGGGAAAAGTACTCTAGCGGATAGACTTCTTCAGGAAACTGGCACTATAACAGAGCGCCAGCTTCAGGAGCAAACTCTTGACGATATGGATCTTGAGCGTGAACGCGGGATTACCATTAAAAGTCATGCGATTCAGATGAAACACACTCACACCGACGGTGAGGAGTATATTATAAATTTAATCGACACCCCTGGACACGTTGATTTTTCGTACGAAGTGAGCCGTTCCATCGCCGCTTGTGAAGGTGCTTTATTGATTGTGGATGCGACTCAGGGTATTGAAGCCCAAACCATTTCTAACCTCTACCTCGCCCTAGAACACGACCTCGAAATAATACCCGTGCTCAATAAAATGGATCTCGATTCTGCGGACCCGGAAGTCGTGGGCGATCAGATCATTGACCTCATCGGTTGCGACGAATCCGACATCATCCCCGCATCGGGAAAGTCTGGTCTAGGAGTACAGGCGATATTAAAGGCGGTAATCGATAAAGTCCCTCCTCCTAAAGGAGATCTTGCGGCACCTTTCCAAGCTATGATCTTCGACTCTGTTTTTAACAATTTTCGAGGAATTATCGCATATTTCAGAGTAATTAACGGAACTATTAATCGTCGAGACAGAGTGAAACTGCTCTCTACGGATAAAGAATATATCGCAGACGAAATAGGAGTTTTAGGGCTTGATTTGATACCTAAACAAACTTTAGGCGCAGGGGATGTCGGATACATTATCTCAGGAATTAAGGACGCGAAAGAAGTAAAAGTTGGTGATACCTTAACGACTGTCGAAAACCCATGTACAGATGCCGTAACCGGTTTTGAGGATGTAAAGCCGATGGTTTTCGCCGGCCTTTATCCTGTCGATACAGAAGATTATGAGGAGTTACGATTTTCTATGGAAAAGCTCCAACTAAATGACGCTTCACTCGTTTTCGAGCCAGAATCATCTGCGGCCCTCGGTTTCGGGTTTCGTTGTGGCTTTCTAGGAATGCTCCACATGGAAATCGTTCAGGAAAGGCTCGAGCGAGAGTTCAACATGACGGTAATTACTACTGTCCCTAACGTGAGTTACATCGCACACCTCCCTAATGGAGTTGAGCAGGTAATTAACAATCCATCGGATTTACCAGAAAACAAGGGGCTCGTAATGGTCGAAGAGCCATATATTAAAGCTCAAATCATTACGAAGTCCGATTACATCGGTCCGGTGATGAGCCTTTGTATCCAAAAACGTGGCGAACTAGTAAGTCAAGTTTACCTCACAGCCGATCGTGTTGAGCTTACTTTCAGCATGCCTCTGGGTGAAATCGTTTTTGATTTCTATGACAAACTCAAGAGCATCTCACGTGGTTACGCTTCATTCGATTACTTCCCTGACGGATATAAAGAGTCTGACCTCGTTAAGCTCGACATCCTTCTAAATGGAGACCAAGTTGATGCACTTTCCGCACTTATTCATAGAGATCACGCACATGATTTCGGAAAACGGATTTGCCTCAAGTTGAAGGAGCTTATTCCACGCCAACAATTCATGGTCGCCCTACAAGCTGCGATCGGAGCTAAAATCATAGCTCGTGAAACGATAAGCGCCGTTCGTAAAGACGTTACCGCAAAATGTTACGGAGGTGATATTACTCGTAAGAGAAAGCTCCTCGAGAAGCAGAAAAAAGGAAAGAAGCGCATGCGCCAAATCGGAACGGTCGAAGTTCCTCAGTCGGCTTTCCTCGCTATTCTTAAGCTAGACTAGGGTTTTACTAGAACTTTTTTAAGGAGTCTCGTCCTTGCTCGTTTTTATTTGCGAGCTGTCCACACGCAGCGTCAATGTCTTTTCCGCGCGAACGTCTAACGTTCACAATTAAATTTCTGTCTTCTAGAAAGTCCCGGAACGCATTAACTTTCTCGGTCTCCGCTTGTTGAAATCTGCCGTCATCGATAGGGTTGTACTCGATTATGTTGATTTTACATGGAACGTTTTTGCAGAAAATCGCAAGCTCCTGTGCATCTTCGATAGAGTCGTTAAAATCTCGAAATATGATATATTCATAGGTTACTCTAGAGCCCGTTTTCTCGTGAAAATAGCGTAGAGCTTCAGCAAGTGCCTCGAGATTATTTGAGTCGTTGATCGCCATGATTTCCGACCGCTTAACGTCATTCGC
>DQRJ01000004.1 GCA_015663855.1 Flavobacteriales bacterium | reverse complement strand
ATTATAAAAGCCCATTTGACTGAGCTTTAATCTAACTTTTAATTCCTACTCTACCTCACCGCCCATTGCGAATTGAATGAGGTTTGCACCCATTTGCAATGCAGAAACTCTAATTGATTCAGGATCTCTGTGTACTTGGTAATCTTCCCATCCGTCCCCCAAATCACATTCCGTGTCGTAAAAACACACAAGACGTCCTTCGTGGAATAGACCAAAACCTCTAGGTGGAAGGTCATCATGTTCATGAATCTTAGGTAGGCCATGGTCGAAACTAAAGGTTTGGTGGTAAACAGAGTGGTCAAAAGGGATTTCCACCCACTCTAAGTCGGGGAACACTTTTACAAACTCCTTCCTCACATAAGAGTCCATTCCATAGTTATCGCTTATATGTAAGAAGCCACCAGCTATTAGGTATCTCCTGAGATTTCTCGCCTCCGAAGTGGAAAACACCACATTGCCATGACCAGTCATGTGGATAAAAGGAAATAACGACAAATCCGAAGAACTAACTTCCACATAAGGCACTTCACGAGCGATATTCATGCCTAACTCACTATTGCAGAACTCCACCAAATTAGGCAAACTAGTCGGATTTGAATACCAATCTCCCCCTCCTCGGTATTGTAAAACGGCAATTTTATAAGTTGCCTCATTTGCATCCGACTGTCCACAAACCATAGAAACACACGCAAAAGCGCCAAAAGCACTTAATATTAACACTTTGATTATGCGTCTAAAGGAATTAGATTTTTCGATTTTCATTATCGCCACAAGTTACGACTTAGAACATCTGTTAAATGAATGAGTTTTTTCAGTATATTTACGCCCCTGTAAAAGAACCCTTTTCGACAATGGAAAATAAAAATGCCGTCCAGCTTTTCACAGTGTTGCTCGCACTTGCGACTCTCTACACTTTATCATTCAACTGGGCATCTAAGAAGTTCGAAGCAAAAGCCGCGATTCATGGTGAGTTTGTTGCTGACAGCCTCGCTGAAAATGACCTTATAGGAAGTTTAACTTTAGACGAAGCTATTAAGCAAGCTACAAGAGAATACTTGAGAGATAGTATCGATGTTGTAGCTCACCCTTTTGGCCAAACCTATCGTGAAGTCAAGGAGCAAGAGCTTAATCTCGGACTCGACCTCAAAGGAGGGATGAGTGTAACTCTGGAAGTGAGTATCCCGGATCTAATAATTGCTCTATCCGACTATTCTGACAACGACGATTTTAGATCTTCAATTTCAAACGCTCGCGAAGCTCAAAAGAGTTCATCAGATGGATTTATGACTCTTTTCGATGCCGCTTGGAAATCTCAAGTTGCCGGAACTGAAAATCCGACTGAGCTTTGGCGCATATTTCACAATATGGAGCAGAAAGATCTGTTCCCCGCTAAAAGTACGGACGATGAAATCATGGCAATTCTCTACAACGAGTCAGAGACTGCTATCGACAACACTGAAAACATCATCCGCAAGCGTATCGACCAGCTCGGAGTTGCTCAACCTAACGTGCAGAAGCTTCAGAACGGACGCATCCTAGTCGAGCTTCCTGGAGTTGACGACCGTGAACGTGCTCGAAAGCAGCTTAAATCGACTGCGAATCTCGAGTTCTGGGAAACGTACTTTAACGACGAAGTAATTGGACGTATCTCCGAAGCGAATACCGCTATCGGGAAGTCTTTAAATCCTGAACTATTCGGAGAAGACGCTCCTGCAGACTCTACTCTAAGTAAAGAGCAGCTTCAAGCTAAGAATCCACTTTTCGCTACATTCCAAATGGAGCTTGGTCGTCGTTCTGCAATCGTAGGATACGCTCAAGTAAGCGACACTAACAGAGTTAATGACCTTTTAAACCGAGCTGAAGCTAAGTCTGCTCTTGGAAAAGACTTACGTCTTCTTTGGGATGCAAAGACAACTTCAAACATAGCTTCTCTTTACGCTATTAAAGACGAGTCCGGAAAAGGCAAGGCTGTCCTTTCTGGAAAAAGCATCGTTGATGCCCGAGTTTCTTATGATGAAATCGGGGACGTCGTTGTAAGTATGACTATGGATTCTGATGGGTCTGCTATTTGGGGTGCCATGACTGAAAAGTGTGCGTCAGAAAACAACCGCGCTGTTGCAGTTGTTTTAGACAACCTTGTATTTAGTGCTCCTAACGTCCAATCTGCTATTACTAGCGGACGTTCTCAAATTAGCTTTGGAAATCAGCAATCTACTGAACAGAAATTAATTGAAGCGCAAGACCTTTCAGGTCTACTTAAAGCTGGTTCTCTTCCTGCACCTGCTCGTATCGTTGATGAGGTGAGTATAGGACCGCAACTTGGAGAGGCGAATATTAAAGCTGGTTTATCATCATTCATCATCGCTCTATTAGTGGTGTTTGCATACATGATCTTCTACTACAAGGGAGCTGGTGTGGTATCTAACATTGCTCTTGTCGCTAACCTATTCTTCTTAATCGGTGCTCTTGCTTCTTTAGGAGCTGCTTTGACACTTCCTGGAATTGCAGGTATCGTTTTAACAATAGGTATGGCTGTTGATGCTAACGTACTCATCTACGAACGTATTCGAGAGGAGATGCGACATGGTAAAGGTTTAGCATTAGCTGTTAAGGACGGTTACTCTAAGGCTTACAGTGCGATTATCGACGCAAACATCACTACTCTACTTACAGCTTTCGTGCTGTACAGCTTCGGTAGTGGCGCTATTCGCGGATTCGCGACGACTCTTATCATCGGTATCTTCACTTCACTCTTCAGTGCGATTGTGATTACTCGACTCATCTTCTTCTCTCGTTTAGACAAAAAGAAGAACATCACCTTCTCTTCAAAAATTACTGAGAACTGGTTTACTAACTTGAGTATCGATTTTATCGGCAAGCGTCGCATGATGTACATCGTTAGTGGTTTAGTGATCCTCGGAGGTTTAGTATCTTTAACTTCACGTGGTCTTAATTACGGTGTTGAATTTACTGGAGGTACAACTTTTGACATTTCATTCGAAGACCCTATTGATGCTGACGATGTTAGATCCGCTCTTTCGGCTTCATTCACTGAGAATGGCACTCCTGGCAATCCTTTAGTCCAAACTAAAGAGACTGATCAAAAACTTCGTGTTATGACGAACTTCATGATCGACTCTCAAAGTGAAAACGTTGATACAGAAATAAATGATGCTTTACACGCCGGTTTGGCAACTCTAGGCTTTGAGAAAGAGTCTGGATATTCAATCGACATGTACAATAAGGTTGACTCTACTATCTCTGATGATTTCCGTGCTGGTGCGAAAAATGCAACGTTATTCTCATTAATTATTATTTTCCTTTACATCGTATTCCGTTTCCGCAAATGGCAGTATGGATTAGGGGCTCTTATAGCTACGACACACGATGTACTTATCGTATTATCTGTATTTAGCATCTTCTGGGGAATCTTACCATTCACAATGGAAATAGACCAAGCATTCATTGCGGCGATTCTTACTGTTATCGGTTACTCAATTAACGATACTGTAGTTGTATTCGATCGTATTCGCGAATATGTAGGTTTATATAGCGGAAAGAAAAATGACACAGAGTTGATGAACGCTGCGCTAAATAGTACTTTAAGTCGTACAATTAACACATCGCTTTCTACTTTTGTAGTTCTCTTCACAATTTTCGCTTTTGGAGGGGATAATATAAAAGGATTT
>DQRJ01000079.1 GCA_015663855.1 Flavobacteriales bacterium | reverse complement strand
CTGCAAGAAGCAAAAGCTAAGACTGAAGCAGCAATTAGTAGTGTGTGAAATTTCATTATTTCCGGTTTGTTTCGTTTGATTCAATAGCAGTCATTACGATTTCCGTGTTAGCTGCGTTTACTGTATCGTTATTAAGGTCAGCATGACCATTTCCCACTCCTCCTGAAAGCAAAGGTGCAATAACAAGTCCGATTAAACAAGTAAGTTTAATCAAGATGTTCATCGAAGGACCTGAAGTGTCCTTGAATGGGTCACCTACAGTATCTCCAGTTACAGCCGCTTTGTGAGCTTCTGAACCTTTGTATGTCATTTCGCCATCAATCTCTACACCCGCCTCAAAACTTTTCTTAGCGTTATCCCATGCGCCACCGGCGTTGTTTTGGAATATAGCCCAAAGCACACCACTCACTGTAACACCAGCCATGTAAGACCCTAACGGCTCAGCACCCATAGTGAAACCAACTAGAATAGGAGTCACAATAGTTAAAGCTCCAGGAAGTATCATCTCGCGAAGAGCAGCCTTTGTGCTAATGTCCACACACTTGCTGTACTCTGGCTTACCAGTTCCCTCCATAATTCCAGGAATCTCCTTGAATTGACGACGCACCTCTTTAACCATTTCCATAGCAGCTTTACCAACGGAACTCATTGCAAGAGCAGAGAATACAACTGGAATCATAGCTCCAACGAATAGCATAGCTAATACGTCAGCTTTAAAGATGTTAATTCCATCGATACCTGTCATTGTAACGAAAGCAGCGAATAAAGCTAAAGCTGTTAAAGCAGCAGAAGCAATAGCGAATCCTTTTCCGATAGCAGCTGTAGTATTTCCTACAGAGTCTAAGATGTCAGTACGAGTACGTACTTCTTCAGGAAGCTCACACATTTCAGCGATACCACCAGCGTTGTCAGCAATAGGTCCGAAAGCGTCAATAGCAAGCTGCATAGCAGTTGTTGCCATCATTGCGCAAGCTGCGATAGCAACTCCGTAGAAACCAGCGAACCCATATGATAGGTAGATTGCTGCAGCGAATAGAAGAATAGGTCCGAAAGTAGACATCATTCCAGTAGAAAGTCCAGCTATTATGTTCGTTCCAGCTCCAGTGTTAGAGTTGCGAACGATATCCATTACAGGTTTCTTACCTAGTCCTGTGTAGTACTCCGTCATCCAGCTAATTCCACCACCAACTCCTAGGCCAACAAGTACAGAGTAAAACACGTTCATTGACGAGAATGAAGTTGCAGATTTAGCAGCATCATGGAAGAATTCCATGTTTAACTGTGAAGGAAGCATCCAGTCGATGAGGAAGTAACAAGCGATAGCTGTCATAATGATAGATCCCCAGTTTCCTTTATTTAAAGCAGCCTGTACCTCAGGCTCTTTTCCACTATCTTTTACTTTAATAAAGTAAGTGGCAAGAATAGAGAAAATAATTCCCGATGCAGAAATAACTAGTGGAAGTAATAGTGTAGCTAGACCTCCGAAATTGTCCGAGTAATCAGCACCCATATCACGTACAACGTAAACTCCGAGTACCATAGCAGCAAGTACAGTAGCTACGTAAGAACCGAATAAATCAGCTCCCATACCAGCTACGTCCCCCACGTTATCACCTACATTGTCAGCAATTGTAGCAGGGTTACGAGGATCATCCTCAGGAATGCCAGCCTCAATTTTACCTACAAGGTCAGCTCCTACGTCAGCAGCTTTAGTGTAAATTCCTCCACCCACACGAGCGAAGAGTGCAATTGACTCAGCTCCGAGTGAGAAGCCGGCTAATGCCTCAAGTACTATAAGCATATCGTGGACGTTTGTAGCGTCAACACCATCGCCTAAGCCTAGAATTGAAGTTTTCATCAGGATTATGAAAATCACACTTAATCCGAAAACAGCAAGACCAGCAACGCCAAGTCCCATTACTGTACCGCCAGTAAAGCTAACTTTAAGAGCTTTTGAAAGACTAGTCTTAGCAGCTTCAGCAGTACGGACGTTAGCTTGAGTAGCAATTCGCATTCCGATGTTTCCTGCAACAGCAGAGAAAACGGCACCGATTACAAATGCGACTACTATAAACCAATGTGTTGCAGGTACCAAGTAAGAGATTACTCCCAGTGCAGCCCCAGCGATTACTACGAATACAGCAAGCATTCGGTACTCAGCATTCAGAAA
Source organism: Flavobacteriales bacterium (assembly GCA_015663855.1). Lineage (GTDB taxonomy): Bacteria > Bacteroidota > Bacteroidia > Flavobacteriales_D > Sanyastnellaceae > UBA974. Next base: position 13,740 of record DQRJ01000079.1, on the reverse strand, counting down.
AGCTAATGCGCCCTCATGAATATAAGTAGCGATTTCAGTCATACGTTCGTTTCCCTTAGGTTGTTTGCGAACCCAAGCTCCTTGGATAGCCATATAAATCAGACCTAGAACAGCGATTGCTGGAACAAAATAAAGAAGGTTGTTAATCAAAAAATCCATATTGTATTATTATTATCTGTGTCGGCAGAATTAATGCCGACGTATTATTTACTTATTTAATGTAGGTGACGGTTTTTACTGCTTCCACGATTTCTTTAATCTGTGGAGTTGCTTCGTCAATGAGAGTTGTAGCGAATGCAAAAGGTGTGTCGGATTGACATAGCCTTATAATAGGTGCGTCTAGGTAATCGAAAGCGTTGCGTTGAACTCGGTACGCTACTTCAGATGAAACTGAGCTTACGGGGAAGCTTTCCTCAACGATAACGAGACGATTCGTCTTTTTAATAGATTCTATAATCGTATTTAGGTCAAGAGGTCTAATTGTCACGAGGTCGATGATTTCAACTTCGATTCCTTCTTTCGCTAGTTCGTCAGCTGCAGCGTGGACCGTTTTTAAAATCTTTCCGAATGAAACAATCGTAACGTCAGAGCCTTTCTGCCTAACGTTTGCCTTTCCGATAGGAACAAGGAATTCACCATCAGGAATCATTCCCTTATCGCCATACATTTTTTCCGATTCCATAATTAATACAGGATCGTTGTCACGAATTGCCGATTTTAGCAGCCCTTTTGCTTCATAAGGCGTGAACGGAGTCACAACTTTAAGCCCAGGAATCGCAGAATACATCGATTCATAGCTTTGGCTGTGAGTAGCAGCGAGTTGACCCGCCGGGCCGTTAGGGCCTCTAAAAACTATGGGAGTTGTGAATTGACCACCACTCATTTGAAGCATTTTTGCGGCGTGATTTATGATTTGATCTGATGCCAAAACAGCAAAGTTCCATGTCATATATTCAACTATGGGACGCAAGCCATTCATAGCTGCTCCGACTGCAATGCTAGTAAAACCAAGCTCTGCGATAGGTGTGTCAATAACTCTCCTCGGGCCAAACTCCTCTAACATTCCTTTAGACGTTTTGTAAGCACCGTTATATTCGGCAACTTCTTCGCCCAACAAAAACACACGCTCGTCTCGGCGCATCTCTTCGCTCATCGCTTCAGCGACAGCCTCTCTATATGTAATTTCACGCATGGTATTAACGCTTAATTCGGTCGGCAAAGGTAAGTGATTATTGATAGCATTATCACACGCTTGAATTCTTACATTTGCATAACCGAGAAATACATCTCGGACTATTTATTCTATAGAATGAAATTACTTGTTTGTGTAAGTAAAGCTCCAGATACGACCAGTCGTATTTCCTTTACTGACGGGGGGAAGCGCTTTGATGAAAGTGGGGTTCAGTTTATTATTAACCCTTACGATGAGTGGTACGCTTTAGTTCGAGCAATCGAATTAGTAGAAGCAAACGGTGGTTCTGTGACTACTGTAACAGTTGGAGATGCTACTTGTGACCCTATTATTCGTAAAGCTTTAGCCATTGGCGCTACTGATGCGGTTAGAATTGATGCGATACCAACAGATTCTGTTCAAGTTGCTAGTTTGATTGCGAATTATTCGAAAAATGAAGGTTTTGATATCATTTTTTGCGGAAAAGAAACGATAGATCATAATTCTTGTGCCGTTCCGGCGATGATCGCAGAGTGTATGGGGCTTCCATACGTTGCTATTGCGACATCTATTGAGGTTTCCGGGTCTGAATCTACACTTGTAGCGGAAGTTTCTGGCGGTACTAATAACGTAACAGTTAATGGTCCTTTTGTTCTAAGTGCAACAAAAGGAATGTCTGAGCAGAGAATTCCGAATATGAGAGGTATTATGTCTGCTCGTAGTAAGCCTTTAATCGTAGTTGATGCTTCTGATGTTTCTAAGATGTCTGAAGTAAATGAGTTTAAGTTACCTCCTGTTAAAGGAGATTGTGTTTTAGTTGATGCTGATAATGCAGCTGAGTTAGTTCGTCTTTTACGTGAAGAAGCAAAAATCATTTAATATGTCAGTATTAGTATATATCCCCACACATGATGGTCGCGCTACTAATGCGGGACTTGAAGTAGCATCATATGCAAACGCTATCAGTTCTGGTAGTGATGTAGTTGCTCTAGTTTCAGGTGATTTAAGTGGTGACGGTGGAATCGGTTCAACCGGTGTATCTCGCGTTCTGCACTATGCAACAGATATCAATGACAATAGCCAAATATCTAAGTTGGTTACTTCTGCAGCTACAACTGAAGGAGCTCATACAATAGTGTTTTCAGGAAATAACGAAGGCAAAGCTGCTGCTCCTAGAGTAGCGATTTCAATGAATGCTGGTTATGTACCTGGAGTAACGTCAGTAAGCGGAGGAAAGTCGTTTACTCGTAACGTATTCAGTGGTAAAGCTACTGCAGTTGTTGATGTAAACGCTGAAGTGAGCGTTGTGACGATTACACCTAATTCGTTTGGAATAAAGGATCAAGGTGCTGCTGATGCGAGTGTTGAAGCATTTTCTGCAGAGGTGGGAGATTCGAAAGTGACATTGAATTCATTCACTCCGACGAGCAATGATGGTTCTGTTCCATTGCCTGAGGCGGTGAGAGTTGTTTCTGCTGGAAGAGGTCTGAAAGGGCCTGAGAATTGGGGTATTGTTGAGGATCTTGCTACGGCATTAGGTGCAACCACTGCTTGTAGTCGCCCCGTTGGAGATATGGGTTGGCGTCCTCATCATGAGCATGTAGGCCAAACCGGTATTACCATTCGCCCAGATTTATACATTGCTTGTGGAATTTCAGGTGCGATACAACACCTTGCAGGCGTAAACCAAAGCAAGGTTATAGTAGTCATCAACACCGATCCAGAAGCTCCGTTCTTTAAAGCTGCGGATTATGGAATCGTGGGTGATGTATTCGAAGTTCTTCCTAAATTGACAGAAGCTATTAAAGCTCTATAGAAATATAGATACATGAAGAAGATAGACCTAGAAATATTAGACGTATCCCATAGTGGTACTAGTTCTGGGGCTTATGCTATGGTTTTAGTAGAAAAGAACGGTAATAGGAGATTACCTATTATTATCGGCCCATCTGTAGCTCAGGCAATAGCAATCGAGCTCGAGAATATGAAGCCGTCAAGGCCTTTGACTCATGATTTGTTTAAGACATCTCTCACTACTTTCGGTTTGTCAGTTGAAGAAGTGTTTATTTATAAGTATGAGGAAGGAGTTTTCTTTTCCAAGTTGATTATTACTGACGGTTCAAAAACTATTGAAATAGATGCCAGATCTTCAGACGCAGTTGCAATCGCTCTCAGATTTAGAGCTCCGATTCGATGCGCTGAGGCCATTTTAGACTCTATGGGGATTTCTCCTGGGGATGCGGCAAATGAAGAAGTTGAATCTGATTTCGACAATGACGATGATTTCGATGAGGGCGGCGAAATAGTATTCGAGTCTGACATGGGTGATTTCGAAAAAAGCGAAGAAAACAACGAAAAGGATTTGGTAGATTTACGGAAAAAGCTAGAAATAGCTATTGAGAACGAAGATTACGAATCAGCAGCTCAAATTCAGAAATCAATCGAAAAGATTGAATCTAAAAAATAGAGGATAAGATGAACAAAGTAGGAATCATAATGGGAAGCACTTCAGATCTTCCAGTAATGGAAGAGGCGATGCGCGTTCTAGACGAGCTAGGAGTTAGTTATGAGGCAACGGTAATTAGTGCTCACAGAACACCCGACAGTATGGCTCAGTATGCAACTTCTGCCATAAGCAGAGGATTGTCCGTGATTATTGCTGGAGCAGGCGGAGCGGCTCACCTACCTGGTATGACAGCTGCTTATACTCCTCTACCGGTGATTGGAGTTCCTGTGAAAAGTAGTAATTCAATAGATGGTTGGGATTCAGTTTTGAGTATTCTCCAAATGCCTGCCGGAGTTCCTGTTGCCACTGTTGCTCTTGACGGCGCTCGTAACGCGGGTATTCTTGCAGCCCAAATCTTGGCTACCTCAGACACCCAACTTCTTGATAGAATTCAGTCATTCAAAGAAGAGATGAAGAATAAGGTCGTAAATGCAAAGTCTACCGTTGAGAATCACAAGCCCTCATAAATGTCTCATTTGTCATTCTCTCCATCGGATTTAGACCCACACAAATTACATGCGTTTTTACTTGGTGCGGTTGCACCAAGACCTATTGCTTTTGCAAGTACAGTTGACGTAGAAGGAAATGTAAACCTGGCTCCGTTTAGTTATTTCAACGTGTTTTCTGCAAACCCCCCAATATTGATCTTTTCTCCGGCTAGACGTGGGAAAGACAACTCAACGAAGCATACTTTAGATAACGTACTTGCTGTTCCTGAGGTGGTTGTGAATATGGTCGATTATGATTTAGTACATGCTTGTTCTCTTGCAAGCACGGATTATCCTGCTGGCGTAAATGAATTTGAAAAGGCAGGACTTACTGAGGTTGCATCGGACACGATAACCCCACCCCGCGTTCTAGAATCGCCTGTATCTTTAGAGTGCAAGGTGCTTAGAGTTGATTCGTTCGGAGATAATCCTGGAGCTGGAAATTTAGTGGTTTGTGAAATCATGAAGTTTCATTTTAGAGAGGATGTGCTAAATTCGGATGGTTTGCCAGACGCGAAAAAGCTCGATCTAGTAGGTCGATGTGGAGGCTCATACTACGTAAGAGCAAATAGTGATGCTTTGTTTGAAATTCCTAAACCGTTAGCTACCCTCGGTATTGGAGTTGATAAACTGCCCGAAGATGTTCGTTTAAGCAATATTTTAACGGGTCGCCACTTGGCTATGCTGGCAAATGTTGAGTCTTTTCCTGATGAAACAGATGTAAACGAATATAAATTGATGGAGTTGTCGGAATATTTCCTCGATTATGCAGATGACGGAGCGGTTTTGGAACAAACACTGCATAAATATGCTGCCAAACTTCTTGACAATGGAAATGTTGATGAAGCGTGGAAAACCCTTCTAAGTTTTAACCTCGGTTAGCATTGTTTTATCACCACAATAAATTACCTTTAGGGTATGTCATTTGAGGTAAAAGGTAAAATTAAAGTTCTGTTCGATCAACAGGATTTCCCCAGCGGCTTTTATAAGCGCGATTTCGTAGTAACTACTAACGAACAGTATCCACAGGATATTAAATTTGGTGCGCTTAAAGAGCGTGTTGAACAGTTGAATGGTCTTGTAGAAGGCGATGAAGTAACTGTTAAATTTGATGTGCGAGGACGTGAATACAACGGCAACTATTATGTTGATCTTAACGCATGGAGAATTGAGCGTGGTGTTGCTTCTCAGTCAGAGCCACAAAAGAGTACTCCTGATGCAGTTAGTTCAGAGCCGCTTGCTGAAGTTAAAGAGGTTGAGTTAACGGCTCCTTCTCCGAGTGACGACGATCTTCCGTTCTAAGGAACTACTGACGCAGGTTTTATTACGTTTCCTACAAAATTTCTTTGGGGGCTCGTTATTTTGGGTGTTTAAACCCATATTTTCATTTCGAAATCTTTCTTAATGCAAGCCGAATTCCACACATTTACCTTGCCTAACGGTATGCGTGTCATCCATAAAGAGGTGTCACGATCAGCAAGTCACGTTGCTTTAGTAGTAAATGCTGGAACAAGAGACGAAAAAAAGGGAGAAGCGGGTGTTGCTCATTTTATTGAGCATTGTATATTTAAAGGCACTAAAAAACGAAAAACCTTTCATATCCTCAACAGATTGGAAAGGGTAGGCGGTGAATTGAATGCCTACACTACTAAGGAGGAGACTTGGATTAGCGCTTCGTTTCTTGAAAGAGACTCAAGCAGAGCTATTGAACTCATCTCTGATATTGCATTCAATTCAACTTTCCCCGAGAAAGAAATAGTCAAAGAGCGCGATGTCATCCTTGACGAGATCGCTTCAGTCTTAGATAATCCGAGCGACGTAATATTTGACGAATTCGAGGAGAGGTTGTTCGGAAACCACCCTCTTGGAAGAACTATCCTCGGTACTGCAGATTCTGTACGATCACTTGGAAAAAACGAGATTCTAGATTTTGTCGGTCGTCATTATTGTCCCGACCAAATGGTCTTCGCATCGGTGGGCTCAACCCCGATAAAGAAATTCAGAAAACTGTGCGAAAAATATTTGGCCCATCCCACAAATAATATTTCTCAACTCAAAAGGAAAGCCCCTAAAGCAGTTCCTGTTTTCGATGAGCGACTTGAGCAGAAAAATCATCAAGTTCATCATCTTCTTGGCGGTCTTACTGTAGGAGCGGATCATCCCGACAAGTTGCCACTAACCCTTATAGCGAATTATCTCGGTGGGCCAGCGATGAATTGTCGCCTTAGTCTTAACATTCGTGAGAAATACGGGATGGCTTATCATATCGAAGCGGGGTATTCGCCTTACCAAGATAGTGGCGTGTTTTCAATATACTTTGGGACTGATAGGCGCCATCACAAGCGGGTTGAGGAGCTAGTAAATAAGGAATTGAGTCTGCTTTGCGATAAGAAGTTAGGGACGATGCAGTTACACGATGCAAAGAAGCAGTTGATAGGCCAAATCGCTCTCAATCAAGACAGCGGCCCAGCTATGATGACCGGCCTCGCTAAGAGTTTCCTATTGTACAATAAAGTTCAACCGCTCTCAACGTTCTTTAAGTCAATAGAAGAAATAAGTACGGAAGATATTTTAAGAGTATCTAACAAGTATATTTCTCCTGAACTCCTAAGTAGATTAGTATACCTAGATAAATTATAACGCCTTAGCGTTGTGAATACGAATGCCAATCATCGTGTTCCGCTTGAATGTCGTTTTTTACAGCTCGTATCTTCAAGCTTATCATCGCCCATTCTCGATGTCCATCCAGAAGTAATTGCTTAATGGCCTCATCTTCGTTATCAGCACCCTCAGCAATTAAAGCTAATTTGCAAAAATCATTATCTCTTAGCCATTTACATGCTTTCTCATCACCCTCTGCTCCTCTAACTAGAGCCATTAATTCGGGAAACCCTTCTTTTAGCAGCCAATCCCTTGCGGAGTCTTCCAAATTAATAGCAGCAACGAACGCTGATAACTCAGCATAACCATTCGATTTGAGCCAGTCACCTAATTTCTTGTTTCCGCTAATAGCTTCAGCCCAAGCAATAATTATTTTAGGAGAATATTCCTTCACGCGGTTAAGGTAAGTACCTTTGCGGACTCGTGAAAACAACCCCTACTATATTTTCTAAAACATTTATCCTTCTGTGCGTGAGCACGGTTATGTTTATGGCAAGTTTTGGCATGATGCTTCCCGAGCTCCCTGGCTATCTAAATACAATGGGCGCCGGTCATTTAATCGGTTACATCGTAGGTCTTTTTACTCTTGGAGCTCTAGTATCAAGATTGTTTTCTGGCAAAATCGCCGATAAGGCGGGTAGGAGAGTAGTGATGCTTATCGGAACAGCCGTGACTGCCATTGCTGGTTTTTGTTATGTTTTACTGGGATACATTAGTGGATTAGATTTCATTGCAATAGAATCAGGGATGCTTGCTGTTTGGCTTTTTCTAGGTCTTAGATTCTTTCACGGTCTTAGCACAGGTTTCCGTCCAGCGGGGTCTAGTGCACTTCTTACAGATATAGTTCCAGTAGAGAGAAGGGGAGAGGCGTTAGGCTTTTTAGGAGTAGCGGGTAATGCAGGCATGGCTGGAGGTCCAGCAATTGGTAGTTTGTTAGCAGTTGAATGGGGGTATGATTCAATGTTTATTGCCTCCTCACTTTTGGGAATTGCTTCATTGTTAATTACGTTAAAACTCCCTGAAACACTTCCTGGAGCTAGACCTATTAAGAGGAGTGATTTAAACGTATTCAAAGGCAAAAATTTCGAAAGAGCAGCTTGGCCAGCAGCAATTTCTCTATTGCCTGTTGCTTTGGCTTTCGGTGTGTTTCTAACGATTACTCCAGATTTTGTTGAAGATTTGGGATATAAATACAAAGGACTTTTCAATACGATTGTCGTAGTAGCTTCTATCTCGATGAGATTTGTGGCAGGAAAAGCTTCTGATAAATATGGGCGAGTACCTATTCTAGCAATCGGAGGTATTCTACTTTTCTTAGGAATGGGTATTTTGTCCTATGCAACTACTCAATTTACAGCAGTAATAGGTGGTGTAATTTATGGTTTATCTATAGGAGTAAACATGCCCACCATTTTTGCCTGGACAGCTGACCTAGCTCCAAAAGGAAAAATAGCATTGGCAATTGGTACTACACTTGTAGCTTTAGAAATAGGAATAGGTTTTGGTGCTTTCGTCTCGGGCTCGTTATTCTCTTCTGACGCAACGTGGTTACCTCTACTGTATAGATTTTGCTCTGCAACTGGTATGATAATGGCGGTAGTTCTATTCGTTTTTAGAAAAAACAAATCCACGACTATTAATTAAAAGATAACGGTTGAATAACTCGCTGAGATATACTTAGTTTATTCAAATAAAAGCACGTACTTTTCGGGTATGGATACAATCATTGCAGAACGCTTAAAAGAAACTCTCAAGGATCGCTCAGAGATAATGGGGGAGTTCCTTAATCTTAAAGCTGAATTAACTCGTACCCAGCAACGTAATGATGATTTAAGGTCTGAGAATCGCGCTCTTCGTGAATCTCTCAATGCTACTGAGCATATGGCCCAAAATTTAATGACTTACGTTAACGACGAGCAGAGGTAGCATTAGTTATTTGATTTGAATTGCTGATACAGCATTCATCACTAGCTAAACGCTCAAACTTTCGCGTCTGAACCTTCTAGACTTGCCGAATTCGTAGAGAAGCTACGATCAAGTTTCTTAAACAAGCCCTGTAGCACTCTTCCAGGCCCTACTTCAGTAACTGAAGTAGCTCCAAACTCTATCATTGCCTCCATACTCTGCGTCCACTTAACCGGAGCAGTAAGTTGAGCTACAAGATTAGTTCTTATTGTTGAGATGTCAGATTCTGGCTTAGCACTTACATTTTGAAATATCGGACAGGATAGTTTACCAATAGTCGTGTTTTCAATAGCTTCAGCTAATTTCATTCTAGCGGGCTCCATTAGGGGAGAGTGGAATGCGCCTCCAACGGGTAATAATAATGCTCTTCTAGCTCCTGCTTCTTTAAGTGCTTCACAAGCAGCTTCTACAGCAGGAATCTCACCAGATATAACTATTTGTCCTGGACAGTTGTAATTAGCAGGAACAACAACACCCTCGGTTTCACGGCAAATTTGCTCAACAATGCTGTTTTCTAGACCTAGCACAGCCGCCATAGTTGAAGGAGTCGAGTCACATGCAGATTGCATAGCGTTAGCTCTCGCGGATACAAGACGTAAGCCATCCTCAAACGTCATTCCTCCTGCAACGACTAAAGCGCTAAACTCGCCTAAGCTATGACCAGCTACCATGTCAGGAGTAATGGAATCGCCAAGCACCTCGGCTAAAATTACAGAGTGCAGAAAAATAGCAGGCTGAGTAACTCGTGTTTGCTTTATGTCTTCTGCTGAACCATTAAACATGATGTCAGTAATACCAAACCCCAATACCTCATCGGCAGTTGCAAATCTCTCTTTTGCAAGTGAAGATGTGTCATATAAATCGCTTCCCATTCCTGAGAATTGTGCCCCCTGTCCGGGAAATACATATGCTTTCATGAAAAAATGTTTAGCGTTTTGCTAATTTGATTACCGAACAAGAAATACGTTTCCAGTTGCGATCTTTGCGCCACGACCATCGACTTGCTTAATTTCGATTTTCCAACTAAATGACTCAGTAGAGCTTACAAAGTGAGTTCCTTCTCCATCAGATGTGTTATCCCCAATCCAAAATTCATCTAAGTTAGTTGAACTAAAAACTAATTTACCCCATCTGTCATAAACCCAACATTCATAGCTTAGAATAAACTCTTCTCCATTAATGTGAGGTTTCCAAGCATCATTGTTGCCGTCGTTATTAGGAGTAAAAGCGTTTGGTACAAAAATTTGAAGTTCGCTATTTACATGTATAGTTTGTGTTGCCACGTCCGTACATCCGTACTCATTGGTAACATGTAATTGAACAACGTAGCTATCTGCCCTTTCATATTCGTGTTCGGGATTAACTTCAGAAGCTCCCTCTCCATCTCCGAAAGACCAGATGTATTCTGTTCCACCTTCGGATAGGTTTGTGAAAGTCACAATAGGATCTAAGAAAGTAATGTTCTCAGGTGTTACTAAGAAATCAGCGATAGGTGGATACCAAGCTTGGAAAGCTGTGTCTATCTCAATTGTCACAGAACAACCATCATCACTAGTTACAGTAAATTCAGCTTCGTAAATACCAGGGTAAATTACGTCGAGCGTGAAAGGAGATTCAAAATTGTTTGGTATTACAAAACCAGGGACATCTAATTCGAAAAAGGCTGCACCTCCAGAGGTGTTAAGAATCTCCACCTCCGTAGGAAGGCAAATTGAATTTTGTAAGAAGGTTACTTCAGGAGTAGGTAAGGGATAAACTTCAAAATCATCAAAAATCTGAGCAGTACACCCATTAATGTCATTCACGACAAGTCCTATTGTGAAAACCCCAGTTCCTGAAGCGATAAGATTTGGCACTTCATTTAAAATCTCGGTGCAATCAATTACTCCTGTCGGGAAGACAGTCCAAGAATAAGGTTCTACTCCACCAGAGCAGTTTAGTCCGGTTATGTCAGAAGATATATTTTCAATTAATATAGAGGCAGCGCCTGCTTCATCAAAGCATACGGCTTGCTGTTCAAAGTCGAAAGCTGGAATAGGAACAGGGTGAACAGTAATACTTTCATATCCAGTTGTGACACATAGTGGATTCGTCTCTGATATAGCGGTGAAACTAACTTGATAAACGCAATCTCCGGCCGAATAGTTTAAACAGTCAAATGTCATTTGTGGGTCCGAAACACCGGTTAACGCTTCTCCATTTCCGAAATTCCATGCTGTAACTGATGCAAGTTGAGCCGCAGAGTTGAAATTAACAGTAAGAGGACTACAACCCTCAGTGATATCAGCACCGAGAGAAATAACGGGATGTTCAGACATGTTAACAGTAACCGCGTCGCTGGCTTGACAGAAGTTCCCATCACTTACCACTAATGCTATATCAGAAGATCCTGAGGTGTAAGAAGGGCAAAAATCAAATGTATTCCCAGTAGAATAAGGACCACCATCTAATGTCCAATCAAAACTCAATGGTAAAACAGGTGTGTTATCCCAGTTGATCAAGAAATTGATGCAATCATCTTCACATATAGCGCTGAGTCCTTCGAATGTAAACGAAGGGCTTTCATTAATAAGCCTATCGATAATCGCATTTGTCGAACATGTAAGGTTTCCGGCATCGACATATAAAATATCGCCTGTTACGGTAATGTTTAATATTCCAGCTTGCAGACTAGAATACGATAGATTCGCAATGTTTAGCCCTGGATTATTTAAATCAGGAGTTTCAGAAGAAGAATCTTCAGAAGGAGTACTTAGCCATGTATATGTTTCCGCTCCCGAAACACCTATTATAGCGGCAGATGCTTCGCAAGGAAGACCATTAAAGGATAAGTTAATAATGGGATTGACCCTGACGTCAGCAACTAGGGTTTGGTCTGTAGTACAGTCAAAATCTCCACCCATTAATATCGATGGAGAGGTTAAAGTTGCAGTTGCAGTAAGGTCATCTAAATTACTTATTGGATAGAACCCATAATCATTGCCATTACTGGATACACTAGGTGTACTCCAAGAAACAGTGCCATTCGTATTTGCAGAAATAAGTAATGTGTCACCTTCGCAAATTGAAGCAGATGCTAGTGTCAATACAGCACTTTCCAAAACCTCAATGTTTATGTCAGAAACACCGACGCAACCGTCTAAGTCTGTGACAGTACATTCTACATTACTAACTCCGGCATTATTAGGATAAGCCAAAGCTATCGTCACTTCATTTGAAGCGTCTATAAGCTGAATATTATTCAGGTCCCATATAAAACTGTACATGGCTTGGGACATGCCTCCGGTACTAACGACAACATCTTCAGCTCCACACACGATGTTGTTTACAACAGAAAGTTGAACATTGGGTAGAGATAAAATATCGTATGAAAAGTTCAAAGAACTAGAACATGTGAGACCACCGTAAATAATGTCACCACTCACAGATCCTTGTAACGGAGAAGCAGAGGATATTGGGTAAGTAACGGAACCGCCATTTTGTGATGCAGGGCTAGGTGACCAAGTGTAAGAATCAGCTCCAGATGCGGTCAAAGTTGGTGCTACGTCCTCGCAAAACGCATTTCCAGTTACTGCTGCAAGGCTCAATATAGGGTTTATGTGAACTTCTGCCGTTGTTGACTCTGTTGTAGAACAAACTAAGTCTCCAATGCTTGTGCCAGTGTGATTTAAACTTCCAATTACGTCAACATTAGTTCCATCAGCCATAATAGCAGAGTGGGTATTAGAACCTCCAGCTGTAAATAACGGAGAAGGCCAATCGTAATTAGTTGCATTTCCAGCCGCAGTAAAATTTACGGGGTCACCTTCACAAGCCGGGGTTGAACTTAGAGTAAAAAACACCCCTTCGTAAACTTCAAGACTGAAAAGGTCTTGAGTAATACAGCCATTGTTGTCAGTAACATTGACACTAACCGTCGGGTTAGAATTTGACAAATTTGATAAGTCAAATGGATGGGTTGAAAAAGGCCCACTTGTATTAGAACTAGCAATAAGAGCCCCATTCAAACTCCAATCAATAGTATAAGGAGGAGATCCGAAATTAATAGCCGTTTCGATATTAGCTATTTCAGTGGAACAATAAACAACATCTCCATCAAGCGAGTTAAGTGTAGCAACAGGGACAGCGTTAATCGTATAACTAAACGATGTAGTAGTAGAACAACCATTTGCGCCTGCTCCTATAACGTTTCCACTGATAAGAGCAATGCCTAGGTTGTTAAATGTGATTGTGTTCCCGTTTGTTACATCAGGGACAGGATTTGAATCCCAAAAATATGAAACTCCACCAGTCGCGGTTAATGTAATATCATCGCCCGCGCAAACACTACCTGAAGAAGTCACTTCAATTATGGGCTGGTCGTCATATTCAACTATGAAATCAAAAGTAGAAGAACACGTAGTAGCCCCGAAAGTAGAGCTACCAGTAATACTAATTACTCCATCAGTAGAAAATAAAGCGAATGGAACGTCCACACAGTTGCCTATAAGCGTGACATCCCCTTCCCAGTCATAAGTCCCTGCTCCGGAAGCGCATAAAGGTAGGTTTTCGTCTAAACAAACTGGATAGTCTAACGTATTAGGAGTTGCTGTAACCACAGGGTTAGACCAAACCACGGTGGACATGTCTAGACTAGCTGAACATCCTGATGGCTCTGTAACCTGAACAGATACCTCAAATGGTGAAGGAGTTGTAAGGTTTGTTGAGAATGTCGAGGCGTCAGAACCAGATTGAGGTACGCCATTTACATACCATAGGTACTCAGCAATTCCCGAACTAGTTACACTTGTTACTTCATAAGAAACTAAATCATTTTCACATCCAGCAGAGGGTGAAGTGACTAACGACAACTCAGGAATTGCTGAGTACCTATGGTATGTAAATGGCGTACCTCAATCTGGTTCTGATGCCTCGACATTCTCAACAAACCTTACAACTCCTTCACCATT
>DQRJ01000127.1 GCA_015663855.1 Flavobacteriales bacterium | reverse complement strand
TCATTCTTCTCTCGATGTGCTTTTCAATACCAGAAAATGCTCCGCCACAGATAAATAAGATGTTCTGAGTGTTCACAGTAATTAATTTCTGCTCTGGGTGCTTTCGACCACCCTGAGGCGGCACCTGAACATCAGTACCCTCAAGAAGTTTTAATAGCGCCTGTTGAACGCCCTCACCACTAACATCTCGAGTTATTGATGCATTATCACTCTTCCTAGCAATCTTATCAATTTCATCGATAAATACAATCCCTCTTTCAGCAGCCTCAACATCGAAATCAGCCGTTTGTAGTAGCCTTGATAGTACACTCTCAACATCTTCACCCACATAACCCGCTTCTGTAAGAACCGTTGCGTCAGCAATACAGAATGGAACATCTAACATCCTTGCGATGGTCTTCGCTAACAAAGTTTTCCCCGTCCCTGTTTCTCCCACAAGAATCACGTTCGCTTTATCTAATTCCACCTCGGCATCAGCCGAATGGGGGTTTAGAAGCCTTTTATAGTGATTGTAAACAGCAACAGAAAGTGTGCGCTTTGCCTCTTCTTGACCGATCACATAATCATCAATATGTGACTTTATTTCCTGAGGTTTCTTCAGTTCCAAATCAAGTAACTCCGCTGATTCCTTTTCGACTTCTTCCTCGACAATTGCGTCGGCCTGCCTTACGCAAACATCACAAATATGTCCCGAAATTCCCGCAATGAGTATCTCAGAGTCTTCCTTTTTTCTGCCACAAAACGAGCAAATCGCATCTTTTTCTACAGCCATCTCAATTGCTATTCTATAATCTTATCGTTTAGTTACGAGAAAGAACTTCATCGATCATACCGTACTCTTTCGCTTCTTCAGCGGTCATCCAGTAATCTCTATCGCTGTCCTTCCAAACCGTTTTATAATCCTTTCCAGTATGATGAGAAATGATATCGTAAAGTTCCTTTTTTAATTTTTGAATTTCACGCGCAGTGATTTCGATATCAGACGCTTGTCCTCTCGCACCTCCTAATGGTTGGTGAATCATCACTCGGCTATGCTTAAGCCCAGTACGCTTCCCTGTTGCTCCTCCACAAAGTAGGACGGCACCCATAGATGCTGCCATCCCAGTACAAATAGTAGCGATTTCAGGTCTGATATACTGCATCGTATCATAGATGCCTAGCCCAGCATATACGCTACCTCCAGGTGAATTAATATAAATCTGAATATCCTTTGCTGGATCTGTAGATTCGAGGAAAAGTAGTTGAGCTTGAATGATATTCGCGATGTAATCATCGACTCCCGTTCCCATAAAAATAATACGATCCGCCATCAAACGAGAGAAAACGTCTACTTCACGAAATGGCATAGATCGTTCTTCGATAACTGTACGAGTCATATCTTCTGGGCCGTAAGCCGAAGAAATAAAATCACCTACTGTATGGCTGCTTAGTCCCTGATCTTTAACAGCAAATTTTAAAAACTCTTTACGATTGTTCATGTTACTTGTGTAATATACACGCAATTTAAGATGCAAGATTCATTAAATAACCCGTTGATTTATCGGATATTCACAAACGATATATAGCAATCTATAGTCGCTTAACGTACGAAAACTAGGCTTTAGGTTATTTCACTTCAGCTGCTAATGCAGCAAACTTCTCATAAGAAATCGACTTATCCTTAACGCTAACTAGAGTTTTAAGGTGATCAACAACTTTCCTTTCTACAATCACGTCAGCTATTTTACGACGCTCGTCTTCTTTCGCAAGCATGCTTTTAGCTACGTTATCCATCGTCTCTTCGTCTAAAGGCATTCCGTACTGTGCGTATTGAGCACCGACGAATTTACGAGCCTCACTCTCCAATTCTTCGGCCGTAATCTTCATATCAACCTCTTTCATCACGGTTTGCTGTAGGAGCTGCCATCTCAAAGAGTCTGCGTATCCGTCAAACTCCTTTTCGATTTGGTCTTTAGTAACAGGCTTATCATTTGAAAGCTTAATCCAACGCTTTAAAAACGTGTCGGGAAGAGGGATCTTCATGTACTCGATGAGGTCTACGATGAACCTGCGGCGGAAAACCCACTCCGCATCACGATCGAAATGACCTTCAAGATCCTTTTCAATGCGAGAACGGAAATCTTTCTCTTCTGAAACCTCTCCTTTCGGGTAGATTTTATCGAATAAACTTTGCCCCACTTCATGTGGAGTTAGGCGTTTTATCTCCTCAACGGTGAATTTAAAATCACTTTTCAGATCGTGCACTTGCTCATGAGTGATGCCCAGCATTCTGCCCATATCGTCGTGGTTTTTACTCACTTTGTTAGGGTCTAAAACGATTACATCTCCCATTTTCACTCCTAAGAGCTTCTTAGAAGTTGATTTGTCCTCAATAAATTCAACAGATATAGAACTGCGGTTTTCAATACCTCCTTCGAGTGGTTCCCCACTTGCATCGAGCTGAACAAAAGTCCCGAGAAGCATATCCTTTTCCTCAGAGCATTCAACGTCGCTTACTTTTCCGTGCTGGCGTTGCATATCAAGCACACGGTTATCAATAGCTTTCTTATCAACTGGTATAATGTGACGTGTAAATTTCGCTCTCCACCCGAATTTTAATTCTAACTCAGGAGCTAGGCCTATCTCGTAATTGAAAGTAAAAGAGTCAGGGTTTTCAAAGTCTCCTTGTTCAGTCTTCCCTTCTACAGGAATAGGATTCCCTAATACATGAAGTTTGTTTTCCTGAATATGCTTCTGTAGAGATTCGCTAATGATTTTGTTTATTTCATCAGCAAGAACACTCTTCCCATACTGCTTCTTGACGATTCCCATTGGAACCTTTCCCTTTCTGAAACCTGGTAGTGTAATCTGTTTACGATGTGCTTGAAGGACTTTGTCGCATCTAAGTTCGTAATCGGATTTTTCAATAGTTACAATCAACTCTGCCCTTAGAGCATCAATAGATTCCTGAATAATTTGCATGGCGTTCCTTTTGAGAATCTTAACCGACAGTTGGAATTGTGCGGGTGGAGGGACTCGAACCCACACACCTTGCGGCACCAGAACCTAAATCTGGCGTGTCTACCAATTTCACCACACCCGCATTCCAAATCGGGGCGCAAATATATGACTAAGAATCTGTAATACACTAATAAATTATGAGATAACGCGAGTAGGATGAATTAATTCCCATTCTGCATAAAACCCACCTTGCTACTGTGAATAAAAACATCCAAATTTTAAGGATATTAATTGCCTTCAGTATTTTCAGTTTCTCGCTAAAAATTTGCTCTCAAGAAGTCGAATTTCGTAATTCGTCAAATGATTTCGGTTTGGCAAATACATTTCATTGGAATGTAAACGCTCAGCAGATTATTTGGGGTACTAAATGGCATTCTATTAATTTCCAGAAGAGTGTTCGAAAAATTCCTGGTGGTGTTCTGTGTGGGTATTGGAGTGGGTGGGAAGCATGGCGAGAGACTTCATTGATGTGGCGTCAGGAGAAACTGCTGGGAGTTACAGAGCAGGGACAATCAGTATACTCTTGGCTACAGATCGGGGGTGCAGGGCAGTTTCTCCCCGAACTCCAGATAAAACAGTTCAGTGTCATTTCTCAATTAGGACTTTACCTTTTCTCTTCTGAAGGGAGTATCGACGCAAGTTTCAGTCCTGAATTGTTTAGGTCTAACAGACAGGGTTCAAATCAGCAAGCATGGCCATGGGAGGTATCAGGAATTATCTCCACGCATTCTATGAACGGTGTAGAAATTGGATTTGGAATGAACTCTAGTCTAATTCGAAATTCATGGAATTTCAACATAGGGAAACAAATTGATTCCTTTAAAGTGAAATTTCAAATCGATGGACCTGTATTGTTTATATCCTGTATGGTTCAATGGCAAAGAGATTTCAAATTCACATTGATTCATGAGTCAAGCGTAATAGGTAACGGAACGAAATGGGCTGTGTCATGGTGAGGCTGAATTATTTGGCTTTTTGGTGTGTTTTATTCATGACAATAATAAATGCCAAAACACTCCTCTCCCAATCCGATTTTGCCATAAACAAACTCCTGATTCCAGCAATAGAAGATGGATGGATGGAGGTGTCTGAGGCAGAGATTGTTAGAATACACCTAATGAAATATGGATGGCCAGTAGTACCCGAAGAAGCTTGGGCGATTCATAACATTAGGCCTGAAGTTTCTCACACATTAAGTAAAGATCTTAGATGGAGGCTTTGGTGTGAATGGGCGAAAGAGGAGAGCAGCACTTCTAAAATCAATTCACAACCAAACCCTATAAAGTGGAATATTACCGGGATGGGCGACTTCAATAAAGGAGAATACGAATTTGAAGGATCTAAGATTGGATGTGTCGGACGAATACGCAGTAATAACTGGGGCGCAGTTATTGAAAGAGATGCAGGAGAAGTGGGGATAGATTTTATAGGAGGATATGTGAATGGACAAGCTGGAAATGGAGTGAATTGGATAGTAGGAGATCATCGAATTCATTGGGGGGCCGGGGCGACTATTTCTAGGTATGACCCTTTTCAGTCTATGCGTGCGCCTCATCGTTTAGGCCAAATTAGTCGCGATTTTGATGGGGTTTATTCTGGAGACGGGTCGCCCATGCGGCGGGGAGTTGCCATTCGTAAGAACTTTGGGAATTGGTGGTTCGCTAGTTCATTCGATTCGCGAAAACGAGATTACTCTTTTAATTCGACATCTGGGTTGTCGTGGTTTGAAACGGGCTTACATAGAACGGAGAACGAAATCCAAAGGGAGTCCGCAAAAGTTCGTCGGCTCGCTTTTGCGGCGTTTTCTAAGTCTAATTATTGGTCGAACTCTATAAGTTTGGGCTTTGTAGGGGAAGTGGGTCAATCCTTAAATCAGACCTGGACCGGAGTTGTAGGGGGCGTTTTTAGATTAGAAAAGGACGCCCTTAGTATGGAATCCGAGATAGGATTTTTCAAGTCGGGGATTATCATGAGGAACAGAGCGGTATTGACAGCGAATCAAAATTTATTTCTTTTTTGCGTTTTTGATCGAGAAAACGAGTTTCATCCAGGTCGTAATTGGGGTGCTAAATCAAGTTCCGAGACTAAATGGATTGGAAATATTGGAGCTTCTTGGGGTCCCATGAATAGGAATTTAGTCTTATTAACGAATATCGAAAATGGTTTTGCTTCATTTAAAGTATCGTTAATTCAAAACACACACAAGGATTGCTGGATACATTTACAATCGAGGTTGAAGTTGTACGTAAATGATGACGGAAGTATTGAGTTCGGTGGAAGGTTAAGATGGGATTTGGGTATAATGAGGTTTTCAGGAGAATTTGCAAAGTCAGGGCAGGGTTTATATGGTTGGGGAAGGGCGTTAAGGGTTGATGTAAAAGGGGTGAGGCCTATTACTTTAGCGGTGATGAATGGCGTGAATCAAATGGAAGGGCGATTGTATTCATTACTTCCAACTGCAAGGGGGTATCGATTATTTTCGGTAGGAGATAATACTTACAGAGCGATAATAACGTGTGAAATTGTTCCTGATAGGGTTGTGGTTTCACTGGAAAAGGTTTGGCCTGACGGGGGAGACACACATTCATCGCACCGAATATCAATCAGACTTGAAGGGCGGTGAGAGTAGATGTATCTTGCCAACGACAACGAATTAAATAATTAAGATGGCGAACACCTCGGATATTAAAAACGGAATGTGCTTGAATCACAATAATGGTTTGTGGAATATTGTTGAGTTTCTGCATGTTAAGCCAGGTAAAGGTGCTGCCTTTGTTAGAACCAAGCTGAAAAATATTGAAACAGGAAAAGTAGTTGACCATACTTTCAATGCCGGCACAAAGATTGATCCGGTTAGAATTGAGACTCGTGAATATCAGTTTTTGTACAATGACGATATGGGTTACCATTTTATGAATTGTGACACTTTTGAGCAGATTCCCGTTGAGAAGCACATGATTAATGCTCCTGATTTTTTAAAGGATGGTTTGATTTGCCGCATTCTGTTTCACGCAGATGAGGAAAAGGTTATCTCTTGCGAATTGCCTCAATTTATTGAAGCTGAAATCACTTATACAGAGCCGGGAATTAAAGGAGATACTGCCACGAACACTCTAAAACCGGCTACTATTGATACTGGAGTTGAAATCAGAGTTCCCCTATTTATAGGTACTGGTGATTTCATCAAAGTAGACACTAAGAAGAAGGAATATTCTGAACGAGTAAAGAAATAACTTAAAGCTCTTGGAGACTAAAATGGGAACTTCTCGCGAATCACGCTTACAAAGCAAACTCGAACTTCGAGACTTTAAATTAAAAGCTCTGCTTGAAGTTACTCGTGCGATAAATTCTCAGTCATCTGAAGACGATCTTTTAAGTCAGTATAGTCACGCCCTTCAAACTTATTTGGGCATAGGTAGAATCGTTCTTTATGCATTAGATCTTGATGGAGCTTTTTGGAGGTTGCTAGTAGCGAATGGTGTTTCAGGATTTGTTCCAGAAACTCAGTCTGTGGAATTTTTCGAAAAGTTGAATGCGGGAGGTATTTCTTTAGCAGGAAGCGACGGAGTAAATAACCACGCTTTCGATATTGTAGTTCCAGTATCCCAAAACGAAGAGGTTATCGCCTTCGTCCTAGCAGGCGATGTCGAAGAAGATGCACGGGGAATGAGCCCAGTTGTTAAACATTTGAATTTCCTGCAAACCCTTACTAACATCCTTGTAGTTGCTTTGCGAAATAGAGAGTTAGTACATGAAAACCTACGTCAAGAGGGTTTAAAAAGGGAGTTAGAACTGGCTGGTGAAATGCAAAACATGCTTGTCCCGGCATCTTGGCCTGCGGACGATCAAATTGATGTGTCAGGATATTATCAGCCTCATCATCAAATTGGCGGTGATTATTACGATTGCTTCCATATTGGAACAGATAGAGTTGTGATTTGCATGGCTGATGTTAGCGGAAAAGGAATCGGTGCAGCTATTCTAATGTCGAACTTTCAAGCTAACGTTAGAGCAATATTTGAAGGAGATTCGGGAGATTTAATTTCTAAAGTTAAAACTCTGAATAGTAGAGTTATGGATAGTGCTCAGGGTGAGAAATACATTACTTTTTTCGTAGCCGTATTCAACAGAAAAAGTAGAAGAGTGGAGTACGTAAATTGCGGCCACAATCCTCCACTTTGGATAGATGAGAAAAAGGAATCGTCCCTTTTAGAACTCGGATCAGTAGGCCTAGGTATGTTCGATGAATTGCCAACTGTGGAGTCTGGAGTTTTTTCGGCTCTTCCGGGAAGCTCACTGATATGTTATACTGACGGTTTGGTAGAGCAGGAAGATGCAAAAGAAGTTCCTTTCGGAATGACAAGACTTGAAGCCATCGTGAGGGCGGGGGAGAGTGTGACTTTAGATGAAATGCACGCCGAGATGGTTAAGCAACTTCACAAGTTTAGAGGGAAAACACCACCTCTAGACGATACGGCTTTACTTAGCTGTAGATTTAAGTAAAACGTTATCGCGAGGATTCTTTTTTTCGTTCTGATTACGCTGTATTAGTTCGATATCTAATACGACTAGGATTGCTAAAAACCCCCAAAAAGGAGCGCTGGCTTTATCGGTATCCAAGTAGTTGTTCAAAATTCCGTGAACGAAATATGTCATTAATCCTAAGTAGATTGACACCGCGAAGTTTCTATCGTCCTTGTCTTTAATTTTATACCAAAGCCTGAATCCAACGGTTGAAGCATACCATAAGAGCAGTAAAATAAATACAGCTCCTAAGACACCTTGTTCTGCAAGTGGCCCTAAATATTCACTATGAGAATTACCTCCATCGGCGTTGTTAGTGCTGATAATGGTTTTAAGATCTGATCTTTGGAATGGTGCGTAAACGAATTGGTATGTGCCGGGACCCCATCCAGTAATAGGGCGTTCTTGAAAAAGAGATAGAGCGCAACGCCATCGGTTTAGTCGCTCTAGGTTAGAGTCGTCACTTGAAACATTCGAAATGGATTCAAGGTGCTCAGTTAAATTATCAGAAGAGTCTTGCTTATTCCTCTGCATATCAATAATAATGGAATCCATACTAAGTAAAAGTCCAGCAAGGATTACGACTCCTACTCCAACTAAAGTTTTCCATTTTAGACCTATCCTCATAGCTGCGTAGAGTAAACCTGCAACAGCAAGCGAAACCCAAGCTGCCCTTGTGAAAGAGAAAACGAGTCCAATTGCAATTACAAAAGTTGCGATTGCAAGCATTAAGCGAGTTAGAGTGGGTCTATTTTCCTTTGCTAGAAGAGCAATTGCCGGAAAAAAAAACATAGCCAGGACTGCTCCATATGAGGTGTGGTCTTTGAAAAATGGCTTCATTACCCAATGTCCAGCTTGTTTATCAAAACCGTATCCAGCGTGCCTAATCATAGTGTAAATAATCACCACACATAAAGGGAACATCAGAAGCATCACCATTTTTTCTCGATACTTAGAGTCGTGAAGCATAATATGACCTAGGAAGAAGAAAAAGCTAACCACAAACCACGCTCTAGATACCATAAACTTAAGCGATACTATGGGGTCGTAGCTAGTAATGGTTGTGATTGCCATCCACAACATCATGCCACATATTATTATTGTTATCGGATGTTTAAATATTCTTTTATCAACGGGCCATCCACGTAGGGACCGGAATAAAAATATCATCAAAGCAACAAAAAGCATTGGTTCAGTAGGCATGTATAGTCCTAGAGGACTTTCACCGAATTCCTGAAGATTTAAACTTAATGGAACCGCGAGTAGAATGAAGCCTATGAATAGATCCAGGCGAGTGATGCCCCACCACGCAACTAAAACTCCAACAGGAAGTAATGCGAGCCAAATAAAGTCTAGATAAATTGCCAAGCCGAGAAATGCCGAAAATATTGAGGCACCTAACAGAGCAGTCTTATCCGTCAAGTTGGGTCTCACTTCTCGGTGCTTTCAACTGCTTTAATGCTGTCAAAAATGAGTAGCAGTATTAATGCCATTGCAAGTGAAGACATAACACTTATTACTACAATAAGCCACCTTACTGGGTATGATTTCTTGTCAGCTGCAACAGCGTAATCGACAACCAAATTAGAGGGTAGTTGTGCCGATGCATCGACACTCATTAGATCAAATCTCTTTTTTAATGTTGCTAATTGAAGGTATGCTGGTTCTAGAAAATTGACTAGTTTGTTGTAATCGTTAGCGAGCTTTGAAATTTGCTCAAGGTTCTCCTTGAGAATTTGCGCACCTTTCAAATTGTTTGTCGTAATCGCTCTCCCGTACTCAGCAGTTAGACCTTTTACTTGGGCTTCGAAATCGTAAATCCCTTTCTCGTGTAGTTCTCCCAAACTATTCTCTGCATCCTGAATTTCTTGCACGGCTTTATTATAGGACTTCTTCGCAAGTTTTAGAGCGTTGAGGGCCCTCTCGTTTCTTAATCCGTTAGCTAGACTATCGACGAGGAAGACAAGGTCGTTTGCTATATCTCTAGCAACAGAAGGGTCTTTGTCGAGTACGTGTATTCTTATAGAGCCGAATCGAGTTAGATCAGCCCCCACGTTACTATCGTATTCCTTTTGTAGAAGTGTTCGAGATCCAGCTTCTGAAAGGTCGATTTCGTAGTGTTCGCTTAAATCATAGGTCTCGATAATCTGAGTTCTAACATAGTTAGAGTTGAGCAATTGTAACAGACGTTCGGCATCTTCGGTTTCTCCATATGCAAGAAGGTCTCCTTGTTTGCTTTCCTCAAAAAATTGCTCTCCGATTGAGCTTTGAGTCGTAGCGAACATAACAACAGAAGATTCAAACTTCTCTTCCATCATTAACGATACCACAGCAGAAACTACTGTAGCGAGCACCCCTACGATTACGAAAATTCGCAATCTATTATACACAAACAATAGTAGATGAGAAGAATCTAAATGAGAAGAATCACGATTTTCGTTACTTGGCGTCATATCAGTAGGTTTTGTACACACAACGCTGCGAAGTTACGTTTCTTATGTCTCTATCCTTCATTGT
>DQRJ01000013.1 GCA_015663855.1 Flavobacteriales bacterium | reverse complement strand
TGGTAATTGTTCCTTCTATTATCGTCCCCTCAACAATTCGGTTAATACCGCTGTCTGGACTTGTTGTCGATGCTCCTGCTGAGCGCTTCATTGAACCTATCATGGTGCTTGTTTGGATTTTGTCGAAAGGTAGTGAGTGTTGAAGAATTCTCTATACCCTTCTATGTCCTTGTTTTTAAAAAGTTCTATATAGTTTTCACTGTTGATGATAAACATGTCGAACCCTCCCGAATTCACCTCTATTAACTCCTCTCTATTTCCTGTGAAAACACTGAAGTAATCCATTCCTTTTGCTTGATTAAGAAAAGATTTTACGAGAATGATTTGGTGTGTCCTGCTAAGGAGGTTACTTGTTATTCTTAGGTTCTTTGAGCCAAAAAAGGCCTTGTTGAAGTCCGATGTTTGTGCTTTTTCGTTCGACCCACTACCTTTTTCAACTGGAATCAATATTGCGAAATAGTGTTCTTTATTTACATCTACAATAAACGCTGAGGTTTCTTCATCCGATTCCTCTGGCACAGTTCCCACCGAGCTTAAGACAACTCCTAATTGAGCTAGGAGTGCTGATGCAAACTCTGACTCCTCTGTTTCTGGACATACGTCGATAATCGCCTTAAGGGCGTTAAAATAAGGGGTGCGGTCTCCTGTATAGCTCGTTAGTCCACCAACACACTGAGCCCTTAGCAGGTTGTATTTACAAGAAAGGGGGTTTTCTGGGCGCTCTCCGATTATTACATCAATATCTAATAACGTCGCTTGATAGTCTTTCGCATAGTAACGTGATAGCAACGCTTCATATGCCACCCTCTCGATCTCATATGCTTCTTCTTCCGCGTCTAAGAAGTCGGGGTTCTCTATAAGCATTGCCCACTCGCTCCCGGGATAGTTGTTTACTATTTGGTCTGCCCAGAAGGTCGAATTACACGACTCACAGAATGGATTTGTATATCCATCTTCAATCTCTCTCTGGAGATAGGTTCTATACAATTGATAGGTAGCCGTCGGGTGGAAAGCGCTGCTATCAAGGCGAGCCAAAAGCTCCTGCCATATGTCTATTGCGTTTTCTGGATCCTCTAGCTTTTCTCTATAGTCTAATCCCGCCATATAATATGCTTCGGCTAACATCGCAAGCGAGTTAGATCTTTCCTCTGCCTCGCAGGGGAGTTCTGACAGCATCTCGTCTACCGTAGGAAGATTTGCTGGGTCGTATGGGTCTTGTGATTCGTTAAACTCCTCCTCCCCTTCTTCTGTGTCATCTGAGAATAAATTACCGATTTTGCTAGACCTGCGCCAGTGGTCTTCTAACACTCTCTCTCCCCAATAATCATAGAAGTTTTGCTGACCACTTATTCTTAGGGCTCCGTTATATGGCCAAAACATCCCTACCCCTGCGGATCCCGCAGCTGAAATTGCTGCTTCGTTAGCGGCCTCTTTTTCTTCCCTTCTTCTTTCCAAGTCATCTACCATTTCCTCCCACAACCCTTCTATCACGCGCCTTCTTTCGTTATCGCTTAAATCACAGAGTTCCATTAGGCTGTCCTGTTCTTCGATGGTTCTAAGATTTATTACAAGGTCTGTTAGATTCGACGCAAGGTTTGTAACGTCTTCTAAACGCTCATTGTCTTCGGGCATGTGTACAAGAGCGCTATCGTAGTAAGCTTGTGCTGTTTCGTAATGAAGGTCTTCCATGTGAAGGTCCGCTAGTCTTAAGTAGCTTTTTCCGAGCTGGCGTGAGTTGCCCTCGCTTACATAAACAGATGTCTCAAGATGCTCTATGCCCTCATCCCTCTTTCTGTCCTCAAGAGCAACTTCCGCGAGAGCGTAGTAGATTTGGTCTAGATACTCGGTGTTTTTATCGTCATCCAGCATTTCTTCGAGAAGCTCGATAATAGGATCGCTATTGCCCTCCCTCCTTTCGTAGGTCATCGCCTGCTGAATCTTTGACTGAAACTCCAGCTCATAAGGTGTTCGCAGCTTCACAACTTTATTGAACGTTTCTATTGCTCCCTCACTGTCCCCCGATTCTCTTAAACATTGGGCTAGAATGAAAAGTGGCCGCGCCTTGTCGTTCTTCTTTTTTATAAGCCCTAAAGCCTCTTCAATGTATCGAATTGCTTCTTCATAATTCTCCTTTTGAATATGATATTGAGCAAAGACCAAACGAGTATGCACCCCCACCTCCTGCGATGCGTCAGAATATTGCTCCGCTTTTGAAAGCATGTTTTTCGCTTTCACCATGTTACCTGTCCTTAGGTAAATCCTCCCTAACCAACTAAATGACCAGGCTTGAGCGTCTGGGCTGTCAACTGTTCTGGCAAGAAACAGGAAAACCTCCTCAGCTTTAGCAAAATCTTCTTTCATGTAATATGCTCGCCCAATAACCGTGTAGTTATCGTCAATCCACTTATTCATCTCAGGCCAGTTAAGTGATTTTCTTTCCCTTTTAGGGGGATTCATTGTGTGGCGGTCAACCACCTTTGAACACTTTTCAATAGCCCTTTCCATTAAAGGATAGACCTGCTGCGCTGAGTTGTCGTCTACATCCAAAAAAACCGGGAGAACCTCGTCCCAATTAGTCTCATAAAGTTCTTCAATCTTTTTTTCCGCCTCCGCCATGGCTTCATTAGCATAGTAAAAGCCATTGAACTTAGCCGTCGTGTTGTGATATACGCGGTAAGCGCGACCGTCACGCTTAGTCGTACACCCTTGCACTACAACTGTGGCTGTAATTAATACTAAAAGTAGGTGTGGGAATTTAGACATATAAGGGTTCATCAAAAGGCAACGTACGAAGTTGCTAAATTATTGGATTCTTGGCCGATTTTACTAAGAACTTTACACTTGTCTATTGTTAACCGATATTCGCGGCGTGAGTAACACAGAAAAAGACGGTAATAAAAAGCGGTTTTGGCGCCAGCGATTTCGGATTACCATCCAAGAGGAATCGACTTTTCACGAGAGGCGAGCCTACCTTTTATCGGGTAGAAGAATCGCCTCCATTGTCGCTGGAATCACTTTGTTTATTGGACTTTTTACTTATATGGGGGTCGCTCATACACCTCTTGCAGAGTACTTAGTTCCAGGGTTTATTGCGAAGCGGTATAGGGCTGATGTGGCTAGGGTAAGGCAACAATCTGATAGCGCTTTGTTTGCACTTGTAGCTCAGGAAAAATATTTAAAAAACTTGAAATCTATACTTCTTGGGGAAATTCCTGTTGATTTACAAATGGACAGTATTACCGATGGGGGACTTGAAGGAGATTTACCAGAAGCTAGTGACAACGATATTGCCTTGCGAGACCGTGTTGAAAATGAAGATCGATATGCGTTAAGAAGAAGTGGGCCAGAGTCTTTGAGCACCTTGGGGTTTGATTTTCAACCTGTTGTGGGCGGGGTGTCTGATGTGTTTGATTTAAGCGCGGGGCATCGTGGGGTAGATATAGAGGCCGCAGAGGGTGTGCTAATTCACTCCGTTGATGACGGAACTGTATTGATGTCTGATTACACCGTCGAGCACGGGTATGTGATTGTTGTGCAGCATCGAAACAATCGCGTTTCAATCTATAAACACAACGCCTCTCTATTAAAAGAGGTGGGAGATCTCGTTAAAAAAGGAAGCGCTATAGCATCCATCGGTAATAGCGGCACACAAACCACCGGACCCCATCTTCATTTTGAGTGGTGGGTAAATGGCCAGCCTATTGACCCGTCTCCTTGGCTTAGTTTTTTCGAATAGTCAATCCGTAGAAGATCTACCCTCTAATTGAGCGGAACTTCACCATCGCCCTCATCTCTCTCATTCGTTTATGCCACTCCGATTCTTGTAGAGACTGAAGTCTTTCTGTACCAAACGCTTCGCATGTAAATGACGCAAGGACCGATCCCACGACCACGGCTTGTTTTTTCGCTTCCCACGAAGTGTCTCCTAATCGAGCTAGGTAACCAATAAACCCGCCCGCGAAAGTATCTCCGGCTCCGGTGGGGTCAATGACTTTTTCGAGAGGCATTGCTGGGCTGAAGAAGGTTTGGCCTTCCTCAAACATAATCGCTCCGTGCTCCCCTTTTTTAATAACTACCGTTTTAGGGCCCATCTCGTGTACCGCTGCCGCTGCCAAAGGAAGTGTTTTATGACCCGTCAGCTGGCGCGCCTCATCGTCGTTTATCATGAGAACGTCAACCTTGGAAATTACCTTTTTAAGGTTATCCATCGCGATATCCATCCAGAAATTCATTGTATCTAACACTATTAAGCTGGGCTTCTCCTCTAGCTGGTCTATTACCGAAAACTGGACTGTTGGATCAAGGTTCCCAAGCATTACGAACTTCGAGCAAAGAGCAGATTCAGGCACAGTAGGAACCCATCCCTCTAGAACATTTAGCTCGGTGGTAATCGTGTCTCTGCCTATTAAATCTTCGTGGTAGCTTCCCTCCCAAAAGAAGCTTTTCCCTCCTTTTATTGTAACTAGCCCACTTGTGCTAACACCTCTTGACTCAAGGGTGGATAGAAAATCTTTTGGGAAATCTTCGCCGATTACAGAGATAAGCTCCTGTTCTCTTACGAAGTGCGATGCCGCAAGGGCTATATAGCTCGCCGCCCCTCCGACAACGCGATCGGCTTTACCTGAGGGGGTTTCTATTGAATCAAACGCTACCGTACCTACTGTAACTAAAGACATTTTGTGGTGTTTTGAATTTAAAAATCACATAAAAGATAATAAGCTGTGCAAAAGTATTGCGGAATGTCCTTCGTTGACGTATTTTTGCGCACCAATCTAAATTCCTCCTTAGCTCAGTTGGTTAGAGCATCTGACTGTTAATCAGAGGGTCCTTGGTTCGAGTCCAAGAGGAGGAGCTAGGTTAAAGCCGAAAAAAGCCGCCCGTAATAGGCGGCTTTTTGTGTTTATGACGACACGTCGGTATGGTGAGTGTTTTATTTAGAGTAGATTTATTCTACTGGCTAAAGCCTCTTTGTAAGACCCCCCAACCGGGATTTCTTTCTCCATATCCTCAACGGTAATATTAGAGTACTTGATACTATCTATTGCGTTTAAATTCACAATGTAGCTTCTGTGAACGCGGATAAACCTCCTGTCACTCAATTTACGCTCAATCTCTTTCATTGTGCTGTGAATTGTATAACTCTCCTTGCGAGTGTGAATTACCACGTAGTCTTTCAGGGCTTCTACAAACAGTAGGTCGTCATGCTTAACGTGCATTAATTTGCTTCTGTTTTTCACGAAAATAATGTCCGCTCCTGATTTGTGTTCTGTTAGGCTGCGAAGAAAGTCCGCCTCTTGCTTAAGTTCTTTCTCTTTATCGTGCTTATGGAGCGCCATTTCTACTGCTGACTGTATATCCGCGTCCTTAAAAGGCTTTAGGATATATCCGTGCGGCTCGGCCATTTTTGCTTGAGCTAACGTGCTCTCGTCTGCGTATGCTGTAAGGAAAATGATAGGAACATCGAGGTTTCTTTTAATCTCTTCTGCTGCAGCGATACCATTCATATCGCCCTTTATCATAATGTCCATTAAACAAAGGTCTGGCTTGTGCTTAAGCGCTAACTCGATTGCTTTTTCTCCGTTGTCTGCCGAGGCAACAATGTTATATCCTAGTTGCTCGAGACACCTTTCGATATCCTTCCTAACAATACTTTCGTCCTCGGTTACTAAAATATTTATCGCCATATTGAGTCAGGTTTTAATTTAGGTTTTGTGCTTCAAAGCTAATTAAAAAAGAACTCCCTTTACGCCCCTCCTTGATGCTTTCTATTTTTAACTCCGCATCTAGCTGCTCTGTGAGAGCTTGAATAAGGTAAAGCCCTAGAGATTCTTGCTTATTTAGATCAAACCCGTCTGGCAATCCCACTCCGTTATCGCTAACTTCTATTTCTATTCTACCATCGATTTTCGCCACCCTAAGCAGTACTGTTCCCGTCTTCATCCCTTCGAAAGCGTACTTAAGCGCGTTCGAAACAAGCTCGTTGACGATTAGTCCGCTCGGAATTGCCTGGTCTAGCGTTAGAAAAACGTCCTCGAAGGCTGTTTGTAAAATAACCTCGCAATCTGGTGTAGAATAGCTGTGAATTAAATTCGTACTTAGGCGTTGCAGATATTCTGAAAAACTAATTGATGAGAAGTCTGTGTGTCTGTATAGGGATTCGTGAATGTAGCTCATGGTTGCGATACGACTCTGACTTTCGTCAAGCACTTGAATAAGGGTGGGGTCTTTCACAAATGCTTTTTGCAAGCTCATTAGACTGCTTATAACTTGTAGGTTGTTTTTCACCC
>DQRJ01000176.1 GCA_015663855.1 Flavobacteriales bacterium | reverse complement strand
TCTGCCTATAAAAGCATATTCAGGCCTATCCATTTTAGGGCATTCCCTAGGATGTGCACTACTCTTTACGAATTCGACCTCTTTAATTTCCATTTTTCTTGTAACTATGCCTCTACAGCAATTCTACGAGCGTCATACCATTTAGAGAGAATCGTATTAAACTCTTCGGGATGTTCCATCATCGGAGCATGCCCACATTCGTCAATCCAAAACAAGTCCGCATCGGGAAAACCTTTCAAGAACGACTCCGCTACTTCCGGAGGAGTAACAATATCATTCTTACCCCAAATCAAACAAACCGGGATATTCATTGCCGGCAAATCCTCCTCCATATTATGACGAATCGCAGACTTAGCAATAGATAGAATTCTCAAAACCTTATTCCTATCATTCACAGCCTCGAAACACTCATCTACAAGCTCATCCGTAGCCCAAGCAGGATTGAAAAACGTAATCGCCACTTTATTTCTGATATACTCCTTATCCTCTCTTCGAGGAAAACTATTCCCGAAAGCATTCTCGTAAAGACCACTGCTCGCAGTAAGCGAAAGGGAAGCTACTCTTTCAAGATGATTCTTCGTGAAAATAAGCCCGACGTGACCTCCTAAACTATTTCCTAGCAAGTGCACTTTCTCTAATCCCATCGCATCAACGAAGCCTTTAATGTGTTCTGCGATAGATTTCGCACTCGTCTTCCTTAGAGGCAACTCATAAATAGGAAGCATCGGAATAATCACGCGAAACCTCTTACTAAAGTGGCTTTTCACAGTACCGAAATTACTAAGTGCACCGAACAACCCGTGCAACACAATAAGCGGCTCACCAGTCCCCTCCTCCACATAGCGGTATTCGCCTAGCTCTTTGATTACAGTATCCATTTCTTCTTTATTTGAAAAGACCAAACTACACACACTACACCCATTCACAACATGGCCTAATACCTAAACTTCCACGTCACGTTGTTCACATTCATTGTTCATATCGTGTTAATACGATTTTTCGGCATTCAATGCAAAACGCCGAAAACCCCTGAAAAACTTAGGTTTTTAACGAATCGATGTTTATCACTTTTCCACAATGTGGTAGAAAGTGTCATTTAATGGGAATATGTGGGGAATCTTGATTAATTTTGAGGATTCCATACAGAACGGAATTATGCTAAATCTATTAGGAGAACATACATGCAGGATTGACGCCAAAGGGCGCCTGATGTTTCCTGCACGATTGCGTCGTCAATTGGAGAAAGTCATTCATCATGGGCTAGTAATTAACCGAGATATTTTCGAAGACTGCTTAGTTCTATACCCAAAGCCAGAGTGGGATAAAGTGAACGGCGAGATGACTCAGCTAAGCCGTTACAACAAAAAGCACCAGCTCTTTCAAAGGAAATTCATGAAAGGCGCAACACTTGTAGATCTAGACGCTTCCGGACGTTTGAACATCCCTACTGCACTTTTAGAATATGCTGGTATCGACTTATCAAAGGGTAATGAGATAATCGTATCTGGGCTAGGGGAGAAAGTAGAAATTTGGGCTGTGGATGCTTATGAAAAGCAAGTTCTAGGAGAAGATGACGCCTTCGATTTCGGAAGCCTGGCAGAAGACGTGCGACGGGATATTGAATCTGGCTCTGCCAACTAATCCATGGAACTACCCTACCACGTTCCCGTGCTATTAGACGCTTCGATAGAAGCTCTTAAACTCGGCGACGGCGGAGGGGACTGGATGGACGCAACTTTCGGAGGGGGTGGCCATAGTAGAGTTATTCTAGAAAATTTGAATAAGACGGGAAGGTTGTTCGGGTTCGATCAAGACCCCGATGCAGCAGCAAATGCACTAGACGATAGTCGATTCACTTTAGTTGCTGCCAACTTTAGATATGCAAAACAATTTTTGAGTTTACACGGGGCGAAATCAACTAATGGAATTCTAGCAGACTTAGGGGTTTCATCTCATCAATTCGACACAGCAGATAGAGGATTCTCGCTGAGACTGGATGGGCCTTTAGATATGAGAATGAATCCCGAGTCGGGAATATCTGCCGCGGAATATTTGGAGGAATGTACTTGGGAGGAGTTAATGGTGATTCTAAGGATGTACGGAGAGGTGAACCGCCCAGACAGAGTAGCGAGAGCCATTGTGGCAGCGAGAGATGAGTCACCAATAATTACAACTGAAGACTTCGTTAAAGTTCTCAGTAAAATGGCGCCAGGCGGACGTGAGAATAAATTCTATGCTCAAGTATTTCAAGCTCTTAGGATTGAGGTCAATGACGAACTATCAGCCTTGCGAGAATTATTGAATCAGGCGACTCAATTACTAGCGCCAGGCGGAAGGCTTGTGGTTATCTCATACCATAGCTTAGAAGATAGGCTTGTTAAGCACTTTATGCGATCAGGGAATTTTGAAGATAAGACTGAGCAAGATTTGAGGGGTAATATCCTTGCGCCATTTAAGCTGGTGAAAAGAAAAGCAATTGTTGCAACGCCTGAAGAGGTGATGTTGAATCCTCGTGCTAGAAGCGCTCGACTTCGCGTTGCTGAAAGAACCGACTTTAAAGTTGCTGGGTGATGGGGTTCTTCAATAGAAATAAGAAAGAAAAAGTCGCAGGGGGAAACCGTCGGCTTACAGCAGACCAAAAAACTGCACGTAAAGATGCCGATGAATTAGCAACTAAAGCGGCTGAAGCGGCAACACTAGCCGCTGCTGAAAAAGCTCAGAAAATACGTGAGCTATCCTCTAATATTCAATCCAAAGATCGTCAGGAAAGAGCAAAAAAACGTAGAACGGAACGAGCTAAAAGAAACAATACAGGGAAGTTTTTAAGAGATATTTTAAGCGGCCGATTCCTAACAGGAGATGGCATTACCAGCCATATACCATACCTGCTTTTTGTAAGCGGCATATTTTTGATATATATCAGTTTGGGATATCAATTCGAGAGCATCGAAAGAGAGAAAATGAAGACGGAACAGAGACTTGAAGAAGTGACCTCTGAATATAAAACCCTTCGTTCTGAGTTGGAATCGATTCTCCAACAAAGCCGTGTAGAAAGAGCTACCGCAGACCTTGGATTGGAACAACCTATGGGACCTCCTGTTCTTCTTAAAGTCGATGCCGAATGAGTGTTAAGAAGAAGCATATCGACAAATACGAACTACCGACAGGGAGGTTTTGGTTTACATTCATCGCACTAAGCTTTGTGGGTTTAGGGATTTTGTGGAGGATAGTTGCAATACAGACTATTGAACACGATCATTGGACTGAGAGAGGTGTGGAATTTGAGCATAGCATAAGGACCATTGTTCCAGCTAGAGGCCAAATCCAAGCTCGTGACGGAAGCCTTCTAGCCACAAGCATTCCCGTTTATGATCTCAGATGGGATAGTAAAAGCGAAGCGATAAAC
>DQRJ01000146.1 GCA_015663855.1 Flavobacteriales bacterium | reverse complement strand
TCAACCGCAGTCATTAGCTCTTTTACTGTATCAACCCACTTATCTTCTCCGTTAAGAGCTCCAAGTGCAGATCCAGGAATAACAGGAGAGTTATCTCCATCGTACTCATAGAATGAAAGTAGCTCACGCACCTCCATTTCAACTAGCTCGATAAGCTCTTCATCGTCGACCATGTCAACTTTGTTCATGAATACAACGATACGAGGAATACCCACCTGGCGTCCAAGTAGGATGTGCTCACGAGTCTGAGGCATAGGGCCGTCAGTTGCAGCAACAACGAGAATAGCGCCGTCCATTTGGGCAGCACCAGTTACCATGTTCTTCACATAGTCAGCGTGACCTGGGCAATCAACGTGAGCGTAGTGACGATCAGCAGTTGAATACTCAACGTG
This sequence comes from Flavobacteriales bacterium, assembly GCA_015663855.1. GTDB lineage: Bacteria > Bacteroidota > Bacteroidia > Flavobacteriales_D > Sanyastnellaceae > UBA974. Next base: position 38,613 of record DQRJ01000146.1, on the reverse strand, counting down.
TGAAGAGTTAATAGTAATTCCACGCTCCTTTTCTTCAGGTGCGTTATCAATTTGGTCAAACGAGCTAGCCTCGCAGTAACCAGCGTCAGCCATCACCTTAGTGATAGCGGCAGTTAAAGTGGTCTTTCCGTGGTCAACGTGGCCAATTGTGCCGATGTTAACGTGTGGTTTTGACCGGTCAAACATTTCTTTTGCCATGGTCTTAACAATTATATATTATTTAATTTATTTCTCTATTTGTGACTTGAGCCAATGACGGGAATTGAACCCGTGGCCTCGTCCTTACCAAGGACGCGCTCTACCCCTGAGCTACATCGGCTTTAATCGAGCGGAAGACGAGGTTCGAACTCGCGACATTCAGCTTGGAAGGCTGATGCTCTACCAACTGAGCTACTTCCGCTTGGTAATTCTCACAAGCAACTGCAAGTGAAAATGTGGGGGTAATAGGAATCGAACCTATTCAGTCTAAGACAACAGAGTTACAGTCTGCCCCGGCTCTCCAACTCCGGCGTACCCCCTTGACATTCTACTTTTACAAAGAATGTACAGGTATTATTTCGATGAGCCGGTGGAGGGATTCGAACCCACGGCCTGCTGATTACAAATCAGCTGCTCTACCCCTGAGCTACACCGGCAAAAATTCAAAGAACAAAACAAAAAAAACCCTCCCGAAATTCAGGAGGGCAAATGTACGATAGAATGTGGTTCAAACAAGCAATAGTATACCAAAAAAAATTTGGTTTATTTATCGTTGAAAATTAGCTAAACGTGAACCTTTAAAATTTGTCTTCGAAGAGCTTCAACAACCACATCTGTAGCGGCTTCAAAACTAGTAGCATTTCGTTTGGCAAAAAGCTCTTTCCCAGGCATATGAATTTTTATTTCAACAAGTTTATTTTCTTTTTCATTATTTTTCTCAATGCGTAGAAACACATCACTAGAAATCAAAGTGTCATTGAATGTTTCAAGCTTGTGAAGCTTTGAGTCAATAAATGCGAGGAGTGCCTTATCGGCATCAAAATGGATAGAATGTATTTGCACCTTCATAGCAAACGTGTGGTTATTCGCCTAACTTTGAACGTTGATCCAAAGGACTGGCTTTGTGAAACTCCTTCAACTTTGCCGTCGTATGATGTGTATAAATCTGGGTTGAAGCAAGGCTAGCATGTCCGAGTAATTCTTTCACCGCTGCCAACTCTGCCCCGCGATTCAACAAATGAGTAGCAAAGGTGTGTCGTAAAACGTGAGGGCTACACTTTTGTAACGTACTCACCTCACTAAGGTAATAATTCACACGGCGATAAACAAATGATGGGTAAAGAGATTTGCCTGCGTCAGTCACAAATAATTCATCACCTCCAACTGGCCTATCCATAACGTGCATCATTATACTTTCTAAAGTATGAGGCATCAGCGGCAATAGTCTTTCTTTTGATCCCTTACCAAAAACTTTCAAAAGCTTACGGCCCCCATCAACATCAGATACTTTTAGTGCAATCAATTCACTTAATCTTATACCTGTTTCATAAAGCAAAGCAATCATTGATCTATCTCGCCTTCCTTTCCAATCAGTAGAAAATATATTTTCTTGAAACAAATCTTTCATTGCGTGCTCAGGGACAACTTCTGGAAGTCCTTTCTTGAGCTTTGGTAAAACAACTGATTCAACAGGGTTAGTCGTCATCACTCCCTTCCTTCTTGCGTACTTGGAAAACGTTCGGTAAGAAGATACTTTTCTGTGAATCGTGCTAGGGGACTTTCCCTGCTTCATCATATCCACAACCCAAGACCTAACCCAGTCGCCTTTTATTTGGCATAAATCATCCTCTTCATAATGTTCAGTCATATACCTAATCATTTGATTAAGGTCAGATCTATAACATCTTAAAGTATGAGGGGACCCACGCTTTTCCTTTAATAGGAAATCGAGGAATTCGGATAATGTTGAAAGTTTTTGATTCAAGGTAAAAAAGTCAAGACGCAAAAAAAGCGAGAAGGTTATGCAATCTCGCTTTATTTATCGACAAAAACAAGCGTTTCGTCGAAAAAATAATAATTATACGCTTACTTAGCGCATTATCAGAGGGTTAATCCTCCTTTAAAGATTTAGCGTTTTTATACGCTGCTTTCTTCATTGCCTCACGATTAAGCAAACTAGGCTTTACAAACTCACGACGAGAGCGTAATTCCTTCATTTTTTTAGTGCGGTCGAATTTCTTCTTAAAACGCTTTAAGCAGCGTTCGATGTTATCGTTTTCTTTTACTGGGATACTGAGCATAGTCAAAAAATTGGAGTGCAAAGATAGATTAAAGAATTTAACTAACCAATTCTCTAGCGATTACTAATTTCTGTATTTCAGATGTCCCCTCCCCTATAGTACAAAGCTTTGAATCTCTATAGTACTTTTCAGCTGGAAAATCTTTTATATATCCGTAACCACCAAGGATTTGGACGGCTTCTGTAGAAACCTTAACAGCTACTTCACTGGTTTCATATTTGGCCATTGCGCTTGCAAGAGTACATGGTTTCCCTGCGTTCTTAAGAGTACAAGCTTTTAATAGAAGTAAATCGGATGTTTCTATTGCGACTGCCATGTCTGCTAATTTGAATGCGATTGCCTGAAATCTTGATATGGGTTGTCCGAATTGCTCTCTTTCTTTAGAGTAAGCCAAAGCAGTATCATAAGCTCCTTGAGCGATTCCCAAGCCTAAAGCACCTATACTAATTCGTCCTCCATCTAGTATTTTCATAGCTTGAATGAAACCCTCTCCTACTTCACCTAAAATTTGCGACTCATGTACTCGACAATTGTCAAAAATCATTTCCGATGTCTCGCTACTTCTCATACCCAGCTTATTCTCTTTCTTACCTCCTGAGAATCCTGGAGTTGATCTCTCAACGATAAAAGCTGTAATACCGTGGCTGTCCAAAAGCTCTCCTGTGCGAACTAAAACAACAGCTACATCACCACTAATACCGTGAGTAATGAAATTCTTTGTGCCATTTAGTATCCAATGCTCCCCGTCCTGTTTCGCCACGCATTGCATTCTCATAGCGTCAGAGCCGGTATTCGCCTCCGTTAGCCCCCAAGCGCCAATCCATTCTGCAGTAGAGAGCTTAGGCAAGTAGCGCTTCTTCTGATCGTCATTTCCAAATTGTAATATATGCCCTGTACACAAACTATTATGCGCAGCCATACTAAGCCCTACAGAGCCGCATACTCTTGATATCTCTTCAATGGCTATCTTATACTCAATATAACCTAAGCCTGCGCCTCCGTACTCTTCAGGGACAAGCATTCCCATAAGGCCAATTTCACCCATCTCACGAAGGACATCACGAGGAAAGATTTGGCCTTCATCCCAAATCATACGCTTAGGAAGAATACGGCGCTGAGCAAATTCACTCACCGATTCCTTAATCATCTGCTGGTCGGCTGTTAGTTTGAAATTCATTTTACAAATGTCGGCAGTAAGCTCTATGCTAGGTCACTTTATATCATTTTTAGGAGAAATCTTAATGTATGGTAACCAAACCGCCCATATACTATCCGTTATTTGGGGTATATTTCTCACGTCAGCTAAAGTGGCAAGGTCGTGGTGGCGACGATATCGTTCTATAATTCTAGCTCCATTTACTCCTATATAAGGATGGCGTCGCATTTTATCCCACGAAGCTGTATCAACACATATTTTCGAAATATCAGAGGAGGAAATTCTAAACCAACTTGAGACTTGCTGATATGAACTTGAGTCGATACCGTATACTTCCTTGAGCTGTTCTATTTCACAAAACCCACCAAGAGCATTTCTAAATTTAATTGTACGACCAGATAGCACGGGGCCGAATACTGGGAGCGATTCGAGAGTAACGCTATCTATTAAATTTAAATCTAGTGATTTGGGGGCTGGTTTATGGAAAACCGGTTTGTGGGAATTTGATAGGGTATGTGTGATGTTTTTTTTATAGTGACTCTCACGTATATAGTGCGATGTAGATTTCTGCTTCTCTGTAAAGGTCACCACCTCAGAGTTCGCAAGCTCTAGAGGCCAGTCTTCAAGAAGAGTTAAGAAATTAGGAATCACATCCTCGTAGGATGGTGCACGCATAGACTCCAACCCCCAAGCAAGAAGGGAGAGTGAAATCACTATTACTATAGAAGTAAGGTGGAATAGTTCGTCTCGTTTATTTGACGAACTCCCGTTATCATTTTTCGTATTGAACAATTTCCCCAGATTTTACCCTTCTTAAATAATCCTTTAGATCAGACTTAACCTCTGGGGCGAGGATGTAAAGTCCGAGAACGTTAGGAAAACACATGGCGAAAATCATAGCATCTCCAAAATTAAATACACTTTTTGCAGAAATTGCTGATCCAATAATTACGAAAACACAGAATAGAACCTTATAGCTTATATCAGAAGTCCTAGACTCTCCGAAAATATAAGTCCAAGACTTAAGTCCGTAATAGCTCCAGCTGAGCATTGTTGATAATGCGAAGAGAATCACAGAGATTGAAAGTACAATAGGGAACCAAGAAATGGTTTGGCTGAAAGCTGAAGAAGTAAGCTCAATAGCCATCAAATCTCCAGATTTAGCGAGAGACAGTGCAGCTTCAGCCGAAGTGCCTCCATACCCTGAAATAACAATAACTAATGCTGTCATTGTACATATCACTACTGTGTCAATGAAAGGTTCAAGAAGTGAAACCATTCCTTCAGAAACAGGCTCATTTGTTTTTGCAGCAGAGTGAGCGATAGAAGCAGAACCTATACCAGCCTCGTTAGAGAACGCCGCACGCTTGAACCCTTGGATCATAACACCGATAATACCACCATACATAGCGCCTGAGTCGAATGCACCGCTAAAGATTTGGCCGAAGGCTGTAGGAATTTCAGAGAAATTACCCGCTAACACGACTAAGGCACTTAGCACGTAAATACCCACCATGAAAGGAACCACTTTATCAGTAACCTTAGCAATACTCTTAATTCCACCTATAATAATTAGACCTACTAGCGCAGCCATAACAGCACCGAAAACCCATGCTTGACCGTAAAAGAAAGATTCTGCGCCTCCAGTAACTGATATAAGCTGCTTTGTTGCTTGATTAATTTGAACCATGTTACCCCCACCGAGGGATCCTCCAATACAAGCGACCGCAAACATAATAGCAAGGACTTTACCAAGCTGCCCCATTCTTTCACCACGCTTAGCGAGCCCGCGACTTAAATAATAAGACGGTCCACCTGAAACAGATCCATCTGCATTTTGAATTCTATATTTAGTACCAAGAGTACACTCAATGAATTTAGCACTCATACCTAATAATCCAGCAACAATCATCCAGAACGTAGCGCCAGGTCCACCAATAGAAACCGCGATTGCGACACCGGCAATGTTTCCGACTCCTACTGTACCTGATAAAGCAGCTGTTAAAGCCTGAAAGTGGCTTACCTCTCCTTGTTCCTTTTTCTTGGGGTCATCAAATTTTCCTTTGACAACGTCAATGGCGTGTTTAAAACCAGAAATGCTAATGAACTTGAAATAAAACGTAAAAAACACAGCACCGAATAGGAGCCAAATCAAAACAAATGGCACTTCTTTTCCAAAGCCGATCGGGATCGTAACAAAAATCACATCCATGATGACATTAGTAACGGGCTCCATGTAGCTTTCTATTCTATCGTCAATTGAAAGAACTACTTCGTCTATTGATTCTGTTTGCTGAGACAATGCTTCGCTAGCAGATGTTGTAAATGCTAAAAGAGAAAACATCAAAGCAAAAAACACAGGTGTGATTTTATTAATAATCGACATAATTAATTTAAATATAGGTTCAGGAATAGTTTATGATTTGGGCTTAGCAAACTTCAGCATACGGTTTAGATCTCTAATTTGATCAGCCGTTCCTAATACGAATAACTTACAAGCACCATCTATGACTGTTGAGGGTCCAGGATTAATTTCATATTCGCCGTTTGATCTTTTTAATCCAACAACATTAATACCTAGACGATTATTTTCAACAACATCACCAAGAGTTGATTGTCTCATTTCCGGTGGGAATTGATCCATGCAAATCTCTTCTAGATTTATAGAATCTCCACCTTGTATACTTATGTGGTCCAAAAACTCCACTACATCAGGCATAGCAACTAAAGATGCCATGTGTGCACCTCCAACCTTATCTGGCATAATTACGTTATCCGCTCCAGCTACACGTAATTTAGTGACCGAGTTCATCTGTGAAGCTCTACTAATTAAAAGCATTTCCTGATTTCTTTCTCTTGCTGAAAGAATAACGTAAAGATTTTGTGAATCAATGGGCATAGTAGCGATTAATGCTTTTGCATTTTCCACCCCAGCTTTTTCTAAATTTTCGTCTCGTGTAGCATCACCTGTAATGACAATAAATCCTTCTTCTCGAAGTATTTTACACTTCGGTTCGTCTTTTTCTATTATTACAACTGTTGTATCGTGATCCATCAACTCTGACACAGCCATCTCACCTACACGGCCATAACCACACACGATAACATGCTGATTTAGTTTATCAATTTCTTTCTTCAATCTAGCTACTTTAAAGGTGTTACGATATTCGCCGTCGACAAAGTACGTAGTAAGTGCAGATATAGAATAAGCAAATGCACTAATACTTGAAATAATTAAGAACGATGTGAAAATCATTCCCGTGGGACTGAGCTCTTTAACCTCTCTAAACCCAACAGTGGAGACGGTAATCACTGTCATATAGAATGCTTCAATCCAAGAGTATCCTTCTAAATACACAAAGCCTATACTCCCAATAAGAACTACAGCAACCATTGCTATTAAAGCTAGGTAAAGACTCTTGAAAGGTTTGAATTTAAAAAGCACGCTCTAAACTACGTACTACATAGGCAACTGCCTAAAAAAATATAGTAGATTTTACTAACGATGGCTGAAGATTTATTTCTGAAGTGAAATGGCCATTTGAGATGCTAACTCTTCTGCTTGATAACGAGCGGATAAGGTCGTCTCGTCTCGAGTTGAAGAGTTGTTAGCTGCATATAAAATTCCGCGAGATGAATTCACTAATAATCCACATTTAGCGTTTAAACCGGCATTTGCAACTGCCTCCAGAGAACCTCCCTGAGCGCCAACTCCAGGAACAAGTAAGAACGATTCAGGAACTAATTCTCTGACACGAGCTAGTAAATCCGGTCTTGTAGCTCCTACCACGAACATTAAATTATCTGGAGTACCCCAGTTCGATGCTTTTTCAAGGACTCGCTCGAATAGAGGCGGAGTACCGTGAAATTCGAAATCGTCAGCGCCGGGATTTGACGTGAGGGCAAGTAAAATCGTCCATTTATCGTTCCTGTCCGTAAAAGGACGTACCGAATCTTCGCCCATATAAGGAGCTACTGTTGCGGCATCTGCGCCAAGGCCATCGAAGAGAGCTGTTGCGTATTTACTAGCGGTATTGCCAATATCGCCACGCTTTGCATCGGCAATTACTAGGCAATCATTCGGAATCGTCAGGATAATTCTTTCTAGTGCGGAAACACCCTCTGGGCCGTAGGATTCGAAGAAAGCTAGGTTTGGTTTATATGCAACAGCAACATGGTTAGTACACTCAATCATTGCAATACAGAAATCCTCCATCGCCTCAACTCCCTGACCAAAACAGCTTGGGATTTTTTCAGGATCAGGATCTAAGCCCACACATAGGTACGATTTCTTTGAGAGAATTGCAGCGTGTAACGCGTCACGATTTATAAGGGTGCCTTTTCTTTCCATACCTTAATTACCTTAGTTCATTGATGATTATAGATTTTTCAAAAGCTCAGTTTTTTCCGCAAGGTGCAACGCTTCTATAACCTCATCCAAATCCCCAGACAATATTGCTGGCAATGCATGTGATGTAAAGCCAATTCTATGGTCGGTTACTCGACCTTGAGGAAAATTGTACGTTCGGATTTTTGCCGACCTATCACCTGTAGAGACGAGTTGCTTACGGTTTTCAGATCTTTCTGTTTCTTGTTTGAGTCGCTCCTGTTCGAAAAGACGAGTCCTCATGACAGACATGGCGTGCTCGAGGTTTTTGTGTTGGGATCTACCATCTTGGCACTCAACTACAATACCTGTGGGCAGGTGAGTTAGACGTACCGCACTTTCCGTTTTATTAACGTGCTGACCTCCTGCTCCACTTGCTCTATACGTATCTCGACGCAAGTCTGAGACCTTTAATTCAACATCCACATCTTCTGCTACGGGAAGGATAGCAACCGTTGCCGCGGAAGTGTGTACTCTGCCTTGCGATTCTGTCGCTGGTACACGTTGAACTCTATGAACACCACTCTCAAACTTAAGCCAACCATATACCCCCTCACCACTTAGCCTCACCACTGCCTCTTTAAAACCGCCGGCCGTTCCTTCCGAAGAAGAAACCCAAGTACTGCTCCAGCCTTTAGATTCTGTGTGGCGTATGTACATTCTTAGCAATTCTCCAGCAAAAATAGCAGCTTCGTCACCACCCGTTCCAGCTCTTACCTCAAGCACTACATCTCTATCGTCGGCTTCGTCTCGTGGCAACAACATTTCTTTTGCCTCTTGCACAACCTCTTCAAGTTTCACATTCAATAGCCCTACCTCTTCTCTCCCCATCTCCCTGTACTCGTCGTCGTCGGATGATGCCCATTCTTTCGCTTGTTGTAAGTCATCCCAAACCCCTCTAAACTTCGCCGCATGTTCAGCCACCGGCTCTAAACGTCGGTACTCTCTCATGGCTTCACGGTATGCGTTATTATCCGCAATCAAATCCGGATCACCAATAGACTTTTCGACCTCGCGAAACCTGTCACCTATTGCCTCAAGTTTAGCGAGTAGGTCTTCCATTATGCGTTTGAATACTTATAAGTCCCGTGCTCACCTGATACAGTGACAGAACCATGAGAACAAGGGTCGCAACGACCTATTATTTGGGCTTCAACTCCTCTATCATTAGCGATAGAAATCAATGCTTTAGCAGCTTCCTCAGAAGTGTACACTTCTAACCTGTGGCCCATATTGAAAACCTTGTACATCTCCTCCCAAGAAGTTCCGGACGAAGACTGAATGGTCTTGAAGAGCTGCGGAGTAGGGAACAGATTATCCTTTATAATATGAACGTTGTTTACAAAGTGAAGGACTTTTGTTTGGGCTCCTCCAGAACAGTGAACCATTCCGTGGACGCTGTCGCTCCAGCTTTCGAGGAAGGTCTTGATAATAGGAGCGTAAGTTCGAGTCGGAGAAAGAACGAGCTTGCCGGCATCGAGAGGCACGCCTTCTATTGAGTCTGTGAGGTCGTAATCTCCGGTATAGATATATTCTGAATCGGTTCCGGGGTCGAAACTTTCAGGAAATCTAGATGACAGGTCTTTCTTAAAAACGTCATGCCGAGCTGAGGTAAGTCCGTTACTTCCCATACCGCCATTAAATTCGGTCTCGTAATTTGATTGGCCCGAGCTAGAGAGGCCTACAACGACATCTCCAGGAGCAATATTTGCATTGTCGATAACAGAATCCCTGCGCATTCTCGCTACCACCGTAGAGTCAACGATTATGGTTCGCACCAAATCGCCTACATCTGCTGTTTCTCCACCTGTCGAAATAATATCAATCCCTTCCTTCCTCAAGTCCAGAAGAAGTTCTTCAGTTCCTTGAATAATAGCTGAGATAACTTCGCCAGGAATCAAGTGTTTATTTCTCCCGATTGTTGATGACACAAGCATAGGTCCCGTAGCACCTACACAGATTAAATCATCAACATTCATAATCAGTGCATCCTGAGCAATACCTTTCCAGACAGAGATATCCCCTGTTTCTTTCCAGTACATATATGCCAAAGCCGATTTCGTCCCTGCCCCATCTGCATGCATAACCACGCAATGCTCTTCACTTCCCGTTAAATAATCAGGAATAATTTTACAAAACGCTTGAGGGAACAATCCCTTATCTACGTTTTTAATTGCTGCGTGAACATCCTCTTTCCCAGCACTTACACCACGCGCTGCATACCTACTTGCGTCTGACACTTATTTTGTTTTTAACCTTATTCTTCGGTAGGAACGTAATCGAAACGTATAATCTTAAATACTGTACGTCTATTTACTTGATGAGCGTTTTCTCTTTCAGATTCAGGCATTTTTGCAATCTGAGAGTCTGTAACAATCAATTTATCCTCACCGTGTCCAAATGGAACCAATCTATCTAAAGAAATCCCTTGATCAACCAAGAAATTCACACAAGTTTCAGCACGTCTTTGGCTTAAAACCTTGTTAGAAGAGTTAGTACCTCGACTATCCGTATGAGCTTCCAACTGAATAACTAGGTTCTCATTTCTCTGGAGTAAGTCGACGAGGTAACTTAAAGAGTCTGTTGAATTAACCTCTTCATTCACAAGTAAGTCTGCACTACCAAGTGGATAAAGAACCAGTGGCATATCGTATTCCTTTTCGAGAATGATCTCTTTTAAGAAATACTCACGAGCAAAAGTAGTAGACTCAGTAAGTCCTATGCTTGAGAACCTGTCTCCTGTACCGATAAACCCTTCATTCTTCACATCAACATCATAAGAAACACCTTCTTCGATTTCTCCATCACATAACTCAACGGCTCCATCACCATCAGCGGTGTAAGAATTAACTTCACCCACTGAACTTTGCAATGTAATTGAAGCTCCTCCTACTGGCATACCCGTGTCGTAGTCGTATACATATGCCTTATAGCAAAATTCCATTGGAGGAAGTCTGAACTCATATAAATCATCTTGTCCTTTTCCACCTTTACGGTTTGAAGAAAAGATACCCGAGTTGGTTTGGCCTTTAAAAATAATCCCAAGCTCATCTCCCGAAGAATTCAAAGGATATAGAAGTGTTGTCACTTCTGAAAACGCCATTTCACCTTCGCGCTGTTCAGCAAAGCACAAATCAAAACCGCCTAGGCCGGCATGACCGTTAGACGAGAAGTAAAGTGAGCCATTCGCTCTAAAAGAAGGGAACATTTCATCACCAGAAGAGTTAATCTCACTTCCTAGATTCTGTGGTAAACTCCAAGTTTCCGCATCCTTATCAAATTTGGAAAACCATAAGTCCTTTCCTCCTTGGCCTCCAGGCAAATCCGAAGCGAAAACCATGAATTTACCATCTTTAGTAAGTGCTGGGTGACCGATTTGTGTTGAATCGTCCGTTTCTCTATCTACTAGGAATAATGGTTGAGATGCTCCAAATTGCTTTCCAATCACTGGTGCCCAATAGATATCACATGCAAGGTTAGATCCATCTTGATCTACACAACGTGTGAAGTAAATAGTCTTGAACTTCTTATCGTAAGAAGCAGCACCTTCGTTATCCACTGTTGAAATTGTGTTTCCCAGAGGTTCTGGCTCACTCCAACGACCTTTTTTATCTTGAGTCGTAGTAAATAAGTCCATAAATGATTCACCTGTTATAGGATCCTCTCCTGTACCGGCAGAACTTTCACGAGAAGAAGCAAAAACAAGGACGTTAGATTTTTTAGAAGCGTAAACTGGCGCGAAATCGTAAGATGGCGAATTCACAGTAATCATAGGCTCAACAATGAATCGACTAGGCGGCTCTTCAAGAGCTAGAGCAGCAATATCAGCGGCTTCTATTCTAGCATCAGCAAATGATCTATCTCCTGCTTCACCAAATTTCTCATACCATTCCATTGCTGTATAGAAATCTTCTTGATCGCGTAATGCATCGCCATAAAGAAGATAAATCCTAGGATTAGTTTTTGCATAACGGAGACCTAGGGCCTTATCGTACCACTCGGTAGCACCCATAGGGTTGTGCATCAAACGAAAGCATTCCCCTGCTTGAAAAGCGCAATACGCTTTTAATTCCAAATCAGACTTCACTTTCCCATAGGCCGCGACGTAGTCACTCGATGCTTCAAAATATCCTCGTCTTTCAAAAGCTCTATCTGCTTCCTCATACAATTCTTGAGAAAAGGTACCTGATACGGCACCGAAGACAAAGACTGAACACACGACTAATCGTGCTATTATTACTTGCAGGTAACTTTGCATATCCAATATTTCTAGTTTAACTAAGGCTCGAAAGTACTGAAAAAGCAGCATTTAAACGCTAGAAATTTCACAATACCCTAACAACTAAATGTCAATTGCGTTTTATGTTCGATTAAATCAACGCGTAAATAGCAGCTCTTGAAACTTAGGTAATGGCCATAACTCGTTGTCTATCAGCCCCTCAAGAGTCGTGCATATTCCTCCTAGTTCGGCAATAATAGGGGTTATAATTGCACCATATCCATCAGCTTTTTTCTGCGTAGTTTTTTTACTATTTACCACTTGCTTACTCTCTTTCAATTTAGATATGGTAGAATAAAGCTCGTTTATGAGTACTGAAGTCCTTTTTAAGATATCTCTTTGAGGAACCGTCATCTTCTTTCCTTCCTTTCCAAAAGCCTCCTCAATCCCTAAAACGTTTTCGAGTAGAATGTTTTGGTATGAGATTGCAGCTGGGAGGATGGTGTTTCTCGCCATGTCGATGATGATGTTTGCCTCAATCTGCCTGTGCATCACGTACTTTTCGAACTCTACCTCTTGTCTCGCCTTGGTTTCTGCCGGGTGGAGGACTTTCATTCTTTCGAAGAGGTCTATTACTTCTTTTCTACCCCAAACCGTTAGAGCTTCGGGCGTAGTTTTTAAGTTCGACAATCCGCGACGTTTCGCCTCTTTTATCCACTCGTCGCCATATCCATTCCCTTCGAACCTTATGTTTTTGCTTCGCTTAATTAAGACCTGTAGCTCCTTTAATATAGCCTCATCCTTACCATCTCCTTTGCCAATTCGAGCGTCAACAGACACCTTGAACTGTTGAAGTTGGTCTGCGACTATAGTGTTAAGGACAGTCATCGGAAGAGCACAGTTCGCAGATGAACCGACCGCTCTTAACTCGAACTTGTTACCTGTAAATGCGAAAGGCGATGTTCTATTTCTATCTGTATTGTCGAGTAGAGCCTCTGGAATTCGACCTATCTCTAGCTTAAGAGCGGTCTTATCAGCTGGCGTTAATTTACCGTGCTTGATGTTAACTTCGAGATCGTCTAAAAGTTTAGAGAGTTGACTTCCAATGAAAGCCGAAATGATAGCGGGTGGTGCCTCTTGCGCTCCAAGTCTATGATCATTCCCCACTCCCGCAAAACTCGCTCTAACAATGTCAGCATGAGTATGCAGTGCTGCTAGCGTATTCACTAAGAACGTAAGAAATCGCAGGTTTGACTTCGGGTTCTTTCCTGGCTGTAATAAGTTAACTCCTGTGTTCGTACTTAACGACCAGTTATTGTGCTTTCCTGAACCGTTAAGACCTCCGAAAGGCTTTTCGTGTAGGAGGCAACGGAAATCGTGGCGTTGAGCGACAACTTCTAGGAGCTCCATTAATAGGAGGTTATGATCGTTCGCAAGATTCGCCTCTTCGTAAACAGGAGCTAGCTCGAACTGATTCGGAGCTACTTCGTTATGACGAGTCGTAACGGGTATGCCCAGCTTATGAGCTTCAAGCTCAAAGTCCTTCATAAAAGCGCTGATACGCTGAGGAATCGAACCGAAGTAATGATCGTCGAGCTGTTGACCTTTTGCTGGCTGAGCTCCGAATAACGCACGTCCTGTCATTGCCAAATCCTGACGAGCAGCGAAAAGTGCTTTATCTACTAGGAAGTACTCTTGCTCCCAACCTAAAGAAGCATTTACCTTGGTAATGTTCTTATCGAAGTATTGGCATACCAATGTTGAAGCTTCGTCAACTGCAGAAAGAGCCTTTAAAAGAGGAGTCTTGTTATCTAATGCGAACCCCGTGTAACTAATGAAAATCGTAGGAATGCACAAAGTCTCTCCCCAAACAAAAGCGGGCGAAGTAGGATCCCAAAGGGTGTATCCACGAGCTTCGAAAGTGTTTCTAATTCCTCCACTTGGGAAAGAAGATGCGTCTGGCTCTTGTTGAACAAGTAACGAACCGTCGAACTTTTCAATGGCTCTTCCATCTCCTGTAGGAGCGATGAAGCTATCGTGCTTTTCCGCGGTATTTCCTGTCAAAGGCTGGAACCAGTGAGTATAGTGAGTAGCTCCGCGAGAGATTGCCCACTCCTTCATAGCAGTGGCGGTTTGGTCTGCAACTTTCCTGTCCACAGGAGTTCCATCCTCCATAGCCATCAGAATGCCATTGAAAGCCTCGTCCGGGAGGTATGAACGCATCACGAATTGATTGAAAACGTTCTCGCCGTAATAAGAAGAAATCTTGTTATTAGGGCGGGTTGGAAGCTTCGGCTTACGATCAAGCACATCGTGCATTACCTGTTGGCGATTCAAACTCATAAAAAGAGGGGTTAATGTGGGGAGTTATACTTAAAACCTATAATTTTTGGCAAATCTACGCACAACAGGGGGGTTAATCGTTCAAAAAGCTTGGCAAAAGTTATTCATACCCCATTAAACAATAGGGTGGTATCTTTTTTTAGATGAAAAAGCAACTTCACCCCTAAAAATCAAGATCTTAGTCGCGAATTATCCAAGAAACTGCGCTTTGATTTTCATTTGAAAAAACTATGCTGTACATACCTGAGCCGTGATTCGAAAGATCTAGATTTAGGAGGTAACCCTCCGAAGGCGTGTAATTACCTGTGTCGATTTGTTGGCCCAAGCTGTTTCTCAAGACCCAATCCACTGATTTTTTGAAACCAACAACACTCAATTTCACTATTCCTTTAGTGGGGTTAGGAAAGACCGTTATTGAAGGAGTTTCTACAATTGCCACTTCTTCTTCTACTGCCGAAATCAAATTCGTTTCGAATCGAAAAGCTTGAGATATCGACTTTCCGAAATCGCTTTCTAAATTCGAGAAATTACCTCCCGCAACTTTCTTAAAGCGCACGTAACCTCCTCCATCGTTGTTCGCCCAAAACTCTAGACCGTCGTCATCGGCATCTTTCACTGTAAACCTGTAGCAACCGGCATTCAATTCTAAGGTATCCCTATAAATGGTGTTTGCCTGATCGTACGATTTGGACCAGATGAGGGTGTTATTCCTGTTCGTTAATTCTACCGAAGTCTCGAATGGATTGTTGTTTGTTTTAGTCCAAATTATTATGCGGTTATCATCCAAATCGTTATACGCCCAAGTTGGAGGACGACGGAACGATGAGTGACCTTGTCCGTTGCTCACCTCTTCGTCGAGACCATTTGAAAGGGTGACATCAACACTGAAGTCTAGCAAATCATCGTCGTCACCCTGAGTGTAGTCGGGAGCGTCATAAGGAAGACTTACGTCCGCCTCTTCTAAAAATGCTAAAGGAGACTCCGGCTCCCAGACATAAGATTGTGGCTCCTCCCCGGTTACACCATATAGGAATGTGCATGCAACCATAGGCTCCGATCCGTTATTTCTAATGCTCACAACGGGATCCTCACATACTGGATTCCATCTTGAAAGAACCTTCCTGTTATTTGGAGAAAGTATATCCATGAGCTCCACATCGTGAGACATGTTAGGGGCGCCGTAGGAAATGATTTGGCCTTCCATCCTGTAATTCCCGTAGGGATCATCAGTGATGTCATACTCAACCATGAAATCAGAGAGGTTCATGACGAAGGGAGTCAACTCGAAGCGACGGGTTGCAACGGGCGCACCAGGACACCAAGCTGCTCTATCATAAATCCAAGTCCCACCTTGAGGGTATAGCGGATTGTCGGCGCACTCCTGCATTATCTCCCAGCTCCATTGCTCATCACCATTTACATTAACACTGTGAGTGTTATAGCAGAATTCTGCACAATTATTACCCTGACCAAACCCGTGACCACTTGCGCGTGTGACCAACCTGAACATCTCCTCCCCTTCATCAGGTGTAAACGAATGCTCCGAAACAGACTCATTCCAGTTATTTAAATTATAAGTACCATTCCAAAAAGCTTCAACCCTCTTAACATCACGGGGTGGCGTACCTCCTATAAAAGCGAATTTTAAGTCAAGTAATTCCTGCCAATTCCCGCACTCTAATTCAACGCTATCTCTGAGAAGGTGGAGGTAATCAGTAACATCGTAAATCCACGTCCAACCATCAGGTCCTAATGATAGATTTATTCCGTAAGGTGTAATATATCTTCCTAATTCATATCTGTCTACCACATCAAAAGGAAGTCCGAAATAGTTCAGCTCAGAGTTCGAATTAGAAAATTCAACAGATTCGCCATTTATCGGGTAAGTAGAAATCGTGTCTCCAAGTTCGTTATAAGTAATCATTAATTGATCGTGTGGCCAACCGTACTGAAGATCAACCCAATCAACATCGTTTCCGTTGACCGCCCAGGTACTAATGCTTACAGGAGGTTTTTCTTGTAAATAGGATGAAACCACAAATTCGGTTTCACTTTCAAAATCTACATCTTCTCCCTGAGTAAACTGGAATGCAGCTCTTAAGTCTCCGCTCGGAACGCTAGGATTTAGAAATAATTCAGACGCTCTTGAGGTTACCCTTCCTGCATCACCGAAATAATATCCGCCGAATGGAGACCCTAAATCCTGTTGCTCTGCTGTTCCATTATCTCCATCGAAATCATATACCGCCATAAGACTTTGAGCATAGGGATGCTCGGTGATATCCGTTCGATACATCCACTCCGAAATCACTTCCTCACTCAGCTCAACACTCCAGATACGAAAATCCTCAACGCCGCCTCTATAGCTGTAGTTATCGTTGTAAGCAGACCCTAAAAACATCTTGGAAATCACACCGAAGGAATTGTCTTTATCAACGCCTTCATGCCAAACCAAGCCATTTCTGAAAATCTTCATCTGTTCGGTTTGGGCATTCTTCGTGAACGCCCAATGAGACCAGGTCGCCTCAAACTCCGACTCGTTAGATTGTTTATCGATCCTATCGTACCCACCATCGCTGAAGCCAGCGTCCCAATAAATTCTAGAATTACTCCAAGGCATGTGAACGTTTAATTCTCTCTGCGACTCGGCATTTACTCCTTCGAAAATCGTGGTGTTCGCTGGAAGCCAATCTTGATCGCCCTTAAGCCAACACTCTAGTGTGATTTGGTCTGAAAGGGGCTGAAGCGAACTTGCGTCAAGCTCCATTTTATCGCCACCGTCCAATAGTACGTAGCCGCCATTTGACTCGAATAAAATGACCTTTCCTGGCGCGGAAACTACCTCGCACTGGTCGACAATAAGGTTCTCGAACGAGAGGTCGAACATGAGATTCGAAGTCCCGTCCCAGACTATGTTTGCGTCTAGTCCTAACTCGAGTAGACCTGTGGTGTTTACTGGGTACTGAAATACCGTGACCCATCCGTTTTCATCGACGTTTTCGAGATTGACTACGTTCGTGAATTTGTAGCGTAGCGTTAATACATCTGACGAAATCGTCCCGACCGTTAATGATATTTTTTTTATGGGCACCCCCACTACGACTCCCATCGAGCTTAATTCTTCCTCAGACCAAACCATTTGCAATCTCTGTCCAACCGCATCCGAAATCAAATCTGTCGACATAAAAGCGCTCTGAGAAATCGATGAAGAAACCGAACCTACAACGCTATGAATTGAACGTGAATATTCGGTCAATAATGTATCATATGGAATCCCTCCAATAGGAGATAATATGATTGAATCGATTTCGAAATTAGAGTTGTTAATCTTATAAAGCGGGTGCGTCAAGCTTGTCGAATCAAGCTCTCCCGTATGATCAAACAAATAACTATACGAGAGGTAATCCCACTCTCCACAAGCATAGCCTAACCCTCCAGCCGTTCCTTGATCGAAACACTTAAGGTTATGGTACATAAGCACCTTTCTATACTGTGTTCCATTGTCGGCCGATGGGAAATCGAACCACCTACGCCCCGGACTATCGTAATTCGTTTCGGGATTGTTTTGGGCTTCCCAAGTATAGGTAGAAACCCAAGTTGTATCGCCCTGACATAAAACTCTCCCCGAAATACCAAAACTGACTACGCCTATAAATAAAACCAGCAATAAAGTTCCTTTTATATTCTGAAATAATGACATAGTTGTTGTGGATTAGGGACTAGTTAGTTCGTCCAGGATAGACTTCGAGCGCCGCTTTAATACAAGCTATCGCTTTTTCAAGAAGCGGAAGGTCTAAAACGTAAGCGATTCTAACTTCGTCATCACCAGCTCCTGGAGTTGAATAGAAGCCCGAAGCAGGCGCCATCATTACGGTATCACCATCGAGGTCGAACTCCTCGAGAATCCACTGACAAAATTTATCACTACTATCGATAGGCAATCGACATACAGCATAAAAAGCGCCGCCGGGTTTCGGACAAAGAACTCCAGGAATTTCGTTGAGTCCTTTTACAAGAACGTCCCTTCGCTCAACATACCTAGAACGAACTTCTTCGAAATACGATTCAGGAGCGAGAAGAGCGGCCTCAGATGCGATTTGGCCTAAAGTCGGGGGAGAAAGGCGAGTCATAGCATATTTCATGACCGTCGCACGCACCTCCGCATTCTTCGTCACAATCGTCCCCACGCGCGCGCCACACATACTGAACCTCTTCGAAACAGAATCAATCATTATTGCATTTTGCTCAATACCATCAAAGTTCAAAACCGACTTCGCCTCTGTGCCATCATAACAAAACTCACGATACACCTCATCCGAAAACAAATATAAATCGTGCTTCAACACCATCTCTGTCAGCTCTTTGAGCGTTTCTGGCGAATACACCTTACCAGTAGGGTTTCCAGGATTGCAAATCAGAATCGCCTTCGTCTTAGGGCTAATAACTTTTTCGAAATCACTAATAGGAGGAAGTGCGAAACCGTCGTCTATCACAGCAGTAACAGGTACAATTTTGACTCCTGCCATCTGAGTAAATCCGAGGTAATTTGCGTAAAAAGGCTCTGGGATAATTATCTCATCTCCCGGATCCATGCAAGACATCAACCCGAAAACTAAAGCTTCAGACCCACCCGTAGTTATTATAACATCCTCTTTTTCTACAGGAATCCCGTCTTTCATATAGTACGCTGACAACTTAGTCCTATATGAATCGTAGCCATCGCTAGGGCTATACTCAACGACAGTCCTCGCATCCTCCTTCAGGGCACGTAACGCTTCTACTGGAGAATCGATATCTGGCTGACCGATGTTTAGATGAATCACTCGCTTACCTGCCTTTTTAGCAGCATTTGCAAACGGCATTAACTTACGAATAGGACTGCTAGGCATAGCTAATCCGACTTTAGAAATATTAGGCATTATATCTATTAAATAAGAACGTAAAAGTACAAGTCTTTTACAAACGTTTGTACATCATTTTATGAATACCCACGTCGGGCACTAAGTAAGCCGATAATTCAACTCCATACTTATCAGAGGCAAACAAGAAACCGCATTTTTCATAGAAGCCCCACGCCACTTCTCTTGCATCACACCAAACAACCTGATGCTTCACCCCACTTCGCTTCTCAACCTCTCTAACTAGAGCAACCCCTACCTTCAGCCCTCTCGCTTTTTCAAGCACACCCATGGCCCGAATCCTTACAGTATCTTCTCCTACGAACAATTCAGGATATCTTTCACACTTTTGATTAAACACAGAAACAACCCCCACAATTTCTTCACCCAAAAACGCAGCCAAATGAAGTGCGCCCTCACTCTCGTCAATATCAAGCCTTGCTTCGTCGCTACTTTTCAAGTGAGGCCACAAAACTTCAAACCTTACCTCTCTCAACCTCTCCCAACTCACCCTCTCCACCTGTATTTCACTAGACATTTTCATTTCTTACTCATCAACCCACGAACATCCCTTAACCAATTACGCCTATCGCGTTTCGTAGGCCTCCCCACACCTTTCGGATTATCCTTATAAGTAAGCTTAATCATCTCCAACTTTTCTAGTTCCTCAGGGCTTGTAACATCTAGACAGAAGTCTTTTACTAAGGGTGCTCCCACGCGACTTTTCGGAAAATCCACAACTTTATATGAGAAACTAACGGCTCCTTTTCGCACCACCACCACCTCTCCCATTTTCATGATTCGAGCAGGCTTCACCTTCACCCCATCAACACTCACCTTCCCTTCTTTACATTGTTTGGCGGCCTGCGATCTGGTCTTAATCACACGAATTGCCCATATAAATTTATCTACCCTCATTTAAATTTCTTGAGTTTATCCCAAATCAAGATCTAACTTCTTCCTCAGCTTATCCAAAGATGGATTCTTCTCCACCATCACAACATACTTTTCTTTATCTGTGAGATACTTCTTAACCTCATCATCATCCGAGTCAGTTTGGATAATTTCAATAGACAGCTCTAACGATGCATTTCTCAATGACTTTCTAAGGTGATAAAGCAAATCAGTCTTTTCGCCGTCTAGTTGAATTTCTTGAAGAGCGTTTACCACACTAAAACAAACGATGTTCCCTTTCAACTCCAACTCACACATACTAAGAGTAGAAACCAAACTAACTCGCTTAGCCTCTCTCTGTTTCTCTACGAATACATCCCAAGCGGCCTTCAACCCCTCCTGTGTAACCTCGTCTTGCCAAGATTCATCGACCTCTTTTGCTTTACCCTCGGCTGCTGAATCCCTTGTTTCCGCTAAAACCTTTGACTTCCCCGCCAACTTCAGTCCTCCCCCACGCAGTTTACCAGATACAACGACCTTCTTCTCTATAGGTGCTTCTTTTACTTGCACTACCTCTTGCACTACGAGCGCTATAGGTTCAGGAGCAGGTTCAGGCGCAGGAGCAGGTTCAGGCGCAGGTTCAGGCGCGGTCTGGACTACATCAACCACCTCAGCCACGACAATTTTCGCCGTTGATTCGCTCGAAGCAATACTTAAAGGAGAAACTAACTCGTCAGTTGTTTTTTTTTTCTCCGCCGAGGGCAGAGATTCTGAACTTGGAGCTGTTAAGGAGCAAATCTTCATTATTGCTAACTCAACTAGCAGTCGCTGATGTTGGCTAGTTCTATATTGAGTATCTGCTTCGTTCGTTATTGACAGTGCTGCAACGATAAAATGAAGATCGGTTACAGAGGACTGGGTTTGGAATTTAGAAACTACGTCAGGAGTAACCTGCATTAGCTTTAATGTCCTATCGTCCCTACAAACCATAAGGTTCCTGAGATGATCTCCCAAACCTGATAGGAAATGATGCGAATCGAATCCTCTCGCAAGAACATTATCTAATATAAGTAATGCGTCAGGTATGTTTGCGGCGAGTGCAAAATCGATTACTTCGAAATACGTGTCGTGATCTAAAACATGTAACTGCTCGGCGACTACATCATAAGTGAGTTCTTTCCCCGCAAAGGCGACCAACTGATCAAACATACTTAACGCGTCACGTAAAGCACCGTCGGCTTTAGAAGCGATAACATGAAGAGCTTCGTCTGTTGTAGTAACCCCTTCTTTACCTGCGATTTCCTGGAGGTGCGTCACCATATCAGGAACGGTGATGCGATGGAAATCAAAGATTTGGCATCTAGAAAGAATCGTAGGAAGAATCTTGTGCTTCTCTGTAGTTGCTAAAATGAAAACTGCATGGGGAGGCGGCTCCTCTAATGTTTTCAAAAACGCATTGAAAGCGGCCTGACTGAGCATGTGCACCTCATCAATAATGTATACCTTATAGGTACCGTATTGGGGCGGTATACGAACTTGTTCAACAATTGAGCGAATGTCTTCTACCTTATTGTTAGAAGCGGCATCGAGCTCAAACACGTTGAACGCCATAGCGTCATCGTCAGGAGCGAACCCATTTATTGCACGGGCAAATATCCTTGCACTTGTGGTTTTTCCGACGCCACGAGGGCCACAGAAAAGATAAGCTTGAGCGATTTGGCCTGAAGAAATAGACTGCTGTAGAGTCTGAGTGATTCCCGATTGCCCTATGACAGATTCCCAATCCTGTGGGCGGTACTTCCTAGCGGAAACTAAATAGGGTGTATCAGACATACTGCGAATATCGGGGGCATGAGTTGACAGAACAAGAGTAGTTTTGCACATTCTTTATACTGTTAGTTATGTTTTATACGAAATCCTTTGTGTTTCCTTTATATCTAACGTACTTTTGCGCCCCAATTTTAAATTAATTGATCTATGAATCGTTACGAAACTGTTTTCATTATGACTCCCGTGTTATCTGCTGAGCAGGTGGCGGAAACAGTAGAGAAGTACCGTGCTAACATCCTCAAGAATGGAGGAAAAACAATCCATGAGGATGCATGGGGACTCAGAAAACTCGCTTACCCAATCCAGAAGAAGTCTACAGGCTTCTATCATCTGATTGAGTGGGAAGCTGAAGGAACTGCTGTCTTACCTTTCGAAACTGAATTCCGTCGCGACGAGAGAATCTTAAGATTCCTCACAACCGCTATGGATAAACACCACATTGCCTACGCGGAATCTCGCCGCGACAAGTCTAACCGCAAAGCTGAGCCTAAAGCTGAAGTAGTTGTAGAGACACCAGCTAAAAAAGCTGATGCACCGAAAGCTGCTGTCAAACCGAAGGCTGCTGTCAAACCGAAGGCTGCTGAAGCTCCTAAAGCTGATGATGCACCGAAGGCTGCTGAAGCTCCTAAAGCTGATGATGCACCGAAGGATGTTGAAGCTCCTAAAGCTGACGATGCACCGAAGGATGTTGAAGCTCCTAAAGCTGATGATGCCCCGAAGGATGTTGAAGCTCCTAAAGCTGATGATGCACCGAAGGATGCTGAAGCTCCTAAAGCTGATGATGCACCGAAGGATGCTGACGCTCCTAAAGCTGATGATGCACCGAAGGATGCTGACGCTCCTACTACTGAGGAAGATGGATCTAAAACTGAAGCAAAAGCATAAAGCACTGAAATCATGGCAGATAAAAAAGTACGCTACCTAAAGTCTATTGATATCGACACAAAAGCTGATCGCTATTGTCGTTTTCTTAAAAAAGGATTTAAGTACATCGATTATAAGGACGGAGATTTCCTTTTAATGCTTTGCAACCCTCAAGGTAAAATTTTACCACGTCGTCTAACCGGAACTAGCTTAAAGTACCAACGAAAGGCTTCACAGGCAATTAAAAAAGCCCGTCACCTAGCATTGATGCCTTACGTAGCTGATAACCTCCACTAAGTAAAAACGACATGGAAATTATCCTTAAACAAGACGTAAACAAAGTTGGTCATAAGAACGACATTGTTAAAGTAAAGACTGGATACGCTCGCAATTTTCTTATTCCACAAGGAAAAGCTATAGTTGCAACCGAATCAGCTCGTAAAGTTCTCGCTGAAGTAATTCGTCAGCAATCTCATAAAGCTGCTAAAGCTCTTGAAGCTGCACAAGGAATCGTTGATGCACTTAACAAGCTGACGGTTAAAATTGGCGCTAAAGCTGGAGAGACTGGAAAGATTTTCGGCTCTGTGAACAACATTCAACTTGCTGAAGCGATTCAAGCAGCGGGATACGACATCGAGCGCAAGCAGATAACATTATCTGACGAAGCGATTAAAGAACTCGGTTCTTACGAAGCGAAAGTGAAAGTTTACAAAGACTCAGTTGCTACAGTTAAGTTTGACGTAGTTGCAGAATAAATTTTGTACCGAATATATTATAAGAAAGACCTGCATTATGTGGGTCTTTTTTTGTGCCCAAGTTTCGTTGTCTTGAGTACTATATTTACAACCTTACAAGTGAAATGCCTGAATTCGAACTCATAAGCGACTACACTCCCCAAGGGGATCAACCCGAAGCGATTAAGCAACTCGTCGATGGTGTAGAAAGTGGGACTAAACATCAAGTGCTACTCGGAGTTACCGGATCGGGAAAGACTTTCACCGTGGCGAATATGATTGCGGAAACGCAAAGACCGACATTAGTTCTGTCTCACAATAAGACTTTGGCCGCTCAGCTTTTTAGCGAGTTTAAATCGTTTTTCCCTAACAATCTCGTTGAGTATTTCGTGAGTTATTACGATTACTACCAGCCAGAAGCGTTCCTACCATCGTCGAACACGTATATCGAGAAGGACCTTCAAATTAACGAGGAAATCGAGAAGTTAAGGTTGAGCGCGACATCGGCTCTTCTGAGCGGAAGGCGCGACGTAATTGTTGTGGCTAGTATTAGTTGTATTTACGGAATAGGGAATCCTGTCGAGTTTCATAAAAGTGTAATCACCTTAGAAAAGGGCATGAAAATCACGAGGAACGCGTTATTACACAGGTTAGTTTCGAGCTTATACAGTAGGACTCAGCTCGAACTTACGAGAGGTACGTTCAGAGTACAAGGAGATACTATCGACGTGTTCCTGGCTTATGCAGACTACGCTTTAAGAATATCATTTTGGGGCGATGAGATTGAATCCCTCCACACTATAGAACCGGAGAAAGGTCAGAGATTGCACGACTTTGAAAAATATTTGGTTTATCCGGCAAATTTATTCGTGAGCAGCAAGGACAACACAAACGAATCGGTTTGGTCTATACAGCAAGATTTAGAAGTACAGAAGGAGTATTTCACCAAAAACGGACGGTTTTTAGAAGCGAAACGACTCGAAGAGCGAACGCTTTACGACTTGGAGATGATTAAGGAATTAGGGTATTGTTCGGGAATTGAGAATTACTCTAGATACTTTGACAAAAGGAATCCCGGCGAAAGACCTTTCTGCCTTTTAGATTATTTCGACGACGATTTCTTGCTGGTTGTGGATGAAAGTCACGTCACTCTACCTCAAGTTGGAGCGATGTTCGGAGGGGATAGATCTCGCAAAACAAATCTCGTGGAGCACGGGTTCCGATTACCGTCCGCTTTAGACAACAGACCGTTAACGGCAGATGAGTTTACAGGGATGCTCAATCAAGCGATTTATGTGAGCGCGACACCAGCGGATTTGGAACTAGAGAGAAGTGAAGGAATAATTGTAGAGCAGGTTATTCGTCCGACGGGGCTTCTTGACCCTCCT
The DNA here is from genome assembly GCA_015663855.1 of Flavobacteriales bacterium. Lineage (GTDB taxonomy): Bacteria > Bacteroidota > Bacteroidia > Flavobacteriales_D > Sanyastnellaceae > UBA974. The sequence goes on along the minus strand of DQRJ01000146.1, from coordinate 13,621 downwards.
ATTGAGGTGAGGCCGTGTACGCACCAGGTGGATAATCTTGTGGAAGAGATCAAAAAGGTCATCGAAATGGGTGATAGGACTCTTGTCACCACTCTCACGAAAAGGATGGCCGAGGAATTAACCAAATACTTGGATAGACTGGATATTGCAACTCGATACATCCACTCTGACGTGAAAACTCTTGACAGAGTGAGCATACTTCAGGATTTGCGCGATGGGGTATTTGATGTTTTGGTAGGGGTGAATTTGCTCAGGGAGGGGCTGGATCTTCCCGAAGTATCTCTTGTGGCAATTATGGATGCTGATAAAGAGGGCTTTTTAAGGAGTGTCCGTTCTTTAACCCAAACCGCAGGTCGAGCGGCCCGAAATATTAATGGACGTGTGATAATGTATGCCGATAAAATCACTAACAGTATGGGGCTGACCATAGACGAAACGGCCCGAAGAAGAGAAAAACAAAAGATCTATAATAAGGAGCACGGACTTGAACCTCGACAGATTAAAAGATCGACCGGAGCGAAAAACGACCTTCTTAAAAATCGTCCTACACATATTGCCGCCGAACCAGGGCAACAAAGCCTCACTCCTAGCAACGACCCCGTCCTTCTCTCTATGTCTAACGACCAACTAAAATCACTAGCAGAGAGAACGAAAAAGGCAATGGACAAGGCCGCAAAGAACACGGACTTTATGGAGGCGGCTAGATTAAGAGACGAATACTTTGTAATTATGAATCTTTTAGAGGTTCGAGGATAGCTTTTAAAACTGAAAGGGTAAATTGCGACATGAAATTTTTTCTTTCGGTAATGGTTTTCGGGAGTTTTATAATAGGATCACTCGCTTTAACGAACTGTCGAACTTATGAGCTTACCGATGCATCTATTACTGACGAGGTAGAGAGCGTGTCGACAGAAGAAATGGTAAGCCCTCAAATTAGCAAGGCGAGTTTTACGTTTATAGACATAAAAGTTGAGGGAGACACATTAATCGCAACTGTTCAGTATTCAGGAGGTTGTGGTAACCACGAGTTTGAGATAGAAACCGCGGGGTTTTTGATGAAAAGCCTACCCCCCAAGCAACCTATTCGCATTTCACATCGTTCCGACAATGACCCCTGCCGCTCTTTGATTCAAGAAGAAATTAAATTCGACTTGAGCTCATTTCGCGGCACACCTGACGGGATTACAGTATTGATTTTAGAAAATTGGCCCCAACATATTAATTACAGTTATTGAAACCAACATGCGTAAATTTTACTCAGCCTTTGCTATGCTCTTCAGTATGGCACTTTGTTCTGCTACCATAGCCCAAATAAACTACGGCGGAACACCGTCATTCCTTGTAAACCAAGAAACACTCTCAAACACTAAAGTAGTAATGCCTGCTATTGATCGCGCCCTGCTCGATCAAGCTGACGCCGTTACTGACCAAATAAAGGAAGTTCCTTGGAGGTTTGGAGTAGAGAATGAGGTTAACTACACAACATCGACAAACGGATTCTGGACCATCGAGGATGAGGAGAATGTTTGGCGTCTCGCTATTGAGTGCCCTTCTGCTATCTCGGTATCAGTACGCTTTTCTGAATTTAATTTGGAGAAGGGAGCTTATTTGTTTGTTTGGTCTAAAGACAGCCACCAATTCATCGGGAGGTTCGACCACCGCAGCAAGAAAGACTGGGGCGGGTTAGCGACAGGAATCCTGACTGGATCAGAGGTTATTGTTGAGTTACACCAACCTACATCTTGGGGATTCACCTCTGCAATAGCTATCGATCAAATCGTTTACGGATACCGTCGCTTGCTTTTACATCCTGAAAGTACGGCCGCAGCACAGAGAGGTCCATTTGGAAATTCTGGAGATTGTAACATCAATGTAAACTGTCCGGAAGGAGCACTTTGGGCTACAGAAAAAAGAAGCGTTGCATTAATCGTGCAAGGTGGATTCGCTGTTTGCACAGGAGCTTTGATTAACAACACACTGAACGACGGAACACCGTATTTCCTTACAGCAAACCACTGCTTAGGGAACCCTGGATCATGGCTTTACTACTTCAACCACGAAAGCGCAACTTGTGCAGGAAACAGCGGCCCTACAAACCAAAGTATCTCTGGAGCCACTCTAATTGTTGGTGACGGAGCTTCTGACTTCGCACTTTTAGAATTAAGTGAGGTACCACCTGCATCGTTTAACGTTCAATACGCTGGATGGGATGCTTCAGGAAACACACCGCTTTCGGCAACTGGAATACACCACCCTTCTGGAGACGTGAAGAAGATTTGTTTTGAAGAGGATAGTCCTTATTTCTCTACACAAGCCGGAGCAGCTGTTTGGATGATTGATCAGTGGGAGCTTGGAGTTACTGAATCAGGGTCTTCTGGATCACCATTGTTTGACGACAACCACAGAATCATCGGCCAACTATACGGTGGAGCTGCCGCTTGTGTTGGTAACGGTAACAACGGACAACTTGACTACTACGGAAGATTTAACGAAAGCTTTACGCTTGGAGCAGCAGAATACCTTGACCCAACTGGATCTGGAATGCTAGCTTGGGATGGGTTTCCTGACGGAGCTGTTTCTTACGCTAACGACGCAGGTGTTATTATTACAGGAGCTCCTGAGGAGCTTTTATGTGGCACGGCCAGCATCTCTTTAGAGATTGTATTAATGAACACCGGAACTGAAAACCTCACTTCTGCGACGATTATGTACAACATTAACAGCACTACTTCTCAGCAAGTTAACTGGAACGGAAACTTAGCTCAGTATGACTCTGAGACTATAACCATCCCACCTTTCACTTCTATTAGTGGTGAAAACACTGTAACTGTAGTAGTGAGCAATCCTAACGGAGTTATGGACGAGAATAACTTGAACAACTCTACAGAAGTTAGCTTCACAACATTCTCTGGCGAGACTTTCGATTTCCAATTGGCAATTACTCTCGACGAATATGGTTCTGAAACCACGTGGGAGATAAAGCAATTAGGACAAGTAATCTACTCTGGTGGACCATATAATGACGGAACTGACGGAGAGGTAGTTCTCGTGGATCTTTGCCTTGAAGAGGGATGCTACATATTCACCATCAACGATGATTATGGTGATGGAATCTGCTGTGAATACGGAACTGGATTCTGGGCTATCTTAGATGGAGAAGGGGATATAATCACTATATCTGACGGGGAGTTTGGCGATTCTGAGACAGACCAATTCTGTACTATAGAAGCTTCAATTGAAGGTGTTGAATACGAGGTCGAAGGGCTTATATATCCTAACCCAGCTAGTGATTTATTGACTATTGATTTCCCTAAACTTGAAGGTCGAGTCTTCATTTCTGACATTACTGGAAGAACAATGGTTGATCTTTCTTTTGACAGAGAGACTCAGACTTCAATAGATGTAAGCAACTGGTCTGAAGGACTATACATTGTAACATGGATGGGCAAAAACAACGAAATTATGACTACACGAATTACTGTAGCTCACTAATTTATAAATACTAATCAGCAAATGTTCGAAATCGCTACGGCTATTGCGCTTGCTGGCTTGATATTGAGAGGGGGTTGGGCTTGGCATATGGGTGCCTGGCGCAAGCCCCTCTTCTTTCGTCCTAACATTTCCACGAACTACAGCATAGTTGTTTGCTTTCATAATGAAGTCGAGGTTGTGGATGGTTTGGTCTCGTCTCTTTTAGACCAAACCCCTCCCCCTCCACAAATCGTCCTCGTAGATGACGGGAGTACAGACGGGAGCTCGAAAAAACTCGATGCTTGGGCTAAGAGGGAGGAGTCGGTCGAGGTCGTTAGGTTAGCTCGAGGGGGGAACGGGAAGAAGCGTCCATTAACGGTCGGGATTGAAAAGGCGAAACATGATTTAATACTTTGTACCGATGCAGATTGCGTTCCCGCTAGTAAACGTTGGGCCGAAATGATGACGGCCGGGCTAGGGATTTCGCACGACTTAAAGTTAGGGGTGAGTTTACCTAGAAAGGGTCGAGGTTTACTAGGTCGTTTTCAAAATTTCGAAGCGGAACGCATAGCCCTAAACTACATAGGGATGGCCGAGGCGGGATTTCCGTACATGGGGGTCGGGAGAAATATCGCTTTCACAAAATCATGCTGGAGAGCGGTCGACGGATTTAAAAGTCATGACGATATCCCATCCGGAGATGACGACCTTTTCGTTCAAGAAATTGTAAATGCCGGGTTTAAGGTGGAGACTGAAGTGAGGATTGAAGGACAATGCAATTCGGTTTGGCCTGAAACATGGGGAGGATGGATGAGACAGATGAGGAGACATTTAACAACGGGGGTAAGATATAACCCCCCTATTATCCGGATGTTGAGCGTGCCGATTTTAGCTGACTTCATGCTATACGGAGGAGTTCTATGGGTCTTTTTCAGCTCTGGACATGAGTTAAACTTTATGCACAGTAAGTTTTGGATACCTCTGGTGTTAGTGGTGATAAATTCATTCGTTCGCTGTGTTATCTTTCGAACATTCCTACTTCGAGTAGGTCGACCAGGCCGAGACGCCATCTGGCTTTTGCTAGAACCGTTGATGGGTCTGATTCGACAAGTACTTGCAATTCATGGAATACTTGTCAAAACCAAACAATGGAAATAAACCCAAACCTCTCAGAAAAAGCACAATACGACTACGCTCTTGTGCTTAGAGCTTCGAAAGAGAGCGACCAACAGGCCTATGCTGAGCTAATGGAGAGGTATCGCGATGCTATTTTCCATTTATGCAGACGCATGGTTTTCAACGACGATGATGCAGACGATCTAACGATAGAAACATTTGCAAAGGCGTTTAAGAGACTTAGCCAATACACTCCTGCATTTGCATTTTCTACTTGGCTTTTTAAAATAGCTTCTAATCACAGTATTGATTTCATTAGGAAGAAACGCATAAAAGCACTTTCCTTAGATAGAGGCTTTACTACTGCAGACGGAGATCAATTACAGATTTCAGTAAAAGATGATGCTCCGGACCCTATAGAGATGCTCGAGAAAAAACAACGAGTCGAACGGATGCGAGATGTCGTTTCAAAGCTCAAGCCGAGATATAGACGACTTGTCGAATTAAGGTATTTCGAAGAGTATAGTTATGACGAAATCGCTAAAGAACTCGATCTTCCCTTAGGTACTGTAAAGGCGCAATTATACCGAGCTCGAGATATTCTCGCTACGGTAATGGAGGGGTCGAAAGAACACTTGTAACTCGGGTAAGTAATGATTTCTTCCGTACTAAAGTACTTCCCCGAACTTAGTGATACTCAAATTACTCAGTTCGAAAAATTGGCAATCAGTTTTCCTGAATGGAACGCGAAAATAAATCTAGTTTCTAGGAAAGATATTGATGGTTTTCAAGAGAGACACCTTTTGCACAGTTTGGCCATTTATAAGGCAATGAAATTCGCTCCTGAATCAAGAATTCTTGACGTAGGGACAGGCGGAGGACTTCCCGGCATTCCACTTGCTATTCTTATGCCTGATGTCGATTTCATTCTGTGCGATAGCACTGGAAAGAAGATTATGGTGGTGAATGAACTTATTTCCGAATTAGGACTGACAAACGTCAGGGGGATTCATGCCAGAGCAAGTGACGTACCTGGTAAATTTGATTTCGTAATTAGTAGAGCCGTAACTCGTCTTTCTAAATTCATTCCGTGGGTTGAAAATAAAATTGGGAAACGAAGTATAAACCCTTGGCCTAACGGAATTCTTTATCTCAAAGGAGGGGATTTGCAGGCAGAACTGGAGGAATTGAACTTTCCAACGGAAGTACTACCAATCGCGGAATGGTTCTCCGAAGAGTATTTCGAAACGAAAGCCGTAGTGTACGTAACACTATAGGTTGATCCAACGAAATAGAAAAAACCAATTAGGAAAGTTTAGAAAGAATAAAAGGCCCTAAATAAAAATTTGGGACCTTTTATATACCTGCAAGAAAATTGAAACCAACATAGTCATTGACCATGTTATCTTAAAGACGTAGCAATTTTAATGGGGTTGCCTCTTTTTTGAAAAAAACGAAAATAAAATCAACCTTTCTTCTCAAACCTATAACCTACGCCCCTTACAGAGTGAAAATAAATTGGTTTTTTAGGGTTAGGCTCGAAATATTTTCGAAAAGAAAGCAAGTAATTATCGATTGTTCTCGTGTTAGGGTAGACCGAATATCCCCAAACAGTTTCTAAAATCTCGTCCCTACTTACAACATCACCTTCTCTATTAGTCAATAGTTTCAGCAACATCGTTTCGCGTTTAGAGATTGTCTTCACCTTCCCGTCGTGAGTCACGATTTGGTATTTCCCGAATCTGACCTCACCCGCTCCAATGTTTCTCACCTCCATTTCTAATGCCACTCCAACAGCACCCGCTGCACCACTTCTTCTTGATTGTTCTATCAATCTTGCCAAACGAAGAAGCAACTCCTCTACATTAAATGGCTTACCGAGGTAGTCATCAGCTCCTAATTTCAATCCTTCAACCCTTTCAGGTCCGGAATTTTTAGCCGTGAGAAATAAAATGGGCATTTTATGTCCCTCAAGTCTAATTGTAGAACATACCTGATGTCCATCCATCACAGGCAGCATAACGTCTAAAACTAATGCGTCAATCCTTTGGTTTCTAATAACTTCCAATGCTTCTACACCATCACCCACCGACACAACATGATACCCCTCAGCTTTGAGGTTCATCACCAACATCTTCCTAAGTGAAGCGTCATCTTCAACAACTAGGACTCGTTTAGAATTTTCTGACATTTGCAGAGTAAATTTGTGGTAATAACTCTGCGAATTTACGAGCGTAATCGATGACAAATCATAAAGACTTAGGAAAAGAAATAGGCAAAGGAACTATCACTGAAGTACTCGGAATCGAAATCACTTCGATAGAGGAAGATAAAGTGACTGGTAGAATGCCGGTGGACTCTAGAACTCACCAGCCCTACGGAATGCTCCACGGAGGGGCAAGCGTCGTTTTGGCGGAAACTCTAGGTTCGATAGGGTCGCATTTCCTGGTCAAGGATGAGGGGAAAGCCGCAGTAGGTGTTGAGGTAAACGCTAATCATCTGAAAAGCGTGGTAAGTGGTTGGGTTTATGGTGAAGCCCAAATCGTGCATCGCGGCAGAAAACTTCATGTTTGGTCTATAGACTTGAAAAATGAGGACGGAGAGATTATTTGCACCTCACGATTAACCGTTATGATCATAAAAGCATGAGTGAACCGAGGGTATGGTGGAGACCGCCTGGGAGTGGTAGTGGTGAAATCTATACGATGGAGATGTCGGATAGCGGCACTTCGTGTTTTCGATTTACGCCGTTCAAATCGTCAGACATCTACCCTTCCATTGAAATGAGGGGGCACGTCGTTATTGGAAAAACGCCAAAACCTGGCACATTAGAAGTAGTTACTCCTTACGACAAATCCTCTACAATTAAGTCTGAACATCTTGCAGCCGTTAACGCGGCTCTTCGCGAAATATCAACCCACAGACTTGAGAAAGTAGTTGTAGCGAGAGTCTTAGCAATCGAGACCTCTGCCTCACCGGAAGCTACTTTCGAATTAAAATGTAAGGAACATCCAGATGCTTTCGTGTATTTGATTGACCACCCGAGTTGCGGAATTTGGTGTGGAGCAACGCCCGAATTACTCGTTGCGTCTAGCGACAACAGGATAGAAACCGTCTCTTTGGCAGGCACGAGAGTCGCCATAAATGGCAATAAAACCAATGCTTGGACTGATAAAGAACGAGACGAACAAAATCAAGTCACCGAATTCATAAAGTCTGTCCTCGAAAGTCACGGCGCAAAGGAAATGAGCATAGAACCTAGATCAGACAGGAAATATGGAGATTTGGTACACTTAGAAACTCGTTTCCGATGCTCAATCAAAGGAGATATTTTAGAACTCGCAGCCGACCTGCATCCAACTCCAGCTGTTGGCGGCCGACCTCTAAAACTAGCTTGCGAATTTATCAGAGCTAACGAGCGACTTGATCGCGCCTACTACTCTGGCTATCTCGGAGTAGAAACAGCTTCAGGTAGTGCTTACTACGTAAATCTTCGTGCCGCCCAGTGGATGATTGGTGGCGTCCGACTTTTCGCCGGTGGTGGGATTGTGGAAGGATCAATACCCGAAGACGAATGGATGGAAACTGAAGCGAAAATTGAAGCAATTAAAACAACGTTAGCTTAAGTCGAGCTTCGTTGAGAGGTTTATATACAAGCACACTTTTAGACGAGGTGACGCTGTCACCTAGTCTACAAGTACGGTAATCAGAATTGCACTCACTACCTTAGCACAATGCCTGAAAACGGAAACATTCCAAGAGTTACAAGCTCAGACCACAAAGGTGCGGCGGTTCTTGCTACAACTTTGGTCATGTTGGGACTGCGAGACGTAGTAATAAGCCCCGGGTCGAGGAATGCGCCACTCACTATAGCTTTCGCGGGAAATCCTCTTGTAAGAACTCATGTAGTGATAGACGAGAGAGCGGCGGGGTATGTAGCACTGGGTTTGGGCTTAGAAAGTGGAAAACCTGCGGCTGTGATTTGTACATCAGGGTCTGCTGCAATCAACCACGGGCCAGCGATTGCCGAAGCTTTTCATCAGCGGACACCGCTTATCAGCATTACAGCTGACAGACCTACTCGTTTTACTGGTGCTGGCCACGGCCAAACTGTTTCGCAGCAAGGTCTTTTCAATGCACACACAGTCTTTAATGCGACTATTGACGAAAATGAAATTAGTGAAAGTGAAATTGCGAGCATAGCTAGTCGAGCTTGGACTTCAGCCAATTATGGGGGGGCGGCTCACTTAAACCTGCCCTTTGAGGAACCGCTATACGGAATGAGGTTAGCAGAAGTTAAGGGTGAGGAAATGGAGTCTTTGGAAAGGTCAGAAAGCGATTTTACGATTCCTGAAATATTGAAAGAAAGCGGGACTAGAACGCTATTTATAGGTGGACCTAGGAACTGTCGCGATAAAAAGGAAAGGTGTTCTGTAGATGGAATAGCTGGGGTGTTTGAGAAATTTTCTGGAATAACTGGAGATTCTATTATTGAATCAAGTGAATTATTTCCCGACAACATAGAGCACACGCCTACTGCAGTTGTTACGATGGGGTCGCCAATTATGAGTAAACGACTTCGTAAGCAAATTTCCAAACTTGGAGTTCCTCACGTACACGTTGGGAATGATGGTGAAGGGTGGGATATGTTTGGCCTATTAGAGACTACAGTAGAAACAGAGCCAATTGAGTGGACAAGAAGATTTATCAGAGAGATAGAACAGGAAGAGGCCTTTGTGGAGCAGTTTCGTGATGAGAAGGCTCGATTGAGACGAGTCCATCAGGAGTTGATTAAAGATGTGGAGTGGAGTGACTTACTTGCTTTTGAGATAATCCTAAGAACTGTTACGGATGATCGTCTTCACTTTGCAAACAGCACTTCTGTAAGATATGCAATGCTATACGAGAGCGGAAAACATAGGGTATTTCATGCAAACAGAGGAGTTGCAGGGATTGACGGCTGTACATCAACGGCGGTAGGGCACGCTTTAGCTCTATGCCGAATAGCTGAAAACAAGGATAACCCGAAAAGCGTGACGTTAATTACTGGAGATGTGGCATTTTTATACGACATCAATGGGCTTGCTTCGGTGCAGGAAGTCCCGTCGAATTTGAAAATTATTGTTGTGAATAACGGTGGAGGTGATATTTTCAAGTGGCTTGATGGTCCTGAAAAAACTGGACTACTTGATAAGTTTTTCACGACCAAACCTAAAACTTCTATCAAAGCTGCAGCTCACTTCTGCGGGGTAGCTTACTTTTGTGCAGAAGATTTGGAAAGTACTGAAAAAGGAATAGGAGATCTCGGAAAAATCGATGGTGCAGCCATTTTAGAAATTTCGACTCCACCCGAAATAAGCGCGATTACTTATACGAAATATTTACGTGAGTTAAGATTAACAAGAGAACATGAGTAATTATAGTTGGACTTCAATTAAAGAGTACGAAGATATTCGTTTTGAGTACTTTGAAGGTATTGCCAAGATTACGATTTGTCGCCCTAAAGTGCTAAACGCCTTCCGTCCGGAAACGAATATCGAGATGATAGACGCTATGGATATCGCCCGTGAGATGAACGAAGTCGGAGTGGTCGTGCTTACAGGAGATGGCGACGTGGCTTTTTGTAGTGGCGGAGACCAAAACGTAAAGGGCGTTGGGGGATACATCGGAAAGGACGGCATCCCACGCTTGAATGTTCTAGACCTCCAGAAGAGAATTAGATCCCTTCCTAAGCCCGTAATCGCAATGGTTAACGGTTACGCTATCGGTGGCGGACACGTTCTTCATGTCGTTTGTGATCTTACGATTGCAGCGGAACATGCAAAGTTTGGACAAACAGGTCCGAAGGTAGGAAGTTTCGATGCCGGGTTTGGCTCAAGCTATCTAGCAGCTCAAGTGGGACAGAAAAAAGCACGTGAGATCTGGTTCCTTTGTGAGCAGTACACAGCGAAGGAGTCGGAGGAGATGGGAATGGTGAATAAGGTGGTTCCAATGGCGGATCTTGAGGATACGACTGTGGAGTGGTGTAGAACGATTATGAAGCGCTCGCCTATGGCTATCAGGATGATTAAACGTGGTTTGAATGCTGATCTTGATGGACAGCAAGGCTTGATGGATTTTGCAGGAGATGCTACTCTGATGTACTACCTCATGGAGGAGGCGCAGGAAGGTAAGAACGCGTTTTTAGAGAAGAGAGACCCTGACTTTAAGAAGTACCCTAAGTTTCCTTGATCAATTAGAAAAGAATGGCAACACTAAGTGCTTGGATAAAAGCTGGGAGGCCTAGAACACTTCCTCTTGCTGTAAGCTGCGTACTAATTGGAGCGGCTGTGGCTCGAATGTATGATGGAGTTTCCAACTATACCTCGAGTGAAAACGAGCGGTTTTTCATCGTGGTTTCTTTAGCGGTATTGACGGTAGTGTTCCTTCAAGTTTTGGCGAATTTCGCAAACGATTATGGCGACTTTAAAAAAGGTACGGACGGACCAGAAAGGTCGGATAGAGCTATGGCGTCAGGTGAGATAACAGAGGTCGAAATGAAGAGGGCTTTAATTGCTACTTCAGTGAAGGGATTTGTAGCGGGCTTAGCAACTATTGGGTTTGCTTTTGATTTCCAAATCGAAGCTATGACGCAGGGATTTGGAGTATTAGTACTCGTGATTTTAGGGGTGTTCGGAATAGCTGCAGCGTTACGTTATACGATGGGCTCTAAATCATATGGTTATAAGGGACTTGGTGACGTGTACGTGATGTTATTTTTCGGCTATATCGGAGTTCTAGGAGTGGCGTATTTATTGAGCCATCGGTTTGAAATTGTTTGGCTTTTGCCCGCTTCGTTTTCTGGACTTATGGCCGTAGCGGTGCTGAACTTGAACAACTTGCGCGATCATGAAAACGATAAAAAGCACAATAAAAATACGCTCGTTGTTAGGCTCGGATTTGAAGGGGGAAAACGATATCACGCGGGGTTATTAATTATAGCATGGGGGCTTATGCTACCGTTCATTCTAGGGTGGGGGGATTTGGTTTCATGGAGGGGCGGAATGTGGTACGTTTTGATAGGACTAGTTCAGATGAATCATTTGGTTTTTGTTGTGCGAAATAAAGAGCCGCGACTCTTGGACCCGGAATTGAAAAAGGTGGCGCTGAGTTCTTTTGTGGTAGCTTTATTTATGTTCCTAACCGTAACGGTGTAGATAATGGATAGTCGCAAATATGCCAAAGGCGTAAGCATTGAGTTTATACGACACCCCCTCGAGTTTAAGAAACCCGCTCAAACTTCGAGAGACACATTGACCTTCAAGCCTTCTTTCTTTCTGACGATACGGAATAATGAAGGGAGAACAGGCGTGGGGGAATGTAGTTTAATCCCTGGGTTAAGCCTAGAGTCGGAGAGTGAGGCTGAAGAATATTTGGAGCGATTGACGAGAACGGACTCGATAGATTTAGATGCTGTTCCTAAGACATTACCCGCAGTTAGATTTGCCGTAGAGACCGCTCTTATTGACTTTTATAGAGACGGTAGCGAAAAGTGGAAAGGTGGGATTCCTATTAATGGTTTGGTCTGGATGGGGAGTCAAGAAAGCATGCTCAAGCAGGTCGATGAGCTTGTCGATAAGGGGTTTAAGACCATTAAGTTAAAGGTCGGGACTCTTCCTTTTCATGAAGAACTTGAAATGCTTGAAGCGATTCGGAGTAAGTGCCCCAAGGGCGAATTCACAATTCGAATTGATGCTAATGGCGCTTTCGGAAAAGATGTCGGGGATGGTCTTAGTGCACTTGACAAGCTGAAAGCTCTGGAACATCTATGTTTACATAGCATCGAACAGCCTATTCCCGCGGGAAGACTTTCCCAGATGAAGGAATTGTGTGAAAATTCACCCATCCCCATTGCGCTCGACGAGGAACTTATCGGGGTTCACCAAAGGAAAGAAAGGATAGATTTATTAAAAAAATTGAAGCCTGCATATATCGTTTTAAAACCTAGTTTAATTGGAGGTCTTGAGTCTGCAAAGGAATTCGTAGATATCGCTAATGACCTGGGTATAGGTTGGTGGGCGACTTCCGCATTAGAATCGAATGTGGGGCTCGCTGCAATTTCTGAATGGACCACGACTGTGATTAGTCAGGATATGGCTCAGGGGCTTGGCACGGGGAGTTTATTCACAAACAATACTGATTCAACTTTGTTCATTTCAGAGGGTAAATTGTACTCTCACTCTGATCATTCCAAACCTAGCTTTCTTTACTGTGCCGGTCAATCATTCGAACTAAGTGAAGAAGGAGCTCGGAAATTTAAAGACAATCTTCAAAGACCTTTATGGACTGAGGGGGTGGCGGAAGTGCTAGAGGTTTGGTTTAATAATTCGACAACTTCATTAATTTTCACAACTTCTGGATCTAGCGGAAGTGCTCGTGAAATCACACACTCACGAGAAGCCTTAATTTCGAGTGCCAAAGCCACCTTAGAATTCTTCGACTTAGGTGAAGGAGATAGGCTTGCAATGGCAATGCCGATAGATTTCGTTGCTGGCAGAATGATGTTGATTCGTGCAATTGTAGGCGGGTGTGATATCGAAATCGCTGAACCTAAGGCAAGACCTGTTTTCGAAAAGCCCATTGACTTCCTTTCTCTCACTCCACATCAGTGCACTTCACTCCTGCCCTCTTTTCCACAAGTAAAGAAACTACTTCTAGGGGGCGGAGCTGTCTCGGAGAAGTTAAAAAGACAATTACCGGTAGAAGTTGAGGTTTGGGAGGGATTCGGAATGACAGAAACTATCACACACATAGCTCTTAGAAAAATCTCGCAAGAAGCCACCACAGCGATACATACCCCATTCTCTAACTTTCCTTTCACAGCATTACCGGGAGTTTCATTCAAGACCTCGGAGACAAGACAACTGATCATCAACGCTCCTACACGCAACGTAACTGGCTTAGTTACAGACGACGTGGTTGAACTCCTCAGCTCTACGAGTTTCAGATGGATAGGTAGAGTAAGTCAAATCATAAACTCTGGAGGAATTAAAGT
>DQRJ01000164.1 GCA_015663855.1 Flavobacteriales bacterium | reverse complement strand
TTTGAGGTTTGGACTAAGCCTGGCATATCAGGGCTCATGCGGTGAATCCCCACTGGGCAAGCCGCAATGGATAAGAGTAATGCGTTCTGAACGTCCTCAGGCAGTGCTTTTTCAGGTGTTTCTTCCTCAGACCAAACCACAATTAAATTCGGATCTGTCGTAGCATACTCTGCCTTCAAGTCTGCAGCAGTTGCCTCAAGAGCCGAAGTTATTGAGCTAATGTCGTTTTTATAGACTACGATTAAGGCGTTCGCCTCACGAGGAATAGCGTTTCTTAGTCCGCCTCCGTGAATCTCGCTCACCCTAAAATCGACAGATTCTTGCGCTTCGAGAAGGACTCGGTTCATAAGCTTGTTCGCGTTTGCGATGCCCTTATGTATGTCCATTCCGCTATGTCCGCCATTTCCACCTTTTACGGTGATTTTAAGGCCTATAGTGTTGTCTTTAATGGTGTCTTCCGGCTCGTAAGTGCCAGATGAGGTGATATCAACTCCTCCGGCACATCCTATGCTGATTTCGTCATCGTCCTCTGTGTCTAGGTTGAGAAGAATGGTCGCTTCGAGATGTCCACTCTTTAATCCTAGGGCACCAGTCATTCCAGTTTCTTCGTCAATTGTAAAGAGCGCCTCTAGAGTTGGGTGAGGGATGTCAGAACTTTCGAGAGTTGCAAGAATTGTTGCAACCCCTATTCCGTTATCTGCTCCCAGCGTCGTCCCTTCAGCACGAACCCAGTCCCCATCGACATACATCTTGATGCCCTCAGTCATGAAGTCGAACTCGGTGTCATTATTTTTTTGGCATACCATATCGACGTGACTCTGAAGAACCACAGTCTGACGGTCCTCCATCCCTGGAGTTGCCGGCTTCTTCATAAATACGTTCTTCACATCATCCTGCCAAACCTCAAGGTTGTGATCCTTAGCCCATTGCATGAGCCAAGCGCACACTGCCTCCTCGTGTTTAGATGGTCTTGGGATTTCGTTTAGGTCTGCAAATCTGTTCCAAAGTGCAGAAGGTTTAAGGTTGCGAATTTCCGATGACATTAGAGATGTAAATATGTTTGATTTGACTTCGCAAGTTAGGAATAGAATAACGGTTTAAAACGGTTGAATAAATGTGGAAAAAGTATAGGGTAAATGGGCTATTTAGGAGATGGTTTGGGCTAACTTGTGGCGATTCATGGCAGAACACGTAAGCTATACAGAAGACAACATCAGATCGTTGTCGTGGAAGGAGCATATTCGTATGCGTCCCGGTATGTACATAGGTAAAATCGGTGACGGAAAGGACGCGGACGATGGAATTTACGTTCTGTTGAAAGAGGTCGTCGATAACAGCGTTGACGAATTTACGATGGGTAATGGTAAGTCTATCGAAGTAGGTATTCGAGATGGAGAAGTGAGGGTTCGTGATTACGGACGTGGAATTCCTTTGGGGAAGGTCATCGATTGTGTTTCGAAAATCAACACTGGTGGTAAATACGATTCTCGTGCTTTTAAGAAGACTGTAGGTCTGAACGGTGTAGGAACGAAAGCTGTCAATGCTCTTTCTTCGCTATTTATCGTCGACAGCTTTAGAGAAGAGAAAGCGAAAAGTGCGACCTTCAGTGTTGGTGTGTTGAAGGAAGATAACGAAATAGTAGCCACAACTAAAAGGAACGGAACTAAGATCACGTTTAGACCTGATGAAGATGTCTTCAAAGGGTACAAATACAGGATGGAGCATGTTGAGAAACTACTCTGGAATTACGTGTATCTAAACACTGGACTATCGATTTACCTAAATGGGGATAAGTTCAAGAGTGACAATGGTTTACTTGATCTTCTTGAAAGCAGTATGGATGGCACTCCACGCTATCCAATCATTCATATTATAGGAGAGGATATTGAGTTAGCGGTCACTCATTCGGAGGCGTATGGCGAGGACATTCAGAGCTTCGTAAATGGTCAATACACGCCTCAAGGAGGTACGCATCAGGCGGCTTTTCGTGAGGCGTATGTCAGAGTGGTGAGGGACTTTTTCGGAAAGGATTACGATACAGGTGATGTACGTTCTGGGATAGTTTGTGCGGTCAGTGTTAAGGTGGAGGAGCCTGTTTTTGAATCCCAAACCAAGACGAAATTAGGATCTAGCGAAATGGGCCCTAAAGGACCGACGCTAAAAAGTTTTATGTTCGACTTCCTTAAAACGGAATTCGATAATTTCCTACACAGGAACCCTGAAGTTGCTTCGGCACTTCAAGCTCGAATTCTTCAGAACGAGAGAGAAAGGAAGGATCTAGCGGGAATTAAAAAACTCGCGAGAGCTCGTGCGAAAAAGGCATCGCTACATAACAAGAAGCTCAGAGACTGTAGAGTACACTTTAACGAGAAGAAAGACAGACACGAAGATTCCACTCTCTTCATTACTGAGGGGGACTCTGCTTCGGGTTCTATTACGAAAGCACGAGATGTTAAAACTCAAGCGGTATTTTCATTGAAGGGAAAGCCTTTGAATTGCTTCGGTCTAACTAAGAAAATAGTCTACCAAAACGAGGAGTTTAACCTTCTCCAAGCGGCACTCAATATTGAGGATAACCTCGAAGAGCTTAGGTATAACAAGGTGGTTATTGCTACCGATGCCGATGTTGATGGTATGCATATTCGATTGCTTTTGATAACGTTTTTTCTTCAGTTTTTCCCTGATTTAGTTAAGAAGGGTCACTTGTATGTGCTTCAAACTCCGCTTTTCAGGGTTAGAAATAAAAAGGACACGGTTTATTGTTATGACGCGGTAGAGAAGAAGGGGGCGCTTGCACGCCTTGGGTCAAAAGCTGAGATTACTCGATTTAAGGGACTTGGAGAGATCAGTCCTGATGAGTTCAGTTTCTTTATCGGAGATGATATGAGGATAGATCCTGTTGTGGTGGGTAGAGAGGCGAATTTGCAGGAGATGCTTGGGTTCTTTATGGGCAAGAATACTCCAGACCGACAGAAGTTTATTATTGACAACCTCCGTGTGGAGAAAGACGATGTTGAGGCATGATAGAGAACGAACACGAGGAGACGCACGATAACGATAACGAGCACGAGCAAGAGTTTTCGGGTGAAGAGTCTGGAGCGGCTTCGGCTGAAATGGAGCATGTTGTACCGGTTCAGGGAATGTACAATGATTACTTCCTCGATTACGCATCGTATGTTATTCTAGAAAGGGCGGTCCCTCACCAGCACGATGGGCTTAAGCCCGTGCAGCGCCGGATATTACACTCACTTGACGAGATGCATGACGGTCGTTATCACAAGGTGGCGAACGTAATCGGTAACACCATGAAGTTCCACCCTCACGGGGATGCGAGTATCGGGGATGCCATGGTGCAAATAGGCCAAAAAGACCTCCTCCTTGATTGCCAAGGAAACTGGGGTAACATCCTTACAGGAGATAGAGCAGCTGCAGCGAGGTATATAGAGGTGAGGCTAAGTAAGTTTGGTACGGAGGTTTTATTTAATCATAAGACCACGAACTGGCTAGCATCGTATGACGGAAGGAATAAGGAGCCTGAGACGGAGCCAGTAAAGTTTCCACTATTATTAGCTCAGGGGGTAGAGGGTATTGCTGTGGGGCTTGCTTGTAAGATTCTGCCGCATAATTTCATAGAGCTAATAGATGCAAGTATTGCGACTCTTTTAGGAAAGAGATTTAAGCTAGTGCCTGACTTTCCGACTGGAGGGATGGCGGACATGGAGATGTATAATGACGGTTTGCGTGGAGGTAGAATTCGCGTGCGTGCTCGTATTGACAAGGTCGACAATAAAACGCTTGCAGTTCGCGAAGTGCCTTTCGGTGTTACTACAAGTTCTCTTATAGAAAGCATTCTAAAAGCGAACGATAAAGGGAAGATTAAGGTTAAAAAGGTCGAGGATAACACGGCGAAAGTAGTCGAGGTGTTAGTCCACCTTGCAAATAACGTGAGTCCGGACAAAATGCTCGATGCGTTGTATGCATTCACGGATTGCGAGGTTTCCCTTGCGCCGAATGCTTGCGTAATTCTCGACGATAGGCCACAGTTTATAGGC
>DQRJ01000058.1 GCA_015663855.1 Flavobacteriales bacterium | reverse complement strand
GTAATTCGCGATGCTTGCTCGGCTGGAATGAACGTCTTCGGTCCTTATGCCGCAGATGGATTCTTCGGTTCTGGAGCTTACAAAGATTTCGATGGAGTCCTCGCTATGTATCACGACCAAGGTCTAGCTCCATTCAAAGCAATGAGCTTCGGCAAGGGAGTTAACTTCACCGCTGGTCTCCCAATTGTTCGAACAAGCCCCGATCACGGCACAGGGTTCGATATAGCAGGCAAAGGCACGGCCTCTCCTGACTCAATGCGTTCCGCCATTTTCTTAGCGCAAGACATTCGAAAGAACAGAATTGACTATCGCGATATTACCTCAAATCCTTTGGAGATTACTCCCCCAAGGAGAGAATATAGAGATTCGAGACGTTAATTCATCTGTTTTTTACTGAATTGCAAAAAAGTCTTGGGAAGCCGTTAGGGATACACTATCTTTGCCGTCCCGAAATTTGGACGGAATGAATCCTTTGGCGAACTATAGAATCCCTTTCATGGGGCTTAAGCCTGGAAATCACGAATTCCAAGTGGACGTGGACTCGGAGTTCTTTGCTTGCTTCCCTGAATCAGAAATCCAGAGTGCTAATGGCACTGTGGACGTAATTCTTGAGTATTCGAAAACGACAATGACCTTGCGTTTGGAACTCAATCTTACGTGGAAAGTACCTTGCGGACGTTGTCTCGAGGAGCTTACGTTTCCCCTCATACACGATGAGCGCATTGCGATTCGTTTCGGAGAGAAAACTGAGTATACTGAGACATTATGGATCTTAGGTAAGAATGAATATGACTTAGATTTAAGCCAAATCATTTATGAGATGTCTCATCTCGCTTTACCTTGCAACAAAGTTCATGAAAATGAATCTGACTGCGATCCTAACATGCTAGGTTACACCCTGAATGAATCAGAAGAAGAAAGCGAAAAACCTTCGGACCCTCGGTGGGACGCATTGAAGAACTTGTAATAATACCTAAATGGCACATCCTAAAAACCGGCAGAGTAAAACGCGTACACGTAAACGTCGTACGCACTACACGGCAACAGCACCAAACGTAAGCACCTGCCCTACAACTGGCCAACCACATATGTTCCATCGCGCTCACTGGCACGAGGGAAAGCTCTTTTACAAGGGTAAAGTGGTTATGGAACGTGAAGAAGCGTAGAGCTTCTCTATCGTTTAAGCTGATTATAATAGATTTGAAGGGGGCTTCTGCCCCCTTTTTCTATTCATATGCATTTCAAATCGACTAGGTTATCCACCTTCTTAAGTTAAGATTACTGTTAAAAACCCTCTATAGCAAGAGATAGGCCTATAACTTTGGCCTTCAATAACATTATCATGAGAGCAGCTATTACTTGTGTCGCTGGATACGTCCCTGATGACCTACTAACAAATGCCGATTTAGCGGAAATGGTGGATACTAATGACGAGTGGATTAAATCTCGTACTGGTATTTCACAACGCCATATTTTAAAAGATCCGACTAAAGCTACTTCAGACATGGGAGCTGAGGCAGTAAAAACTCTTTGTGAGAAAAGAGGAATTGATCCTTCTGAAATAGATGTTATCATTACAGCCACTGTTACTCCAGACATGCTATTCCCTTCAACCGCTAATCTTATCGCTCATAAAGTAGGAGCAACTAAAGCTTGGGGATTCGATTTAAGCGCAGCTTGTTCTGGCTTCTTATTTGCACTTACTACGGGTTCTCAATTTATCCAAAACGGAACGTACAAGAAAGTTGTGGTTGTTGGAGCTGATAAAATGAGTACAATCGTAGATTACACTGACAGAACAACTTGCGTTCTATTCGGTGATGGTGCAGGAGCTGTTCTACTGGAAGCATCTGAAGACGAAGAAAACGGAATTGTCGATCATATTCATTACTGTGACGGTGAAGGTGCAAATTATCTGAGACAAGCCGGAGGCGGATCTTTAAATCCTGCTTCTCACGAAACTGTAGATAAAAAAATGCACTTCCTTTATCAGGATGGAAAGCCCGTATTTAAAGCCGCTGTAACTGGAATGGCTGATGTTAGCTACGAAATTATGGAGCGAAACGGCCTTACAGGTAATGATGTTGCTTGGCTCGTCCCACACCAAGCAAATCTTAGAATCATAGACGCAACTCAACGTCGTATGGGTATTGATAAGGACAAGGTTATGATTAATATACAAGACTACGGAAATACTACCGCAGCTACAATACCTCTATGCCTTAGAGACTGGGAAACCAAGTTAAATAAAGGTGATAATTTAATACTAGCAGCCTTTGGAGGAGGATTCACTTGGGGATCTATTTACTTGAAGTGGGCTTACGATACAAAATCTTAACATTCAGGTAGTACCTTTCCAACCTGAAAATCATGCTATCATGAAAATAACTGAAATTCAAGACCTTATTAAGTTCATCGCGAAAGCAGGTGTAACTGAGGTAGAAATAGAACAAAAGGACTTTAAGATTGTCATTAAGTCTGAGATGCCCAGAGGGCGGAAGAAGGGTATGGAAGAGCCCTTTGTTCAACATATTCAAGTCCCTATTGCATCTGCAATACCTATGTCTGACACTGTAGGTAATATTGCTCCGGAACCTCAAACATCTCCGGAAACTCCTTCACAAGACAGCCTTTTAGATGAAAATCCTAATCTTATTGAAGTTAAGTCTCCAATGATAGGCACATTCTATCGTCGTCCTAGTCCTGATAAGGATCCATTTATGGAGGTCGGAGATATGATTAAGGAAGGAGATGTGGTTTGTGTAATCGAAGCAATGAAGCTATTCAATGAAATCGAGTCTGAGGTAAAGGGTAAAATTGTAAAGTTCCTTGTAGAGGATAATACTCCGGTAGAATACGATCAGCCTTTATTCTTAGTAGAGCCTTGTTAATCCTTCGTAAACGAAGTCCTTTAAATCATGTTTAAGAAGATTCTCATAGCCAATAGAGGCGAGATTGCGCTACGCGTCATCCGTACTTGTAGAGAGATGGGCATTGCTACTGTAGCAGTGTATTCAACTGCTGACAAGGAAAGCCTACCTGTAAGATTTGCAGATGAAGCTGTATGCATTGGGCCACCACCTAGTGTTGATAGCTATCTAAATATCCCGAACATAATTGCTGCAGCAGAGATTACAAATGCAGACGCAATACACCCTGGGTATGGTTTCCTTTCGGAAAACGCTAATTTCTCGAGGATTTGTGCTGAAAACAACATCAAATTCAT
>DQRJ01000103.1 GCA_015663855.1 Flavobacteriales bacterium | reverse complement strand
CGTTCGAAAATAAAAGGTGCGGGATTATTTCTCACGATTCGAGAAATCATCTCATGCATGGCACTTAAGGTTCGGATATTATTATCCGTTTGGACTTTTTCAATCTCCTTATGAAGCTCGGAGAGAGTCCCCATTAAATCCATCCTCTTCGCCAGCTTCTGTGCCAAAATATACTTCTTCCCCGCATCAGTCTCGGGTAACATATTTACAGCCGCTTCATAAACTGGAAGTAAATACTCCCCTAAAGCAAGGGCTTTCACCATTAAATCATCCGACGCTGTTTTTCGCAACATCGTCTCTGGTTCTTGAAGATTTTCTCTAATCGTTTTAGTTAACTCTTTTATTCTTCCTGTCTTAAATTTCTTGAGATTTTTCGGAACAGCACCACGAGAAAAGTCCTTTTCCTCCATCCCTAAGTCAGCAATAGCTTGAAGTGCTATTTTCGAAACTTCGCTTAATTTATTCTCTGATTTTTTAGTGGTTTTTCTAAGCTCGATACTTAATGA
This sequence comes from Flavobacteriales bacterium, assembly GCA_015663855.1. Taxonomy (GTDB): domain Bacteria; phylum Bacteroidota; class Bacteroidia; order Flavobacteriales_D; family Sanyastnellaceae; genus UBA974. The sequence continues at coordinate 4,259 of DQRJ01000103.1, read as the reverse complement.
TTTGAACTTTACTAATGGGATTTCAGAAAGCGAATCAACAACTTCCCTCATATTTTCGTTAACCACCGACTTTCCCAAATCGTTCAGTGGTTGTCTCACCCTTGCATCTTTATCTTCTTCCACTTGCGAATCTGAAAAGCCCTCTAATAATCCAGTTATGGCTTTGTTGCCGCTACCACCCACCTTGTTCAACAGTTGAGAAACAGCTTCTTCAATTACTTTATCCGAATCTAGTTCTATTCTGAAATCCTGTTCAAGCGCAAGATCTCTAGCGAAACTCCTCACAAGCCTATTCACGAAACTATCTATTGTCATTACTGCGATGTCACTATAACGATGCAGCATTTCCATATGAAGCACTTTCGCTTTTTGAATTAGCGACCCTTCACTGATATGCAATAATTTCGACAGCTCTTCCTTCTTATCACCTACGCCCTCGGATATTTTCTTTAAATCTTGTAAGATTCTTTCCTTCATCTCAGCCGCAGCTTTATTTGTGAAAGTCAGAGCTAATATTCGTCTAAAGGAACGTGGATCATCATATTTCAAAGCGCACTCTAAGTACCTAAGTACTAGTCTATACGTCTTCCCGGAGCCTGCTGATGCTCTTACAACTTCGAAATTTCCATTTGGGTTAGCCATATTATTCCAAATATTACAACAATTAATGAGCGAAACCCCGTACTTTTAAATAACATTATGCACTTTTGTTGTTACAATGAAGAAATCTATTTTGTTAAAATCAATCCTACCAATATTTGGAGTTATTACTCTGTTTAGTGTAACAGGATGTAGAGATAAAGATCCTGGATGGATAAAACTCAACACATCTCTTAATTGGCATGGGGTTGAAATAGTTATGGGAGACACTGTCTTTGACAATCAATACAGGCCCGTTCGACCAGAAAAATTGTACTGCTATATCAGCGATATATCCTTAAGAGATCTAGACGGAGAGTGGATCAACACATCTTCTATTTCTCGATTAGACTTCACGGTTTCAACCGCTTCAGCTCTAGGCGAAATCAATTGTGACGTCTTGAAGAAACACCATGAATTTGATGCGATTAAGTTTGGTTTAGGTGTTCCCTCAGAGATGAATCAGGGTGTGGATCCGGCCTCATACCCGAACAGTCACCCACTTAGCGTAAGTGGTTCAGCTGGCATGCGATGGGATATGGATAATAGCTATTTCTTTGTGAAACATGAAGGTAAACTTGCTGCTGAAACTGGTGGTGTAATTGAAATTCCATTTGCGTTGCATCCAGCAACTGATGCACTTTATCGGGAAATCACATTTGAATTATCCCAGAACATAATTATCCACTCAGAAGAAATTGAAGAGGTGTTTTTAGAACTTGACTTAGGTTCTGCAATTGAAGGAACTTTCGGAGACATAGACCTTTCTGAAGTAGGGCATTCAATGGGTGAAGTGCCTATCGCCATTATGTTCGTAGATAACATCACCGATGCTTGGACGCTTAAATAATTTATGCGTAAAAAATGAAAACTCATTCAATATCACAGATATTACTTGTTTCGGGTTTCATTCTCACTCTTGTAGCTTCTGGATGTAATTGCGGGAAAAATCCTGCTTGGGAAGCAACTCCTTATACTATCGTGATTCCGGCTTTCTTCCCGCCCATGGATATTCCGGCTGACAACCCTATGACTGTCGAAGGGATTAAACTTGGCCGTCTGCTTTTTTGGGAAAAGGCCTTATCGCTAGATCATTCTATTTCTTGCGGTAGTTGTCACGCCCCTTCTTCGAATTTCTCGGATCCTGAGCAGTTCAGTTCTGGCGTAAATGGCACTTTAGGTGATAGAAATGCTAGCGTTATCATTAATCTTGGATGGTCCACTTCATTTTTCTGGGACGGTAGAGCTATGACTCTTGAAGACCAAATCCGTGACCCTGTAGAGCATCCCCTCGAAATGAATGTCGCTTGGGAAGAAGTAGAGGCTAGATTACAAAACAATGACTTTGCCGATCTAGATTACCCCCAATTATTTTTTGACGCATTCGGATCGGATGTGATTACTGAAGATCTATCTGTAAAAGCGATAGCCCAGTTTGTTCGAACCATGATTAGTTCAGACAGTAAAATCGACAAATGGCGACGTGGTGAAGTCGAGCTCACTGAATCTGAATATCTCGGTTACCAGTTGTTTTTGAGAGAGGGAGGCGATCCCGAAGTAAATCCAGGAGGGGAATTCGGTGCGGACTGTTTTCACTGTCACGGAGAAGCCGGACTTCAATTTTCGGATTATTTATTCCACAATAATGGACTCGATCCTTCATTCGAGATGGACCCTGGAAGGGTGAACGTCACGGGCTCTCCCTTAGATTCCGGACTCTTCAAAACACCGACCCTTCGAAATGTCGCTTTAAGCGCTCCGTTTATGCACGACGGACGATTCTCGACCCTCGAAGACGTGATCGAACATTACAATAGCGGTGGCGTGAGTTCTTCGACTATCGATACGTTCATGAAGTACACAACGGGGGGTCTAGAATTAGCTCCACAGCAAAAAGAAGCTATCCTCGACTTTTTACACGCTCTGACCGATACAACATTTACACAGAACCCCGATTTTCACGATCCTCACTAGTTAATTTTAGGCATTCACTTAGGCATCGGTTTTTGTAACCTATAGTGGATTAAAAGCGTATAAATTAGCATGTATTGCCCTAAACAACTCCGCACTGCGGCCACGTTTACTCTCCTAACCCTAGTAGGAATGAACGTTAACGCCCAATGCCCCGACCTTATTGATGCATTTGATAATGCAACAAACACACCGACTTGGTTTAACTGCAATCCTGGCGTTTTCGATGTTTTCATTCAAACTTCTAGCGATTGGGCTGGTTTAACTGTCGACTGGGGCGACGGTTCTACTCCAGAAGTATTTGGATCTTGGGTAGCTGGAAATGCATTGGCGCATAGCTATCCTGATGCTTGGTCTGTATACACATTGACATTTACAAGCGACAGCGGATGTGAAGTCATAGGAGAATTAATCAAGGAGGAGCCAGTAAATCCGTCTATAACCATACCACAAGGATGGGACACCGACGCATGTGCGCCAGCAACTTTAAGCTTCCTTAACTCATCCACAAACGTGAGTTCGACCACAACATTCACATGGGGATTTGATGACGGAGCAACTGTAGATTACGACGCGACTAATGCAGGAGCAACAGTTACTCACGACTATTTCGCAGGAAGTACTGGTTGCAATAGACCTGTTACTCTATACGCTACTAACGCTTGCAGAAACAAGGAATTTGGAACTGGAGCTAGCGTGACAATTGACTATATCAATATTTGGGATTTAGATAATGCCGTTATTGGAGCGTCATCGACTCAACTTTGTTACCCTGACACTACCGTACAGCTTTCGAATATTACCGAAATGAACTGTACCGCAAATGGAAACACGAACCAAAGATTCGAAAAATGGAACTTCGGAGATTTGGATAGTGATGGCGTAGATGAGATTATTGACTGGAGGCCTTGGACTTCTTCTGCCCCATTCGATTTAGATCTACCTGGCATCGGAACGTATATCGTAATGCTATACGATTCTAGCTATTGCGGAATTGACTCTACTCAAATTGAATTGATCGTTCGTGCTCCTCTTGCCACTAATCTTTCAGGACCAAACGAAGTTTGTGAAGGCCTTCCTGCCTCTTTCGTTCATGATGAAATGGAGGCAACGGCGTTTTATTGGAATTTCAACAATGGGGTGGGGCAATGGTATCCTGGTGGGTCGAATTCGATGACTTGGACGTTTAATAATCCAGGGAACTATTCCGTTCTAGGAGTGGTCGGACTGGCCGGTCAGGCGAATTCATGTAACGATACGGCGAGGTTTGAAATTGTCGTTAAGCCATCGCCTACAGCTTTGATAGAACTGTCTCAAACCGTAGGCTGCGACTCGTTTTCCGCAATCGCTCAAGAGACAAGTGGGGAGGGAGTAAATTATGATTGGACTTTTAATGTCGCTCCCGGAACGTTTAACGGAACGACAACACCTGAGCTTTTCTTTGACGCTCCTGGAACGTACGTTGTGGGACTGGCTGTTACTGGCGCGAATGGCTGTATTAGGACAGTAAATGTAATTCCAGAAGTTTTTGAGAGTCCCGTAGTAGATTTTATTAGCGGTATTGTTTGCGAAGGAAATCCGACATCCTTTACCGATTTGTCTATGGCGTCTGGAGGGGATTCTATAATAAACTGGGATTGGACTTTCGG
>DQRJ01000048.1 GCA_015663855.1 Flavobacteriales bacterium | reverse complement strand
TCACATGGTTGACGATAAGATGCATGCACGTTCTATCGGACCTTACTCGTTAATTACGCAACAACCATTGATATCTGTAGCAAACTCGATCCAAGATCCTTTAAAAGGAATGATTCTAGCCGAGTATAGCTTAGTACCGTTAGCATGACGACTTTGTCCAAAGAATACACCAGGTGAACGGTGTAGCTGGTTTACAATAACTCTTTCTGCACCATTCACTACGAATGATCCTTGAGGAGTCATATATGGGATTGTACCCAAGTAAACATCTTGAACAATAGTTTCAAAGTCCTCGTGCTCGGGATCTGTACAGTAAAGCTTAAGCTTTGCCTTAAGAGGCACACTGTGAGTTAGACCACGTTCTATACATTCTGCAATGCTATAGCGCGGAGGATCAATGAAGTAATCAAGGAATTCAAGTACGAATTGATTTCTCGTATCAGTGATAGGGAAATTTTCGCTAAATACCTTAAAAAGACCTTCAGATTCGCGATTCTCAGGTTTCGTTTCAAGTTGAAAGAACTCCTGGAATGAGCGAAGTTGAATATCAAGAAAATCTGGATGCTTGAGCGGTAACGCTACATTAGCAAAACTTTTTCTTGGGGCGACTGGGGTGGTTTTGACCAAAGACATGAGAGGTGGGGGTCAAATTAATTTCAGACAACGACAAAGCAGGTACCTAAACCTGTTTACTTATAAACATAAGTGTTTTACAGGCAAAAAGGGTTCAAGGGCGGAGACCTGCTCTCCGCCCTGAACCTTAAATAGTCGTGGTTGTGCTATTACTTAAGCTCAACCTCCGCTCCTGCTTCCTCAAGTTGAGTCTTGAGACTTTCAGCCTCATCCTTAGGGATTCCCTCCTTAATCGGAGCTGGTGCAGAGTCTACTATACCTTTAGCATCTTTCAGACCTAAGCCTGTAAGCTCTTTTACTAGTTTAACAACAGCTAGCTTAGCTCCGCCAGCAGCTTTGAGAATAACGTCAAATTCCGTTTTCTCTTCGCCGCCACCTTCACCACCGCCAGCAGCGGGTCCTGCAACTGCAACAGCAGCAGCAGCTGGTTCGATACCGTGATCATCTTTGAGGATCGTGGCGAGTTCGTTTACTTCCTTAACTGTTAAGTTTACGAGCTCTTCAGCCATAACTTTTAAATCAGCCATATTAATTGTATTGATGGGTTTCTTTTAATAATAATTCTATCAAGCTCAGCCGCGTTCTTGCAGCGCCTTGACAAGACCAGACATGGTGTTTCCACCTGATTTTAATGCTCCAACAACGTTCTTCATCGGAGATTGTAGCAATGCGATTACATCCGCAATGAGCTCATCTTTCGATTTAACTTCTGTTAGTACATCTATTTGATCGTCACCTAAGTAACAAGCTTCTTCAACATAAGCAGCTTTAAGAACAGGTTTATCATGTTTCTTACGAAACTCCTTCAGTAACTTTGCAGGTATATTACCTACGTTACCTAATAAAAGAGCTGTTTGACCTGTTAACACTTCATACAGTTCACTGTAATCTACGCCTTCAGACTCATCCATAGCTCTACGTAGTAGCGTATTTTTTACAATGCGCACACATACATCCTTCTTATAGCAAGCACGACGCAAGTTAGTTGTCGCTTCTGAATTAAGCCCTGAGGCATCAGTAAGGTAAACCACACTATTGTCAGCTAATAATTGCTTTAGCTCGATGATCTGTAAATCTTTTTCTTCACGTGTCATATTTGATGCGTTTTAATGGTTAAACCATAGATTTAAAATCAATTTTAATACCAGGTCCCATAGTAGAGCTCATTACGATACTCTTTATATAAGAACCTTTTGCAGAAGCGGGCTTCAATCGAACTAAAGTTTGAATAAGTTCGTTAGCATTCTCTTCAATCTTCTCTGCCTCAAAAGAGACCTTTCCAACAGAAACATGAATGATTCCAAATTTATCAACTTTAAAGTCAATCTTACCTGCTTTCACGTCAGTGACAGCCTTTGCCACATCCATAGTTACAGTACCCGACTTAGGGTTAGGCATGAGGCCACGTGGTCCGAGAACTCGGCCCAACGCACCCACCTTGCCCATAACTTGGGGTGTGGTAATAATTACATCCACATCGGTCCATCCCCCCTTAATCTTCGTCACATACTCGTCGAGTCCTACGTAATTAGCTCCTGCATCTAAAGCCTCCTGATCTTGGTCAGGTGGACATAGTACAAGTACTTTGACATCCTTTCCCGTTCCGTGAGGAAGGGAAACAGTGCCACGAACCATTTGATTCGCTTTACGAGGATCTACTCCAAGTCGCACGGCAAGGTCTACCGAGGCATCGTATTTCGTCGTTGAGCATTCCTTCACTAGTGAAGATGCTTTATCAAGCGTGTAAGGCTTTTCGGCGTCGAATTTCTCGGCAACCGCCTTTTGGTGCTTTGTTAATCGTCCCATTTTTGTGCGGTTTGTGACTTAAGAAGGAAATTTACCTGTGACATTAATACCCATACTTCTTGCTGTTCCTGCTACCACTTTCATGGCAGACTGAATGGAAAAGCAATTAAGATCGGGCATTTTGTCTTCTGCAATAACGCGGATTTGATCCCAGTTAACACGTCCCACTTTATCTCTATTCGATTCAGCAGAACCGCTTTTGAGTTTTGCTGCTTCCAATAATTGGACAGCAGCAGGTGGTGTCTTAATGATAAAGTCAAAAGACTTATCCTTATAGACTGTGATAACTGCGGGGAGTACCTTACCAGCTTTCTCTTGGGTTCTAGCATTAAACTGCTTACAGAATTCCATGATATTTACTCCTTTCGCACCGAGGGCCGGTCCGACTGGAGGTGCAGGGTTGGCTGCTCCGCCACGTATTTGCAGCTTTATGAGTCCAGCTACTTCTTTCGCCATTTTATCTATATATAATGAACAGTCTTGAGATTCGCGCGAATGGGAAGCATTCAGGGGACATGCGAACGGCTCTAACTGTCTGTTCCGTTAATTATCTTTTTCTACTTGGAGATAGCCCAGTTCTACCGGCGTCTTACGACCGAAGATCTTAACCATAACCTTAAGTTTCTTTTTCTCTTCGTTGACTTCCTCAATATTACCGTGGAATCCGTTAAAAGGACCATCAGTAACCTTTACAAGTTCACCAACTTTATATGGAATGTTAATTTCTTCCTCAGCATCAGCCATTTCATCAACTACACCTAAAATGCGGTTAACTTCATGTTGACGGATAGGCATTGGGTCCCCTCGCTTTTCAGCACCTAGAAACCCTATAACATTTGTGACATTCTTAACAAGGTGAGGTATTTCACCAACAAGAGCAGCTTCTATATATACGTAACCCGGAAATAAATTCTTTTCCTTACTTACTTTCTTACCCTTACGAATTTGGAATACCTTTTCTATAGGAATTAAAACTTGGCCTACGTAGTCTTGTAAACCAGCTGCAGCGACTTCCGTTTCGATAGTCTCTTTAACTCGTTTTTCCTGACCGCTAACAGCCCGGACTACATACCATTTTTTTTCTATTTCACTCATAGTTGCCAAAATCGTCTTAGAATAAGTCGTAAAGGTTACCAACAACTCCTTTCCAAATTGAATCAGAAGCATTCACACCAAAAGACCAGTCCATAATAAATACCACACCTGCAATAAGCAAAGATGCAACAAATACAAGAACTGAAGACTCCTGAAGCTCTCTCCAAGTAGGCCATGTGACCTTAGTGATAAGCTCTGTGTAAGACTCTTTTATATAATTCGTTATTTGAGACATTGTTTCTTGTTTTGCACGGGCGGTAGGACTCGAACCTACAACCAATGGTTTTGGAGACCACTACTCTACCAATTGAGCTACGCCCGTAGATTCAGGAAGAAGGAACCGAAAATTGGGACCTTCTTCCCGATAGATTCTACAGAGGGTTAACCTCTAATGTTATGAGATTATTTCCGTTACTTGACCAGCACCTACTGTTCTTCCACCCTCACGGATAGCAAAACGTAGACCCTTGTCCATAGCAACAGGAGCAATCAAAGTAACATCGATAGTTACGTTATCACCAGGCATAACCATTTCGCGACCAGCTTCTAGAGAGATCTCTCCAGTAACGTCAGTTGTACGGAAGTAGAACTGAGGACGGTAGTTGTTATGGAATGGTGTGTGACGTCCACCTTCTTCTTTCTTAAGAATGTAAACCTCAGCTTTAAACTTGTTATAAGGAGTGATTGTTCCTGGACGAGCGATTACCATACCACGCTTAATATCGCTTTTATCGAGACCACGAAGTAATAAACCTACGTTATCTCCAGCTTCACCTCTATCGAGGATCTTACGGAACATCTCAACACCAGTAATAGTAGACTTGATCTTCTCATCTTGCATACCGATGATATCAACGTCGTCTCCAGTGTTGATGATACCAGTCTCAATACGACCAGTAGCAACAGTACCACGCCCTGTAATAGTGAATACATCCTCAATAGACATTAGGAATGGCTTCTCATTATCACGTGGTGGAATCTCAATCCAAGCATCAACCGCAGTCATTAGCTCTTTTACTGTATCAACCCACTTATCTTCTCCGTTAAGAGCTCCAAGTGCAGATCCAGGAATAACAGGAGAGTTATC
>DQRJ01000179.1 GCA_015663855.1 Flavobacteriales bacterium | reverse complement strand
GAACGAATTGTAATGGAGCAGATGGGTCCTCGACAAAGTAATCACTGTCTGTAATACCTAAAGCACTTAATCCGTAAATACGAAGTGCGCCATCAGTTGCGCCGTATGCACCTTCTGCAAGAGAATCGTCACGCTTTGCTGTGGATCCTTCACATTCGGTTTGGACGGCAGATCCGCCGTCAACTTCACTATTAGCGCTTAGAATTGTACAGAAAACCTCATAGGATCCACCCAAGCATAAGTTAGATGCTGTCAATGCGGTTATTCCGTTATCTGACAGATATTCTTCACAAGAAGTAGGAAGGTCTTCAGCACATTCCACCTCATAGGAAGGAAGAGCATCAGAAAAAATAATAGGGCAATCGGGTCCACATGGGTCTGCGCCGGATTGAGAAGTTTGTGCAAAGACGGAAGATAATCCTAGTAAGCACGCGGGAATAAGTAATAACAGTTTACGCATAATGATACGATTTGGTTTAGATTCAACATAGCAAGACTCGAAAGTCCATTACAAACATAATACATAATTTTACATAATGCAAATTTTTATTTTATTTAGTTAGCAAATTGTGAGAAGACTATACTATATTTGCAAACTCTTAATTGGTACTATAGCTCAGTTGGTAGAGCAATGGACTGAAAATCCATGTGTCCTAGGTTCGAATCCCAGTAGTACCACAAGACTAAGACAAAGAAGCCCGCACAGTGTGCGGGCTTTTTTTGTGGGTTAAAAATGAATATAAGAATCGAAATTGTCGAACTTTGTGGTTGATGAATAGAAAATGGTAAGTGTAGTTACGACATATAGTGAGGGCGAACTCGAAAGGGTGGTCGGTAATAGTTCTGGGGTCGTAATAATCGCAGATAGCAATCTACCGAAAAGCTATGTGGATGGCGTAATGGATGTTTGTGTTAAAACGACGAAAGTTCACTTAATCGAAATTGAAGGTGGGGAGAGTGTGAAAACTCTAGATAACGTTGATAGGATGTATGAGTTCTTTGATAGTGTGGAAGCGGATAGGGAGACTGTGCTCATTTGTTTAGGGGGAGGAACAATTACCGATATGGGCGGCTTTGCTGCGAGTACATATAAAAGGGGGTTAGGTTTAGTGTTGTTGCCCACAACCGTGCTAGGGATGGTGGATGCTGCTATAGGTGGGAAGACTGGTGTGAATCGCAAGTGTAAGAATGGAGTGATTAAAAATCAGATAGGCACTTTTTATAATTCGTTGATGGTAGGCATAAACCAAACCTGGCTTGCCTCACTCCCACCAGAAGAAATTAGGAGTGGATGGGCGGAGATGGCGAAACATGCTTTGCTGATCGGTGGGGAACACCTAAACGATTTTAAGAACGTTTCGAGTGATTTAGATGGGGTGGGAAGGTTTATTAAAAGGTCTGCCGAAATAAAGGAGGGGATCGTTCGAAGGGATGAAAAGGAAAAGGGAGAGCGAGCCTCTCTTAATCTCGGTCATACAGTTGGGCACGCATTAGAAAGCTTGAGTCTGGATAAAACCGAAGACTCGAGCGCTAGAATTAAACACGGAGAAGCCGTCGCATGGGGGCTCGTATTTGCGCTTGAGGCATCCGTTATTAAACTAGGATTCGATAAAAACATCGCCTCGGAACTTCAACAATGGATCGTTACTGGGATAGAAAAACGAGTGAATATGGGGAGTTCGGAGGAGGTTTGGGCTAAAATGAGAGGGGATAAGAAAAACATAAACGGAAACGTTAGGGATGTATTACTCCAAGCGCCGGGCGAAGTTATCTGGGACTTCGAATGGAACCGTGAGGAATTCACAATCTTGTGGGAGCAATTCCGCGAGAAATACGCCTGAATCGTCGCCTTAATAAATATCTTTGCACTCATATGGAACAAACCGCAGCTGAGTTAGCAGTACTTCTAGAGGGTTCTGTTTCTGGAAATCCAGAAGCAAGAGTCCGTAAGCTTGGGAAGATAGAATCCGCAGGAGCGGGCTCTGTGACTTTCCTAGCTAACATGGAATACGAGAAATTCGTATACAATTGTGGAGCGACCGTAGTCGTAGTGGGGCAAGATTTCAAGCCAAGTCAAGCTCTACCTAAGGACATGACTTTAGTTGTAGTAGAAGATCCTTATCGGGCTTTTGCGGTATTACTAGAGTCGTACGACAATATTTTAAAGCGAGACGAGGGTATTCATTCCTCTGCGATCGTGCATCCGGACGCAATTATCGGGAAAGGATGTGCTATCGGGCCTGGAGTAGTTATAGATAAGGGTGCGGTAATTGGAGATAGGACTGAGCTTAGGGCACACGTATATATAGGGAGGGATGTAACAATCGGCTGTGATTCGATGTTTTTCTCAGGAGTCAGAATTCTTGACCGATGCCAAGTAGGTAATCGTTGCACTATACAGGGCGGAACGATTGTCGGATCAGATGGGTTCGGGTTTGCGCCTAAAGAAGATGGCTCATACGCTAAGGTTCCGCAGACGGGGAATGTGATCCTTGAGGACGATTGTGATTTGGGCGCGTTATGCACTTTGGACAGGGCTACCCTCGGATCGACCATCATCCGAAAGGGTTGTAAGCTAGACAATCTCATTCAGGTTGCGCATAATGTGATCATAGGTGAAAAGACTGTTATTGCAGCCCAAACCGGTATCGCAGGCTCTACCACCATCGGATCTCAGTGTATGATAGGAGGACAAGTGGGGATAGGTGGGCACCTTAAGATTGCAAATGGTTCGCGAATTGCCGCTAAGTCAGGGGTATCTGCGAGCCTATTAACTCCGAACGGTACTTATCAAGGAAATCCAGCAATGCCTATTAAAGCATTCCAAAAATTCCAAATTGCACTTCGCAAGCTAGTACGTGCTGAGAAAAACAAGAGTATTCAGAGCGAGCAGGGTGATTCAACTAGTAAAAGAGACCAAGAAACTCAAAATATATGATTCAATCTACTAAGCAACATACACTTAAAGCTAAAGCAGCCTTTAAGGGAGTAGGATTGCATACTGGTGAAATGTGTACTTTAACTGTTCTCCCAGCAGATGAGAACCACGGTTATAAATTCCAAAGAACAGATTTAGAGGGTGAGCCTACAATTGATGCTTGTGCAAAGCATGTTAGTTCAACATTAAGAAGCACAACACTTACTCAAGGCGACGTCGAAGTACATACAACCGAACATATTCTCGCTTCTTTATACGCTTCGGGTATAGATAATGCTCTTATTCAACTCGACGCAAGAGAAGTTCCTATACTTGACGGTAGTGCCCAGGTATATATTGAAGGATTTGCAAAAGTCGGAACTGAAATTCAAGAGGCGGACAGGAAATTCTTCAGAATCAGAAAAAATATCAGCTTCGCAGATAAAGAGCGGGACGTTGAAATGCTAATCGTACCTAATGACAACGAGGATGAAGGTTTACGACTAACGGTAATGGTCGATTACAATAGCCCTATTCTAGGTACTCAACACGCGAGGTTAGATGGACTTGCTGATTTCGCTGTGGAAATAGCGCCATGTCGAACTTTCGTCTTTATGAAAGAGGTGAAGGCGCTAGCCGAACAGGGGTTGATTAAAGGGGGCGATGTTGATAACGCTGTAGTTCTAGCGGAGAGGCCTTACTCTAAAGAGGAGTTGCAATCTATTGCTGACTCGATGGGGAGGGACGAACTCGGAGTGGTCGAAGATGAAGCGGGCGTTGTTAGCACTTCAGCTCTTAGATTTAGCAACGAGCCTGCTCGTCATAAACTTCTAGACATCTTGGGCGACCTAGCTTTGACTGGACGTTATATACAAGGTCACGTCCTTGCTGCTCGCCCTGGCCACGCAGCTAATGTAGAATTTGCAAAGGAAATTTGTAAGAAAATGATTGATTTCGAAAGTAAACCCGACCTAAGAACTGATAGAGAGCCCATACTCGATATCAACGCTATTTCTAAACTTCTACCGCATCGTTATCCATTCCTACTCGTAGATAGCATCCTCGAGATGAATGAGAGTAGTATAACCGGACTTAAGAACGTCTCGATGAATGAACCGTTCTTCCAGGGTCACTTCCCCGGCAACCCGGTAATGCCTGGAGTCCTTCAAGTTGAGGCAATGGCGCAAGTAGGAGGAGTATTCGCGCTTTCGAGTGTGGAGGAACCTGAGTTTTGGTCTACATACTTTATGAAAATAGACGACGTCAGATTCAAACAAAAAGTACTGCCTGGAGATTGTATAGTATTTCACTTAGAATTAATCTCACCTATTAGAAGGGGATTAGTACATATGCAAGGAAAAGGATACGTTAGAGGAAAACTAGTTTCCCAAGCCATCCTTCTCGCAAAAGTAATTAAAGACAGAGTCCCTACCGAAAATTCAGAGAATTAATTAGTATTCGCGCAAGCCACATGTCAGCAACCATCAGCCCACAAGCTTTCGTACACGCCGATGCCTCAATTGGCTCAGAGGTCGTTATTGAACCATTCTCATATATTGGACCAAACGTATCAATAGGCTCTCGAACTCACATCGGCCCTAACGTCTCAATAATAGAAAGTACTACTATAGGAGAGGATTGTAAAATATTTTCAGGAGCTGTTATTGGCGCCGAGCCACAAGATCTCAAGTTCGATAACGAATCTACTACTGTTGAGATAGGAGATAGGACTGTCGTTAGAGAGTGCGTTACTATACATCGCGCTACATCCGACCGACTAAAGACCGTTGTGGGAGATGATTGCTTAATCATGGCTTACGTACATCTCGCTCACGACGTAAAGGTCGGCAACCATGTAATTCTCGCTAACGCAGTTAACGTCGCTGGGCACGTTACAATTGATGACTGGGTCATTATCGAGGGGATGGTAGGAGTTCAACAGTTCATACGTATTGGCGAACACGCTTTCGTTGCCGGTGGCTCCCTCGTTAGAAAAAACATCCCACCTTATATAAAGGCCGCACGTGAACCTCTCTCCTACATCGGAGTTAACTCTATAGGTCTTAGAAGAAGAGGATTCGACGTAGCTAAAATCCAACGCATCGAAGATATCTACAGAACGCTGTACATTCAGAATGTAAATATGAGTCACGCCCTTAAGGTGTGCGATGCTGAATTCCCGGCTTGCGAGGACAAAGACTTCGTTCTCGGCTTCATACGTGAGTCAGACAAGGGAATAATAAGAGGACCTTTCTAATAAACCCCCTCGCAACAAGCTGTAAATCAGATGAAATCACCTGAGATTGCGCTATTTTCTTATTTATTATCGATTTTATTTACGAGCGTAAACGGCTGATTAATAGCTAATTGCGTACTAAGGTCATTTTTTTTTGAACTAAAACGCAACTTATTTAGACACATAGCAGTAAAAGAGTGTGAATCTTTTTTTTTACCCTATCAATCTTTATAAGATGAACAAGTTTTATTCAACCCTCGCTGCTATCGCAGTTCTTACTTCTGGTAACATTCTGGCTCAGGATGCTGCTGCTCTTACTAACTCTTTGGATGCTACCTCAGCTTTCGACTGCTCTTACGATGTAAAAGACGCTGACAATACTATCCTATTAAACGGTTCTTCTGCAACCCAAATTTTCACAGCTTGCACTGATGGAAAACTTTTGGAAGTTTCATTAGATATTAAAGGCTTAAATGATCGTGGAACTTACACTGTTGAGGTTCGCTCAATGAATGGTGAAATTCTTAATCTTGCTAGTTTCAAAAAGGAACAGGTTTTAGACGGAAAAGTGGTTCTTCCTATGGAGACTCACGTTAAGTCTGGAGCTCGGTACATTTTAAATGTAACCGCAGAAACTGGATACGATCTTAGTCTTCGTTCTAAGCAAGGTCCTATGGGAACGCTTACTATTGACGGTACACCTTACCGTGGTCAGCTTGCTGGACAGTTTGGTTTTAAAACTGTAAATGCTACTACACTTGCTAACGATGAAGGTCGTGTTGCATATGGAGGTGATGACTCAATCACTCCTTTAAACAAGTCTGCTAACGGTCTTTGTAACACTGAGGTGTATAACCACACTGGGCGTATCGTTTCTACTGGTGAGTCTATTGTTCAGACTTTCACTGCATGTTCTAATGGTTTTTTAAGCCAAACTTCAGTTCAAATTCAGCATATCGATGCAGACTTCGTAGGTCGTTTGTTTATTAAAGATCCTCACAACACTGTTCTTTTATCTCAAGAGGTAACAGCTCGTAACGTTAGAGACGGCGTACTAGTAGTTCCTATGAACATTAAAGTTCGTGAAGGATTCACTTACAAAATCGGTGTAAAGTCTATATATGAAACTCGTCTTGCAGTTCAAGCGAATAACAAACCAGCAGACGCTCTAGGTACTTGTACCTTCAACGGAACTGAGCTTGAGACAAACCTTTGCTTTTCTGCTTTAGTTAGAGAAAACCAAAACGACGATGATACTTCAACTTTCATCGAGTCTACTTTAAAAGTAATAGCTTTCCCTAACCCATTCGAGAACGAGTTAGGTATCCGTATCGACGGAATCGAGGAAGGAAAGGTGATCGTTCAGTTGATTGACTTCACTGGAAACGTACTTCGTGCTGACCTGATTAACATCGACCCAGATAACAAAGTAATTACTTTCAACACTGACGATATAGATGAGGTAGGATTCTACTCACTACGTGTAGTGCACGGTGATGAAGTTACTCACACGACTGTAATTAAGCACTAAGCTCAAAAGCTTAAGCTTAACTCCCTACTAACAACATAAGAAAAGGCTCGATCCATTACGGATTGGGTCTTTTTTTATTTTGACTTTTTTTGCCAATTCCAGGCATCTTTTAAAGCTTCTTCAAGCGAGCGGGTGGCGTGCCATTGAAGTTCTGATTTGGCCCTTGAGGCCTCAGCCCAAATAGAAACCACATCCCCTTCCCTCCTCTTGCCTAAAACATGCGGAACGGGAATCCCAGTTGCTTTCTCAAACGCCGCAATAACTTCCAGCACTGAGACCCCAGATCCTGTACCCAAGTTAAACGCCCTTGTATGTGAACTTCCCGTCAGGTCAGACGATAACGATTTGGCGATTAGATACTGAATCGCCGCTACGTGTGCTTCCGCCAAATCCATAACGTGCAAGTAATCCCTTACGCAAGATCCGTCTGGTGTCGGATAGTCGGTGCCGAACACCGTTAAAGGACTTATTGTACCAGCTGCGGATAGGCATAGGTAAGGAACGAGGTTGTTGGGGATGCCTTTAGGCGATTCGCCGATAAGAGAGGACGGATGAGCTCCTATGGGATTGAAGTACCTAAGTAAGGCAGAGTTTAACTTAGGGATGTCGTTTGTTTTCGAGTGTTCTTCAATTAATTTCTCGCACTCTTGCTTCGTAAAACCGTATGGCGACTCTGATGGCAAGAATGGTGAGTTTTCATCGACAGGTACAATCTTCGGCTCGCCATAAACTGTGCAGCTTGAAGAAAAAACCAAACTCTCGACCTCGAATTCTTTCATTACATCAAGAAGTACTTTCGTCCCTCCTATGTTATTGTCGTAATAAAGATCTGGCTTCTCTACACTTTCCCCTACGGCTTTGAGCGCAGCGAAATGTATAACACCGGTTATTCGAGTCCCCTTCTTTAATTCCGACCGAAAAACCTCGCTCACCCCTTCTCTATCTCGACAATCCACTTCATAAAACGGCACCTCCACACTCGCCCCCCGCCCCGCATTTACTAACGACCTCACGCCCTCGACCGCACTAAGCTCGGAATTACACAAATTATCGAGCAAAACCACCCTAAACCCCGCCTCCACCAATGCTACTGCGGTATGCGACCCTATATATCCCGCTCCACCCGTAACTAATATCGAAGACTTTATATCCATACTCCAAATTAACGACGAGAAACCCCGCTTATTGAAATTCGACGTAACCTTTTATTATTAACTCTCGTAAGGAATTACATGCTTACCCCATTTGATTTGACATATCTAGAAGATGCATTCCAAGGGAATCGGCGATTAGTAAACGGAATAATTGAACTATTTCTGAAACAAAGTCCCGATTACTGTGCTATTCTAGAAAGTCGTGTTGACGCGGGTGAACTAGATTGTCTGCATACCGTAGCACACACACTGAAATCCAGTGTTAAAATGTTGGGGCTGAAGGATACCGAATATTTGGTATTAGGTATAGAGACCAGATCTAAATTTTCAGAAAACACATCGGAACTTCCTGGAATGGTATATGAGCTTGTTTACGAACTCAAAAGAGCTCATACAGCACTCAGCCTATATCTATCTTCCACGAATGAAGCCGGCGAGTTTAATTCTGAGGTAGCTTAAAGAAACGAAAACTATTTACCTACCCTAGCTCGAAATAAATGGAGCTGCCCATGCACAGAAAACCTACTGCGTAGCCTGTGTAGACCTCCCATCGAGTATGAGCTTTCAAATAAAGACGGCTCCATCCCATAAGTCCTCCTCCAATTATTATGGCCGATATCCATGCGATATCAATAGTGTTATAAATATTCCCTACAGCTAATATTGCTGCAAGTACACCACCTGAACCCAGCATGTGCATACTTAATTTAAATTTGAAAGTAATCAGCCATCCTACGAAAATTGATAATACAAGACCTAGTAGAAGTGATCTGTACAATACGGGGATGAAAATACCTGTAATCTCCAGTGATAAAATATATGCAAGGGTGAAGTAAGATAAAACGATAAAAAAGGGCATGGCTCTTTCCTTTCTGTCAGTTATGTCTAAGTCAGATATGACTTTTCTTTTATGCATAAACCAAAGAGATACCGCTGGAGCTAGTGAGTTGATTGAGATAATCAACGTTAGGTAGAAAAAGATTTCAAATCTATGGGATAGATATGGGTCGAAATGCAGAAGGAGGAATAACGACGCAAGAGGCATAAGAAGTGGGTGAAGGATAGCCGATACAAGTTTTGCTAGGAAATTCATGAACTCAACTTATAGTTACTATACTAGATTTCCTTGCGAAGTCTTGCAACCGAAATTCCGAGCTGCTCTCGGTACTTGGCGACAGTTCTACGAGCTATGTGATAACCTTTCGAATTAAGGATGAGACCGAGCTTTTCATCGGTCAAGGGTTTTTTCTTGTCCTCGTCATCTATAGAATCCTGAAGTATTCTTTTCACTTCTCGAGAACTCACATCCTCTCCGCTATCAGTTGATAGACTCTCCGAGAAAAAGGTTTTAAGTAGAAAAGTTCCGTAAGGTGTTTGGACGTATTTACTATTTGCGACTCTCGAAACCGTACTGATATCCATATTAATTCTCTCTGCGATATCCTTGAGTATCATAGGCTTAATATCAGTCTCATCACCACTTTTAAAATAGTCTTCTTGGTGATCAACAATAGCTCTAATTGTTTTCATTAATGTGAGCTGTCGTTGATGAATCGCATCGACAAACCATTTTGCCGCATCGACCTTTTGCTTTACGAAAGTCAGAGCTTCCAGTTGAGATTTAGATGTCTTAGCCCCGCTAGAGTACGTATCCATCATCTCCTTGTAAGATGGGCTAATTCGAAGCTCGGGAGCATTCCTTTGGTTTAATGAAACCTGAACTTCATCGTCCTGCAGAGTTAAAAGGAAATCTGCAACTACGTGCTGAATCGTCTTAGAGGATTCACTTCCTGAATTTCCGGGACGCGGGTTTAATCTTGTAATCTCGTCGAGTGCCGACTTTAGCTCCTCATCCGAAATCTCTAATTTTAAAGTCAGAGAGTCATAATGTTTCTTTGAGAACATTTCGAAATGATGATCTAATATATTTTCAGCAATAGAAAGAGATTCTATCCTTTCTTCATCTTCCTTATCCTTAAAAACATCAATCTTACGTTTAATCTGAATTAACAAACAATCTTGCACACTTACCGCACCTACGCCAGCGGGATCAAGGGTTTGGACTACAAAAAGAGCCGACTCTAGCTCCTCCTTTTCCACCATTAAGTTTTGAGTGAATGCCAAATCATTTACTATACTCTCTAAATCGCGCCTCAAATAGCCATCATCATCCAGCTGGCCTATGATGTGCTCACCTAACATGCGCTGGTTTCCTTCCAGCATATGAAGTCCTAACTGACTTATTAATAGCTCCCTAAAAGTCGCGCCGGCTCCAAGTGGAATATCCTTATCTTCAATATCGAGGCCATGATTTCTTATGCTAGTCTTGTAATCAGGCGTTTCATCGTCGAGGTACTCTTCAAAATCGAACTCCTCCATCGATTCATCATTCTTAACCTCTTCATCAAGAACACTATCACTTTCCTCCTCTTCTAGGCCTTCTTCCAAAGCGGGATTCACTTCAAGCTCCTGTTTAATCCTCGCTTCAAGCTCTACAGTAGGCACCTGCAATAACTTCATCAGCTGGATTTGCTGAGGAGAAAGTCGTTGGAGTTGCTTTTGTTGTAGACTTTGTTTGAGCATTTTTTATTTAGTTAAAATTCTGCCGACATAGGCGTTCTAGGAAAAGGAATAACGTCTCTGATGTTCGACATTCCTGTGCAATACATCACTAGTCTTTCAAATCCCATGCCAAACCCACAATGTTTCGCTGATCCGAATTTCCTGGTCTCAAGATACCACCAAACGTGATCTTCGGGAATATTAAAGTCGGCGCACTTCTTCTTTAGAACATCTAATCTTTCCTCACGCTGAGATCCTCCGATCAATTCACCTATCCCAGGAACAAGAACATCCATCGCAGCAACCGTCTTACCATCATCGTTCGATCGCATATAAAACGCCTTAATCTCCGCAGGGTAATCCGTCACAATTACAGGTCCGCCCACATGCTTTTCCACAAGCCACCTTTCGTGCTCACTATGCAAGTCATCACCCCATTCACAAGGATATTTAAACTTCTTCTTTTTGAACGGCTTTGAATTCCTCAGGGCATTAATCACCTCAGTATAAGTCATATGCACGAATTCAGATTCCACCACGCTTTTCATCCTTTCGCTCAACGTGTCATTATGTCTATCCTTTTCAGGAAGCTGTTTCTCAGCTTGTATTTCTCTGTTTTCAAGAAATGCCAAATCGTCCTTCCCGTGCTCCATCACATACGCTAAAACATACTTCAAGCAATCTTCAGCGAGCTTCATATCGTCCTTTAGATCCGCAAATGCTATCTCAGGCTCAATCATCCAAAACTCAGCTAAATGTCGTGATGTGTTTGAATTCTCCGCTCTAAAAGTCGGGCCGAAAGTATAAACTTGACCCAATGCCATAGCGGCAAGCTCAGCCTCGAGTTGACCACTCACTGTCAAGTTCGACGCCTTTCCGAAGAAGTCCTTCTCGAAATCTACTTTTCCATCTTCGCCCTTAGGGATGTCGTCAAAGTCCAAGGTCGTAACCTTAAACATTTCTCCTGCTCCTTCTGCGTCTGAACCCGTGATAATAGGAGTATGAAGTTGAAAGAATCCCGATTCGTGAAAAAACTTGTGTACTGCAAATTGCAGTAGATGTCTAATGCGAAATACCGCAGCAAAAGTGTTCGTCCGAAATCTCAAGTGAGCTTTTTCACGAAGAAATTCTAAAGAGTGTTTCTTCATTTGAATAGGAAACTCATCCGGATCAGCGCCCCCCAGCAATTCAAGCTCTACCACTTGAAGCTCGACTGCCTGTCCTCCACCCTGACTCTCCACTAAAATCCCGACCGCCCTAACAGCGGCCCCTGTATTTAGTTGCTTCAAAACGTCCTCGTCTATATCATCCCTCTGAATAACTAATTGTAGATTTTTCAGTGTTGACCCGTCATTTACCGCGAGAAATCGATCGTTCCTAAACGTCCTTACCCATCCGCAAACAGTCAGCTTATTATCTGACGGTGGTGTCTCTAACACCTTAACTATTCGTTGTCTTTCCATGTAAGACAAATATAAGTTAGGGCACTCAGGTTTCGCTTGTAAGAACTAAAGAAAACCCAGAATCTCTGAATAGACTACATATCTAGCTTGCCGTCCCGTAATCTAATAATACTCTCAGCTCTAGCAGCTATATCCTCCTCGTGAGTCACCATAATAAGTGTATTTCCTCGTTTATGAATCTCATCAAACAACTCCATAATTCCTTGAGAAGTGACAGTATCTAGATTTCCCGTAGGCTCATCTGCAAATATGATAGACGGTTTCATTACTAAGGCGCGGGCAACAGCGACGCGCTGCCTTTGGCCTCCACTAAGCTCATTAGGCTTATGGGAAGCCCTATCACCTAGACCTACTTGTTCTAATACCTCAGTAGCCCTGGATATCCTATCTACTTTGGGAATCCCTGCATAAATCATCGGAAGAGCAACGTTTTCAAGAGCAGTATATCTTGGAAGAAGATTGAATGTTTGGAAAATAAAACCTATTTCCTGATTCCTAATAGCAGCGAGAGAATCATCATCCAGTTGTGAAACATCCTTATTATTAAGCAGGTAAAATCCAGAAGTCGGGGTGTCAAGACATCCTAAAATATTCATCAACGTTGACTTGCCCGAGCCTGAAGGACCCATCAAAGCTATATAAGCACCCTTTTTAATCTCAATATCAAATCCATCAAGGGCTCTAACTGTCGAATCACCAACTTTGTACAGTTTGGTTAAATTATCTGCCTTAATTATCGGATGTCCCATGTGAGCAAAGTTAAGTCTTGCAACTTATTATGACGAAAAGAAGTCGTATGTTTGAGTCAATTGAAACCATTCCTTATGAAACTTACTTTTGCTCTATTATTTTTATGCCTTATATCCTTTGGATTATCTGCACAAGTACTAGTTGAGCAACCATATACCATTGAACAATATGTCAGCGAAGTTCTAATTGGAAACGGCGTTACTGCAACAAACATAACTTTCATAGGGTCAGAAGAGCAAATAGGCTACCTCTCGGGAGCTGAAGGCCTCTTTTCAGTAGCTTCAGGACTTGTATTAAGTACTGACCATGCGACGCATTTAAGTGACCCAGGTTGTGCTGACTCTCAGGTTTGCGGTGGATGCGCTGGTGCAGGGACAGATGTAGATCTTCTCAATGTTGCGAATTCGGTACCACCTCTGATAGGCCAAAGCTTTACCGTTAGCTCAGTTAACGACCTCTGTATTTTAGAATTCGACTTTGAAGCAGGGGGAGATAGCATTTCTTTCAATTATGTATTCGGGTCTGATGAGTACTTAGAGTGGGTGAACTCTACGTATAACGATATTTTCGCTTTCTTCCTTTCTGGTCCAGGGATTACAGGACCATACGCTGCACCTGCTGGATTCCCTAACGGATCTATTAATATTGCACAAGTTCCTGATAGCGACCCGCAATTACCCATCACAATTAGCTCAGTAAACGACGTTACTAATGCTGGTTTTTACGTTGACAATGTGGCCAATACAGGTATATGCATAGACGGGTACACTCACACTTTCACTGCTGCTGCACAAGTTCAATGCGGCGAAACATATCATATTAAACTAGCAATAGCTGACGGATCAGATAGCGCATTAGAATCCTTCGTAGTACTCGAAGAGGGTAGTTTCTCATCTAACTCAGTTGAAATTATTGCAAGCGCTGCAATCGACGGAGCGGAAGTTTTCCTTGGCGACACCACAGTAGTGGAAGGATGTAATACGGCTGTATTTACAGTTATAAGGCCTGACGACACATTACAAGATACTATTACTTTAAACATCTACGGAACCGCCGTAAACGGAAGTGACTATACTGAGATTTCTACAACATGGATACTTGAGCCTGGTGAAGATTCGTTTGACCTAATATTAGATCCTTATAATGACAACGCCAGCGAGGGAGCTGAGACTGTAACTATAGAATACGAATACGTTAACGATTGTGGCGACACCATCCTATCTAGCGCTACTATAGTGATTATGGACCCTGACCCTATAACCCTATTCACCGCACCGGTGGGATGCTTAGATGCTGATGGAAATATTTACTTATTAGTGAATCCCCTTAGCGGGTTTGGTCCTTATGACTTCCAATGGGATACCGCTGAGAATGACACTCTAAATGAATTCACTTACAACACTAACTTCATACCAGGCTCGGCAACAGTTACCGTTACTGATGTGTGTGAATCGGTGACTGAAGCTACAATTTATTGGGAAATACTAGATGAATTTATAGGTATGGATGAGACCATTTGCTTAGGCCAAACCTCGACCGTACCCACCTCTGGCGGGACGGGCGGATTTAGCGAGATACTGACTGAGATAGAAGACCCGGATGGAAATATGGTTTGGGTTACAATCTTAGGAGCATCAATCGATACAACCTTAGTATCATTCTTAGATAACATCGATGAGGTGACTGGACTTTACGACGGGCTGTACAATACAGGTTCGGGAGGTATAGGATCTATTGAAGTGCAATTAATTGACGGTTGCGGAAACATCACATTCAGCACTCTCAGTGTTGAAGTTTGCGAGCTTGAATTTTTCAATATTTTCACTCCTAATAGTGATGGCAACAACGATGTCTTTAATATTATGGGGCTGCAAGGCTATCCGGGGAGTCGACTCCGCGTTTATGACAGGTGGGGAACGATGGTTTATTCGAATCTCAACTTCCAAGGTGCTTGGAGAGGGATAAATAACACAAACACTCCACTTACAGAGGGGACATACTATTACACGCTTGCGGTAAACTACGCAGGAGAGGATCCTTTAGAATATGAGGGGGATGTGGTTACCGACCTAAGTGTGGACGGTGTGGTGACGTTCTCTGGGAACGTTATGATCGTGCGATAAGCGAACTGCCCGTCATTTCTGAAGGCTGCTCGATTCCGAGTAGATCTAAGATTGTGGGGGCGATGTCGGCTAGCTTTCCGTCCTTAAGTTCTGTGGCTTCATCGGAAATTACTATTACCGGAACGGGATTAGTTGTGTGCGAAGTATGGGGCGATCCGTCGGGGTTTACTACGCGGTCGGCATTACCGTGGTCGGCAATAATAACGAATTGATAATCATTTTCCAGTCCGACCTTTATCACTTCTGCAAGGCATGAATCTGCTGTTGAAACGGCTTTTACAATGGCGTCATAGATACCGGTATGACCGACCATATCGGGGTTAGCGAAATTTAGACATACGAAGTCTGCTCTGTCGTTATTCATCTCTTCACTCACAAGACTTACTAATTCCCAAGCTGACATTTCCGGCTTGAGATCGTAAGTAGCGACCTTCGGACTGTTCGCCATAAGTCTATTCTCTCCTTCGAAAGGCAATTCCCTTCCGCCATTAAAAAAGAATGTCACATGAGGGTACTTTTCAGTCTCTGCAATTCGCAACTGAGATAGATTTGCTTTCGAAACCACCTCTCCTAGAGTATTTACAAGGTTAGGCTTATCATAAATAACACGGATATTCTCGAACGAATCATCATAATTTGTCATCGTAACGAAATGCAATGGGATTTTATGCATTCCGAACTCCGGTAAATCTTTTTGGGTCAAGGCAGTTGTGACTTGGCGACATCGGTCTGTTCTAAAATTAAAACAAATCACTACATCGTCAGCTCGCATATTACCATCAACACCAGCAATCTTAAATGGCTCAATAAACTCATCACCTATAGCATTTTCATACGATGATCTTATTCCATCGTTAGCTGAATCGAACTCCGTCACCAACGTGTTACCACAAAGGACATTCCAAGATTTTGCAATCCTATCCCATCTCTTATCCCTATCCATCGCAAAATATCTGCCGTGGACAGATGCAACTTGAATTTGGGATTTCGTTTTGAGTAAGTGATTTTCTAATTCTTTCACAAATCCAGAACCAGCCATCGGCGCAGTATCCCTGCCATCAGTAAACGCGTGAATAACCGCATCTTTCACCCCCGAAGTGTTTACTGCATCAACAATTGCAAGAAGATGATCTAGCTGTGAGTGAACTCCCCCACGAGAAACAAGTCCCATAATATGTAGTCTCTTCCCTTCTGACTTAGCAATAGAAATAGCTTTCTGCAACTCGGGCTCGGAAGCGAAAGCACCACTTTTTACAGCTTGGTTTATTCGAAGTAGATCTTGAAATACGACTCGACCAGCACCTATGTTCATGTGACCGACTTCGGAATTACCCATTTGGCCTTCAGGAAGCCCCACAAACTCACCATCAGTGCGCAAAGAGGCATGCGGCTGACTTTCGTGCAAACCATCCATGCAAGGCGTAGGCGCGTTGAAAATGGCATCCGACGCATCCTGCGCGCCATACCCCCAACCATCTAAAATCACAAGAGCTACTTTCTTTTTACTCATCTTTAATTCGTAGGCCAAACCACCACAAAGGTAGCCCCTCCACCACTAGTAGATTTAATCGAAATGTCCGCGTCGTGCATTCTCACAATTCTGTAAACCAAATGAAGTCCTAACCCCGTCCCCTCAACATTTTTATCTCTATCTAGTCTATAAAAAGCCTCGAAAACTAGTTCTCTTTCCTCAGGCTTAATTCCAGGCCCATGATCGATAATCGAGAGAGTAGTTTGTTTCGGGGTTATATCTAATACGACTTCCACCAAAGCTTTTTCCGGACTGTATTTAATCGCATTTTCAAGTAGGTTTGTTAAACAAAGCTTCCACATCTCTTCATCGCCTAGCAACAACACCTCTTTGTCTCCATTTACCTCAACATTAATTGATGTTTCAGGATTTAAGTGTTTAAAAA
Organism: Flavobacteriales bacterium; assembly: GCA_015663855.1. Classification (GTDB taxonomy): domain Bacteria; phylum Bacteroidota; class Bacteroidia; order Flavobacteriales_D; family Sanyastnellaceae; genus UBA974. The sequence goes on along the minus strand of DQRJ01000179.1, from coordinate 2,367 downwards.
TCGATACCTCTACCTCAATAAATTCAGCAATGTTGAATGGGCATCGAACTAAAGCGTCGGGGAGATTTAAACGGGTTGCCTGTAAAATATCTTCAACTCTTCGTTCCAAACGAAGTGTCCCGGACTTAGCTACTTCAAGCATATCCTCTCGCTCTTCCCCCTTAAGTTTCAATCGGTTAATTGTGTCTATCGCCAATCTGATTGATGCTATGGGTGTTTTCAATTCGTGAGTTACCGCAAGAATGAAATTTCTTTCTCTCGCTAATCGGTAATTATCTGCTCGAATTACACGCCAAATCCAGGTAATCCCGAAGAAAAACAGCAAAGCAAAAATGCTACCTTCTCCTGCAACCATTAATATCGTTTTCTCCCAATCATTAACCGCTTGAAGGATTTGGTCTGACGAAGCCCCTAAAACTGATCTCGCTTCTAATAGATCAGTCGCCGAGCTAATTAACAAGTTCGCCCACCAAGCTAATTGAAGGAAAACATACGTGGATAAAACGAAAAAAAGGACACGCGCTCTGCGTCCCCTTTTCATCTTAAAATTCTTAATAGACAAGTTACTTTCTTGAGCCGTTACCTTTGCCGGCATTGCCGCCACGTGTGTTTTTATCTAACCAAGGTGCTGCAGGAGTCAATTTGGCTACCTTTTTTGAAACTAAAAAGTGCTGAACAGTTCCGCTTCTCTCAAGTGTAGTCCAAACAGCATCCACTTCCCATCCATTAGATGAAAGAACGTTTAAAGCTTGTCCTAAAGAAGCGTACTGATGTTGAGACATTTGGTATGAAGTAGCTATAGACTCTTTATCTGCACCAATTCTATCCATGATAGGGTCGAAACTTATTTTAACGATAGATTTACCGTTAAGCTCGAAAGCCATCATCTCACCGTAAATTTTAAAATCCCCACTTTCAACCATAGAGCTCTCACTCGTACTCTTGCCTTTAGTGTTATTCTCTGACTTAGAAATCTGCGCTTGTACTTGAGAAGACATCATCATAATTACAGCAGCCAACACAATAGTAATTCGTTTCATTTTATATAAATTTTGAGAGCGGAATATACGACTTTCTAAGTTTAAGATGTTGCTCAACATCCCCAACTCTGTTAAAAAGCCATCCCTTTCCTCTCCATTTCATAGTAATATTCCAATGTGGATCTTCTAGGAGCCTCTCCCAAGCAATCTTCATACTTTCGGACCAATCAATATCATCAATCAAAATTGCACCCCCAGGATTGAGTTTGGTTTTCAAAATCTCAACATACTTAATCGTAGATGGACCATCGTGATGTCCATCAAGAAACACTACATCCCACCCACCTTTATCTTCATTGAGTAGAGTATTAAATGTTCCGATTTTACTTTTAATTTTTCCATCATATCCCAAACCCTGCCAATTACATCTTGCATACTCGGCTGTGTTCCTACATCCTTCCCACGTCTCAACATCCCACCCCGAAGCTGCCAGATATGCCGTTGTCACGCCTAAAGATGTCCCCATCTCTAGAATTCTCCCTCCTAGCCCTTTACTTCTCCAGAAAATTAAAATACTCATAATCGATAATGCAACTTTCTCACTTTGCAATACCACTCTGGCTATTTTATTTACAGGCCTAATATCATTGCTAAAGACTCTGCTCCCCGCACCAAAATCATCAACTACAATCATATCAGAGCTTTTCAATAAGCTTGTACGTAGTTGTTCTATCTTGGATAGTTCTGCGATCAATAGTTCGCTTAAACATATATCTTTATACTTCACACCTCCTTCAAGATGTCTAGCAAGATCGAAAAGGAAGGGCGAATGTATTCGCCTCCAACTCGTATTTATTTCTTTTTGCTTCAAGTTGTCAAAGATGAGAACAACTTAGTATATTTGCACCCGCGTTTAGGGCGATTAGCTCAGTTGGTTCAGAGCACCTCGTTTACACCGAGGGGGTCGGGGGTTCGAGCCCCTCATCGCCCACTTAAAAAAAAGAAAGCGGAAAAGCCTAGTACACACAGTGTATTGGGCTTTTTTGTTTTCCACAAAAAAATCTAACCACTACTATTTAACTATATATTTTCAATGCGTCGCCTACAACAAATATGCTTCCGCAAACTATAGCTTTACTATTCTCCACATTATAGCATCGTTTTCTTGCAGAGGTTACTGCATCTTCCACGGTGTCAAACACATATCCTAAAAGCCCGTTTTTCTCACCTATTTCATTTAAAACCGTTACATTCATCGCTCGTGGGATGTCTGCTGCACACCAATACATAACTGATGACTTGGGAATTAACGAGATAACAGAAGAAAGATCTTTGTCCCTCACAGCTCCGAAAACAATATGCAAAGTAGCATCAGGAAATTCCTGCT
>DQRJ01000084.1 GCA_015663855.1 Flavobacteriales bacterium | reverse complement strand
CTTTGGTAGAAACTTTGCCCACCGTAGATTCTGTACGGAATATTTATCTTTCTTAAGCTTTCCTCAAATGACCTTGATTGTGCGTTTGTTCTGTATAATATAGCGAAGTCCCCGTATTCGCACCCGACTCTCCCTCGCGTTTCGAATATGTGATCCGCCACAAACCTCCCCTCGTAGTTATCGCTGGATGCTCTGTGTATCCTAATTTTCTCTCCGTCAGCGTTTTCAGTCCAAACTTCTTTTTTTATTTGGTCTTTATTCACAGCAATTACAGAATTCGCCGCATTAACAATCGTCTTTGTGGACCTGTAATTCTGCTCCAACTTGTAAGTCTTAGTCTCAGGGTAATCCTTCTTGAAGTTGAGGATATTCTGGATACTAGCCCCTCGAAAGCCATATATTGACTGCGCATCGTCACCCACGACACACACATTTTTATGAGCGGCTGCAAGTTGCTTTATAATGAGATACTGCGCATAGTTCGTGTCCTGATACTCGTCGACCAAAATGTATTTAAAACGTTGCTGATACTTATTAAGTAAGTCCGGAAAATCTCTAAGCAAGACATTCATCTTATATAAAAGATCATCAAAGTCCATCGCACCGGCATTGAAACAGCGTTTTTCGTAAGCCATGAAAATATCGACTATCCTCGGTTTACCAGCTTGTTTATCCTCAGCTTGAATTTCAACGTGGTTTGCGTAACTCATAGGATTAATGAGATTATTCTTCGCTCCAGAAATACGATTCGCGACAGATGCTACCTTATATACCTTGTCATCAAGCCCTAATCCCTTAATGATATCTTTAAGAAGAGCCCTGCTATCCTGACTATCGTATATGGTGAAATTATAAGGATAATTAATTCTATCGCTCTCAATTCTAAGGATACGTGCAAAAATGCTGTGAAAGGTGCCCATCATTAGGTGTCGTGCTTCGACATCCCCTACAACCTTGCCTATACGCTCCTTCATCTCCTTGGCAGCTTTATTTGTAAAGGTTAAGGCCAAAATTGAAAAAGGATCTATCCCTTGTTGCATCAAATTGGCAATACGATAGGTTAATACCCTAGTTTTCCCGCTGCCAGCACCAGCTATGACCATCATGGGCCCTTCTAGGTGTTCTGCAGCTGCCCTTTGTGGGGCGTTTAATTCGTTTAAAAAATCCACAGAGCGAAGTTAGGCACTTGTCTATTTAGTAAGAAGTAAAGTGTTGTTTAAGATTATGATTGAAAAAACCTGCAAAACGTTGTTGTAATTAATACAAAATGTCCTACTTTTGCACCCCCATTAAAAATTGGGATTGTCTTTTTTATGCCCATTTGAAAACGCTAACCGCGACGATGCCTACAATACAGCAGCTCATACGCAAGGGCCGGTACACAAAGCCGGTAACTAGTAAGTCCGCAGCACTGGACTCATGCCCGCAACGTCGTGGCGTGTGTGTCCGTGTGTACACAACTACACCTAAGAAGCCTAACTCAGCGATGAGAAAGGTAGCACGTGTAAGACTTACAAACGGAAACGAAGTAAACGCCTATATCGGAGGTGAAGGTCACAATCTACAAGAGCACAGTATAGTACTTGTTCGTGGAGGTCGTGTAAAAGATCTTCCAGGTGTACGTTACCATATTGTTCGTGGTGCACTCGATACAGCGGGTGTAGACGGACGTACTCAGAGTCGTTCTAAGTACGGAACTAAAAGAGCTAAGAAGAAGTAATCAACTGAACTATGAGAAGGAAAGTAGCAAAAAAGCACCGCGTCCTCCCGGATCCTAAATTCGGAGATGTTCAAGTAACAGTTTTCGTCAACAGTTTAATGAAAGACGGAAAGAAGAGTACTGCGTTCAAGATTTTCTACAGCGCTATAGAACAAGTGACTGATAAGTCTGGTGAAGACGGTCTTGAGTTGTTCAAGAAAGCTCTCGAAAATGTAACTCCTGGAGTAGAGGTAAGAAGCCGTCGTGTCGGTGGAGCCACTTTCCAAATCCCTACCCCAATTCGCGATGGCCGTAAAAACAGTCTCGCTATGAACTGGCTTATCAGTTTCGCACGTAAGCGCAACGAGAAGTCTATGTCTCATCGTCTTGCTGCTGAAATCATCGCTGCTTCGAAAGAAGAAGGTGCTACTTTCAAAAAGAAAGAAGATACTCACCGTATGGCTGAAGCAAACAAAGCATTCGCTCACTTCCGTTTCTAATATATTATGGCAAAGAGAGACCTCAACCTAACAAGGAACATCGGCATAATGGCCCACGTTGATGCCGGTAAAACGACATGTACGGAGCGTATCCTATATTATACTGGAATTTCACATAAGATTGGTGAAGTACATGATGGTGCTGCTACAATGGATTGGATGGAGCAAGAGCAAGAGCGTGGAATTACGATTACTTCTGCTGCTACTACATGTTCATGGACATTTGAGGATGTTGAACACCGTATAAACATTATTGATACACCAGGTCACGTTGACTTTACAGTAGAGGTAGAGCGTTCTTTAAGAGTGCTAGACGGTGCTGTGGGTCTATTCTGTGCAGTTTCTGGTGTTGAGCCTCAGTCTGAGACTAACTGGTCTTTAGCGGATAAATATAAAGTGCCACGTATAGGCTTCGTAAACAAGATGGATCGCTCAGGAGCGGACTTCTTCAACGTAGTTACTATGATTCGTGAAATGCTAGGAGCTAACCCAGTTCCTCTCCAAGTTCCTATCGGAGCTGAAGAGACATTCCGCGGAGTTGTTGACCTCGTTTTAAACAAAGCATTTGTTTGGAATGAAGAAGATATGGGTATGACTTGGGAAGAAATTGATATTCCTGAGGATTTAATCGAGACTGTTGATGAGTGGCGCGAGAAACTTATCGAATCAGTTGCTGAGCAGGATGATACTCTCATGGAGAAGTATTTTGAAGATCCTGATAGCTTAACTCATGATGAAATTTACTCTGCTATTCGTAAAGCTACCATTTCAATGGATATTACTCCATTGATGTGTGGTTCGGCTTTCAAGAATAAAGGAGTTCAAACAATGTTAGATGGCGTTATGCGCTATCTACCATCTCCATATGATGTTGGTGCGATTATTGGTCACGATATTGATGATGAGGAGAAAAAATTAACTCGTATGCCTGATCCAGACGAGCCTTTCGCTGGACTTGCATTTAAGATTGCTACAGATCCGTTCGTAGGGCGTTTATGTTTCGTACGTGCGTACTCTGGAACGCTTCCTGCTGGGTCATACGTTAAGAATACACGTTCTGATAAGAAAGAACGTATTTCTCGTATCTTCCAAATGCATGCTAACAAGCAGAATCCTATCGATGTCCTCGAAGCGGGTGATATTGGTGCGGTTGTTGGATTTAAGGATATTAGAACTGGAGATACTCTATGTGCTATAGATGCTCCTATCGTTCTTGAGTCGATGTCATTCCCAACTCCAGTTATTGGAATTGCTATTGAGCCTAAATCTCAAGCTGACCTTGATAAATTATCAAATGGTTTAGCTAAGCTTTCAGAGGAGGATCCTACTTTTACAGTTATGACAGATGAGGATAGTGGTCAAACTATTATCTCTGGTATGGGTGAGCTTCACCTTGAGGTACTAATTGATCGTCTTCGTCGCGAGTTCAGTGTAGAGTGTAACGAAGGTCAACCACGTGTTGCCTATAAGGAAGCAATATTTACTGAAACACAACACCGCGAGGTTTATAAGAAACAGTCTGGTGGTCGAGGTAAATTCGCTGACATTGTTTGCAAGATTGGTCCTGCAACTGATGCTGAAAAAGAAGGTCTTGAATTCAAAAGCTCAGTTAAAGGTGGTAACGTTCCTCGTGAATTTATCCCTGCAGTAGAGAAAGGATTTAAATTAGCTATGGTTAATGGAGTACTCGCTGGCTTTCCAATGGATAGCCTTCGTGTTGAACTTCTTGACGGAAGTTACCACCCAGTTGACTCGGACGCTCTGTCTTTCGAGCAAGCAGCTAAATTTGCTTACCGTAATGCGATTAAGCAATGTACACCTAAGATTCTTGAGCCAATGATGTCTTTAGAGGTGGTAACACCTGAGGCGAATATGGGTGATTGTATTGGTGACTTGAACAAACGTCGTGCTCTTATTGAGGGTACTGATGAACGTTCTGGAAAGACTGTGATTAACGGTAAAGTTCCTCTCTCTGAGATGTTCGGATACGTTACAGATCTCCGTACTCTTACTTCTGGTCGTGCTACATCTAGTATGTCGTTCAGCCATTACGCAGAGGCGCCGAGAAATATTCAAGAAAAAGTTATTGAAGAAGCCCAAGGATAATATCGAGGAACGCCATGACACAAAAAATTCGCATAAAACTCAAGTCATTTGACCACAATTTAGTGGACAAATCAGCTGAGAAAATTGTTAAAACCGTAAAATCTACGGGTGCTGTAATTAGCGGACCTATTCCTCTACCTACACATAAACGTATTTTCACAGTACTTCGTTCACCACACGTGAACAAGAAGTCTCGTGAACAGTTTGAGCTAAACAACTACAAGCGTTTAATCGACATTTACAGTTCTTCTCCGAAGACAGTTGATGCTTTGATGCGCCTAGAGTTGCCTAGTGGAGTTGAAGTTGAAATTAAAGTATGACGGTAGACATTTTGTCTATCTAAAAAAATAAACTATTATGCCTGGATTAATAGGGAAAAAAGTAGGAATGACCAGCATCTACGGTGCCTCTGGGAAGAATATCCCATGCACAGTGATAGAAGTAGGTCCTTGCGTAGTTACGCAAGTACGTACCCTCGAGAGGGATGGCTATGCAGCCGTTCAGCTCGGTTTTGGAGAACGCACTGAGAAGAGCACTTCAAAAGCTATGCAAGGTCATTTTAAGCGCGCTGGTGTATCACCTAAGCGTAGCCTCGTAGAATTCAAATCTTTTCAGCAAGATTTCCAACTAGGAGATACTGTGAAAGTTGAAGATGTATTCAACGAAGGCGAATTTGTTAGTGTTATTGGCACCTCAAAAGGAAAAGGGTTCCAAGGAGTTGTTAAGCGTCACGGTTTCGCTGGTGTAGGTCAAGCTACTCACGGTCAACATAATCGTTTACGTGCTCCTGGATCTATCGGAGCTGCTTCTTATCCTGCTCGTGTTTTCAAAGGAATGCGTATGGCAGGACAAATGGGAAATGCTCGTGTTACCATTGAGAATTTGGAAGTCCTTAAAGTAATGTCAGAAGAAGGAGTCCTTGTTGTCAAGGGCGCCGTACCTGGACACAAGGGGACCACAGTCGTAATCCGTAAGCCACAAGCATAATGAAACTCGACGTATATACAAGTAAAGGCTCTAAGTCAAAGAAAAGCGCTAAGCTCAATGATTCTGTATTCGGAATTGAGCCAAATGATCACGCTATCTACTTAGACGTGAAGCGTTACCATGCTGCTCAGAGGCAAGGAACGCACGACACTCTTCACAGAGGTGTGGTTTCAGGATCAACTCGTAAGATAAAGAAGCAAAAAGGAACAGGTACTGCTCGTGCTGGATCTATTAAAAACCCATTATTTCGTGGAGGAGGTAATACATTTGGTCCAGAACCAAGAGATTACACAATCCACTTAAACTCTAAATTACGTAAGCTTGCTAGACGTAGTGCACTTAGCTACAAAGCAAAAGCTGAGGGAATTATGGTTGTTGATAGCATCAAGATGGGTGCTCCTAAAACTAAAGATTTCTTAACCGTAATGACAAATCTGAAACTTGACGATAAGAAGACTCTAACGATTCTTCCATCTCAAGATGATAATGTTTACCGTAGCTGCCGCAATTTGCCAAAGCATCGTGTAATGTTAGCGTCTGATTTGAGTACTTACGATATCATGAACTGTACGAACTTATTGTTCGTTGATAATGCCCACGAGGTTCTCGAGGGATTGCTAAAGTAATTCTATCATGAAAGAGATTCTCATTAAGCCACTCATAACCGAGAAGATGTCTGCTGACACGGACAAGACTAATAGCTACGGTTTCGTAGTTGCACTCGGAGCAAATAAGATCGAAATTAAAAAGGCGATCGAACAAGAATATAACGTTTCTGTTACTAGCGTTCGCACTTTACGTGTTGATGGAAAAGCAAAACAACGTTTTACAAAAACAGGTGTCGTTAAAGGCCGTACTAATTCTTACAAGAAAGCATTAGTTAGTATAGCTGAAGGCGAAAACATCGATTTCTACGATAATATCTGATATGGCACTACGTAAATTCAATCCAATAACGCCAGGTATGCGTCATAGAGTGCTCACGAATTTTTCGGAGCTCACTACTGACAAGCCACATAAGCCGTTACTTGAGTCTATCAAGAAGTCTGGTGGTCGTAATGACACTGGAAAGATGACTATGCGTTACCGTGGTGGTGGACATAAACGTCGCTACCGTCTCATCGATTTCAAACGTAACAAGCACGAAGAAGCAACTGTTCTTACAGTTGAATACGATCCAAATCGTACAGGCCGTATTTGTCTTGTTGAGTATAAGGACGGTGAGAAACGTTATATCATTGCTCCTGCAGGACTAACTCCTGGAATGACAATTCACTCAGGTAAAAACGCTCAGCCTAAAGTTGGCCATGCAATGTACTTATCTGATATTCCACTCGGAACAATTGTACACAATATTGAGTTAAACCCAGGGCGAGGAGCATGTATTGCTCGTAGCGCGGGATCTTACGCTCAGCTAGCTGCTCGTGATGGTAAGTTTGCTATCATTAAACTACCTAGTGGTGAAACAAGAATGATCTTAGTTACCTGTCTTGCTGTAATTGGTTCAGTAGGTAACTCAGAGCACAACCTTCAGGTTAGTGGTAAAGCCGGTCGTTCACGCTGGTTGGGTCGTCGTCCACGCGTTCGTGGAGTCGTTATGAACCCAGTAGATCACCCTATGGGTGGTGGTGAAGGAAAATCATCAGGTGGACATCCACGTTCACGTAATGGTATTCCAGCGAAAGGTTACAAAACTCGTAACCCTCGCAACAAGTCGTCTAAGTATATCATTGAACGAAGAAATAAATAAGATATGGCACGTTCGCTGAAAAAACCCCCATTTGTCCATTACAAGCTGGTTCAACGTGTTGACGCCATGCATGATTCTGGAAAGAAGTCAGTTATTAAAACTTGGTCTCGCGCCAGTACTATTACTCCTGACTTCGTCGGATTGACAATTGCCGTTCATAACGGTCGCCAGTTCATACCTGTATTTGTTACAGAGAACATGGTTGGTCATAAGCTCGGAGAATTTTCTCCAACTCGCTCGTTCCGTGGACACGCGG
>DQRJ01000073.1 GCA_015663855.1 Flavobacteriales bacterium | reverse complement strand
TTAGCGGATGAGATAAATAGAGCGCCGGCGAAAGTGCAAAGCGCTTTGTTAGAGGCGATGCAAGAAAGGCAGGTGACGATAGGAAATGAGACATTTAAAGTCCCTAACCCTTTTTAGTTCTCGCGACACAGAATCCGGTCGAGCAAGAGGGGACGTATCCCCTTCCCGAAGCACAAGTAGATAGATTTCTGTTGAAAGTGGTGATTGGATATCCTACGAAAGAAGAGGAGCAAAGAATATTGAGAGCTAATATGTCTGTGGACGGACTTCCAACACCAACGGCCGTAGTTACAAAGAAGCAAATTCTTGAAGCCCGCAACTTAGTTCGGGAGATTTATTTAGACGAAAAGGTTGAGAAGTACATTATAGACCTTGTATTCGCGACGAGGTCGCCAGAGAACGTCGGACTAGGTCACTTGACAGAACTTATTTCGTTCGGAGCATCGCCGAGGGCGAGCATAGGACTAGGATTAGCCGCGAAAGCACATGCGTTTATGGATCATCGCGGGTATGTAACTCCAGAAGATGTGAGAGCTGTAGCCATGGATGTGATGCGACATAGAGTCGGGCTCACCTTCGAAGCGGAGGCAGAAAATATTACTCAGGAACAAATCGTAACTGAGATAATGGATAGCGTGATCGTGCCATAAATGGATACGGTAGAACTTCTTAAAAGAGTACGTAGGGTTGAGATTAAATCGCGTGGATTGAGCGATAAAATATTCTCGGGTGAGTACGCAAGCGCTTTCAAAGGTCGAGGAATGGCCTTTAGCGAAAATCGAGAATACCAACACGGTGATGAGGTAAGGTCCATAGATTGGAACGTCACGGCTCGAATGGGGACTCCATACGTGAAAGTTTTTGAGGAAGAGAGAGAGCTAACTGTTTTTATTTTGGCAGATATCAGTGGGTCTATAGATGGAGGCACACGAGGGGTGAGTAAGCGAGACAGGATAACGGAACTTGCTGCTGTGCTTGCGTTTAGTGCGATGGGGAATAATGATAAAGTGGGGGCTATTCTATTTTCTGATAGGATTGAGAAGTTTATTCCACCTAAAAAAGGAAGATCGCATGTATTAAGGATAATTCGTGAGATTCTTGAGATTAAGCCTGAAGGAAAGGGGACGGATTTGACGAACGCATTAGATCATTTCCTAACGGCAATGAAGAAGCGAACTGTTTCGTTCCTACTTAGCGATTTCCGGGACTCGGGATATGAGGACTTACTGAAGAGGGCCGGGCGAAAGCACGATTTCGTAGCTCTCAAAATAGAAGATCCTATTGATTTAGATATTCCTAACGTGGGTTGGTTGCCACTGAAAGATCCAGAGAGTGGGAAGACGAAATGGATACGGACGGGGTCGAAAAAAGCTAGAGTAAAATATAAAGCGGCCGAGCTAGAGAGAGCGAATAACTTGAAGAAAGCGTTCGCTAGAGCTGGAGTCGATTCTACGACAATTCGTACAGACCTTCCCTATGTAAAACCGTTAATGCAATTATTTGATCGACGTGGATAAGAGCTCGTACATATTACCATTGACGCTAATAATTATCGTTTCCTCCTTCGCTTGTACGAACGAAGGCTTATCTCAAGGCGTTCTTCAGTCACTTCCCTCCGACCTAAGTTTGGTCTCAGATACGGGGAGGATTGCATGGGGCGAAAGAGCTACGATAAAATTGAGTTTAGGCCTTGAAATGGGCGAAGAAAGTACTGGATGGCCTGTCTGGGAGGATACTATCCCAGGTGGTTTTGAGATTTTGGTGGCAAGTGAGATAGATACGATTCTACCGAAGGAGGACTCACCCTCGGAATGGGATTTCATAATCGAACAATCATGGGTGGTGACGGCTTGGGACTCTGGATACGTAGTAATTCCGTCAGTAGAAATACTAGGTAACAAGACCTCTCCTCTTATGATTCAAGTAGTTCCTACTAGGACTGGAAACGCTCCTGAATTGAAGCCTGCTGCTGACATTATATCGATAGAATGGAGTTTTGCAGACAAGTTGAAACAAGCTACGCCGTGGATTTTAGGTGCGATAGGGCTTGCGCTTACAGGACTACTTTATTTGTATTTATTCAAGAAGATAATGTCGAGGAAAGGACTTGTGTTAGAAAAGATCATTCCTGTGATACCGCCACATATAACGGCTCTTGAGAAATTGAGGAGACTGCAGGAGAGGGAGGTTTGGACTAAGGGGGAGGCCAAATCATTCCACGTGCAACTGAGCGAAATCATTAGAACGTATTTAGACGCCAGATTCTTTATTTCATCCTTAGAGAGCACGACGGGCGAAGCGGCGGCGCTGATAAACTCGCTCGACGTAGCACAATCTGAGAAGAGCAAAATCATAATCGCCTTAAGGTTAGGCGACATGGTTAAGTTCGCGAAACACAGGGCTGGAACGGAAGATCACTTGCGGTCACTTAACGCGTGCATTGAATTTGTCGAGATCACCCAAGAAAAACCAGTAGAAGAGTGAAAAAAGCACTTCCGATACACGTTGTGGCATTAATAGCTGCGGGCTTTATCGCTCTGTGGGTGAATAATGTTTACCTGTGGGAGCGTCCATGGGCTTTACTCTTCATGCTATTATCGGTGGGGTATGCTGCGAAAAGAGCTTGGGGGTCAGCGAGGTTTGGCAATTTGTATGCTCTCGTTTCCTTCTCAAGCGAGGCGAGTAATTTACAATCGCTTCCCGATCTAGGGAGGGCGCAAATAGCTGAATTTCCTTATGCATTGAGGACTTTTGCGATCGCACTTTTGGCAATCGCTATAGCAAGGCCTCAATCGTCAAATAGTATCGAGGATATGACGAGTGAAGGAATCGATTTGGTACTTGCCATGGATGTTTCGGCGTCGATGTTAAGCATGGACTTCAAGCCTAATAGATTAGAACAAGCGAAATTAGTAGCTGTAGATTTCATCAATGCACGACCTCACGATAGAATAGGCGTGGTAGCGTATGAGGGTGAGTCATTCACTCAGGTGCCCGTAACTTCAGATCATATCGTAGTTAAGAACGGGGTTATGGATTTGCAAACGGGCTTACTTGAAGGGGGGACAGCTATAGGAATGGGTTTGGCAACTGCAGTTAATAGATTAAGGAAATCTGAGGCGAAAAGTCGAGTCATAATTTTACTCACGGACGGAGTGAATAACGCCGGGTCAATCGACCCCTCAGACGCAGCGCAACTCGCTGAACTCAATGGAATCAGAGTATACACGATAGGCGTGGGATCTGTGGGTAAGGCGAAAAGCCCGGTTGCGAAGATGGGCGACACTTACAGGTACGACTGGATAGACGTTCGAATTGATGAGGAAATTTTGATGGAAATCGCAGAACGAACTGGTGGAAAATACTTTAGAGCGACAAATACAGATAAGTTGAAGGCAATTTATGAGGAGATCGATATTCTAGAGAAAACTCGCTTCAACGTACTCAGATATCAAAGAAAAACCGAGGCATACATTCCTTTTGCACTGATGGCAATGTCGGCACTCGTTTTAGAAAGACTACTCAGATTTACCGTTATCCGATCTATATCATGAGAAAGGAAAACGATAGAAATAAACAGCAGTATAACTCGGCTCTCCTAGGGGTTGTGATAAGCGAAGTTCTTTTCTGGGGCGCATTAATCTCTGTGCTATGGGTGAAATCTGAATTCGCCCCACACGTTGAGCTGCATAAACCTGAATTGATACCGTTACTGGCAATCCTTCCAATAGCCACTTTTGCATTTTTGCTTCATTTACGTTGGAAAACAAAGGCAATAGGTCTCTTATCAGATTCGAATTTACAAGATGCAACACTTCCAGGATTTTCACCGGGGAGAGAAGCGTGGAGGTTTGTGGTTTGGCGTTTAGCCCTATCAATGGTCATCTTCGGATTACTAGGGCCCAAAGTCGGGAGCCGCTTACAAGAAGTGGAAACTAAGGGAGCAGACTTCGTGATTGCAATCGACGTTAGTAACAGCATGCGGGCGGAAGATTTAGGCGTGGAAAGGATTGCGCTAGCACGCCAAACCGTAGAGCGTATCCTCAACAAACTCGGTAGTGACAGAGTGGGGCTAGTCGTTTTCGCAGGTGAAGCATATATTCAATGCCCCCTTACCTCTGACTACAGTGCTATTAAGCTATTCTTAAATTCGGTAACCACGGATGTCGTGGCTACCCAAGGGACTGCTCTCGGAAGTGCCATTGATGTAAGTGTGAAAGCATTCGATAATGCGCCAGAATCGAGTAGATCAATCCTACTCATTACAGACGGAGAAAATCATGAAGACGATCCTGTAGCAGCTGCGAGCAGCGCTTTTGAACAAGGAATTACCGTTCATGTTCTAGGTGTTGCAACTCCAGAAGGGGCTCCTATTCCCCACTACGATAAACGAGGTCGCAAAATCGGATTTATTCACGGACCTGACGGTCAACCTGTTGTATCTAGACTTGACGAATCTGTTCTTGTAGCAACAGTTCAAGCGGGCGGAGGGAGTTTCACTCGAGCTAATAGAAGTTACATAGACATTTCTCCTGTGATTGACGCATTAAACAAGGAGGAGAAAACTCGAATTGCCAACGTTAGATTTACCGATTACGACCATCGATTCCAGTTCTTTTTATTACTCGCACTAGGACTAATCATTATGGAAGCATTCATCCCTAATCCCACGAAACGCAGATGAAGCAGATGAATAAAATTGTTTGGACTATAACGACCTTGGCTTTACTCTGTCTCCCTCAGATTTCAGCCCAAACCCAGCTAGATCTCAAACAGCATCTCATAGATGGCGTAGCTTATTTCGGAGAACAGAATAATGAACAAGCAGCTACTTCATTCAGCAACGGGAGTACTTTGGAAGGCTTCGAAGACATCGCTGCATACAATATTGGACGATCTTTAATGGAAACAGAAGATCTTGAAGGAGCAACATCAGCGTTTCGACAAGCTATTGACTCTTCGGAGGATGCAGAACTAAAAGCTAAGTCTTGGTATAATGCCGGCAACATAGCTCTTAACTCACAAGACCCGTCTAGTGCGATAGAAGCTTATAAATCAGCCCTTCGCCTCGACCCCACCCTTTCCGATGCTCGACACAACCTTGCTCTCGCTAACGCGATGCAACAACAACAGCAAGAACAAGAAAGCGAGGACGGCGAAGACGG
>DQRJ01000002.1 GCA_015663855.1 Flavobacteriales bacterium | reverse complement strand
TGTTCCTTTCTGATTTCGGAACTACGTGTCAGTAAAACAACGAGTATAAAATTATCGAAAAGCCGTCGCATTAGTTTGCGGCGGCTTTTTTATTGCATTTAGGAATCTACTGGGGTTTCATCGGTTGTCTGCTTAAACTAAAGCCTCTATGATTTGGCCTAAAAAATTCAGACGCTTTATAGTATATAGCTTCAATTACAATTTCTCCTTCAGGGTTGATGAAGCCCAAGAGAGAATCTTCTCTACCACCAAACAATAAAAATCTCCGAATAAACATCTCCCTCTCTCAACCAGCATAAAGTGGATTGTCTTTGCTTGATACTCGTACCAATGGATTTTTCTATACCATTAAAATCCGACCAAGTTTCGTTATTAGATGGATCCATTCCCCATTCAGTTTTTTGAGGTAAATGATATGATTTTATGGAATTATCTAAACTGCAAAATGCCTCCAAATCTATGTAATAGCCTTTAATTGCATTTTTATATTCCGGGTCTAAATCCTGTTCGTACTTGTATGGAATAAATAATGAAACGAGTAAACATATTGCTTGAGTAGCTTCCTCTATGCTGATACTACTAAGCTTTACAGCGGCACACTCATGGTACAGAAGAGGCAACTGTTTACGTTTCAATTTCCCCAGCTTTTCTCTTAAGGAGTCATTCCTGTTAGGTCCGATCCAGTTGTTGAAGGTGTTTGTAGAAATTTCAGGGTCAAACAAATAAAATTTATAAGCGAGCTCTAAATGCATCACCTGTTTTGTAGAAACATCTTCAATAAGAAAATCAATTTCACCAATAGTCCTTTTGTTTTCTATGAGCTGAATATTTTCATAAAGAACATTGTAATTCGATGAACGCTTAATCAATTCTGAGACGACTCTTTCAGCTAAATGGCCTAATCTGCGATTTGCGGGTAAAGGAAAATCCAACTCAGATTTTTGATTACCATTTAGTTGTAATTCGGATAAACGGAAAGTAGGTAAACCAGTAATTGAAGTGTCTAGAAGATTAGCGTTTAAAATAGATTCTATCCTTGCTTTTGTGTTCACGTTTTATTTTTTAATTATAAGACCCTACCTATTGGATATCCAGCAAATTATAAGTCCTCAGCATATGTGGAACAAAGTAAGTTAAGATATTGTTGTTTTGGTCAAATAAATAATGAGCAGACACTAAATCCCGATGCTGTAAATTAGCGGTATGCAGAACAAGCACGAATCTTCAACAGACCGTCTTAATAGGATGAATGCTGAGGCCCTTTTGGGTGGTGGCGAAAAGAGAATAGAGGCGCAACATGCGAAGGGTAAACTGACTGCTCGTGAGAGGATAAGTTTGCTGATGGATCCTGGCACTTTTGAGGAGTTGGGGAGGTTAGTGACGCATAGGTCGAAGAATTTCGGGCTGGATAAGCAGAAGTTTTTAGGTGATGGCGTGGTGACGGGGTATGGGAATGTGAATGGAAGACTGGTGTTTGTGTTTTCTCAGGACTTTACTGTGTTGGGAGGGTCGCTAGCGGAAGCTCACGCGGAGAAGATTTGTAAGATTATGGATCTCGCGATGGAGAACGGTGCGCCGGTAGTAGGACTGAACGATAGTGGAGGGGCGAGAATTCAGGAGGGAGTGGTGAGCCTGGGAGGGTATGCGGACATCTTCCATAGGAATGTTCAGGCTAGCGGTGTCGTGCCTCAGCTTTCACTCATTTTGGGGCCGTGTGCCGGGGGAGCAGTGTATTCTCCAGCTTTGACGGACTTCACGTTTATGGTTGAAGGATCGTCGTATATGTTTGTGACGGGCCCGAACGTAGTTAAAACGGTTACACATGAGGAGGTAACGTCGGAAGAGTTAGGGGGAGCGAAAACTCACGCTACGAAGTCTGGTGTGACGCACTTTACAGCAGCGCATGAGGCGGAGGCGATAGACCAAGCGAAGAAGATTTTAAGCTTCCTCCCACAGAATTGTGAGGAGCAGCCGATGATGAAGAAGTATGTGATGGGGGAGGAGGGGCGACCGAATTTGGATTCTTTGATTCCGGAGAATGCGCAACAGCCATACGATATTCGTGATGCGATTGCTGAACTGACTGATGAGGATACTTTCTTTGAAGTCCAAAAAGATTACGCAGAAAACATTGTCGTAGGATATGCGAGACTTGCTGGCAGGTCTATAGGAATAGTCGCGAATCAGCCGGCATTTCTAGCGGGAGTGCTAGACATTCACGCTTCGAAGAAGGCTGCGAGGTTCGTAAGGACGTGTGATGCTTTTAATGTGCCGTTACTTGTGCTTGAAGATGTTCCGGGATTTTTGCCTGGGACGGATCAAGAGTGGAATGGGATAATTACTAACGGAGCGAAATTGCTCTATGCCTTTTCAGAAGCTACGGTTCCGCGAATTACGGTAATTACAAGAAAGGCGTACGGAGGAGCTTATGATGTGATGAATAGTCGGAATATCGGAGCGGACATGGTCTATAGTTGGCCTACCGCCGAGATTGCGGTAATGGGAGCTAAAGGCGCGGCGGAGATAATATTCCGCAAAGAAATTTCCGGTGCGTCCGACTCGGCCGCGAAACTCGCCGAAAAAGAAGCCGAGTACGCAGAGCTATTTGCGAACCCCTACAATGCCGCCGCTCGTGGATATGTCGATGAGGTAATTACTCCTTCGGACACACGAGTAAAGCTCATTAAAGCATTCGAAATGCTCAAGAATAAGGTGAGAAATACTCCGCGCAAAAAGCACGGGAATTTACCGCTATAGGTTTGGTCTAAAGACTAAGACTACTTAATTAAAAGCGCGTCACCGTACGCATAAAATCGGTAACCCTCCTTGATAGCTTCGTTGTAAGCCTCCATGATGAGCTCGTGGCCAGCAAATGCAGACTGGAGCATGAGCAGAGTCGATTGCGGAGTGTGGAAGTTCGTGAGGAGGCTGTCTGCAACGCGGAAATCGTACTTAGGGAAGATGAACTTGTTAGTCCAGCCATGGAACTGCTTGAGCGTATCCGTGGTGCTTACCGAAGTTTCTAGTGCACGCATAGCTGTAGTTCCGATTGCGCATATACGGCGACCTTCAGCTTTCGCTTGGTTTACACGCTGAACGCATGCGTCCCCGATGATGAGCTGCTCGCTATCTACTTTATGCTTCGTGATATCCTCAACCTCAACTTCACGGAAAGTTCCGAGTCCGATGTGAAGAGTAATAAACGACATGTCGATTCCTTTAATCTCGAGGCGCTTTAGCACTTGCTTAGAGAAGTGGAGACCGCCAGTTGGCGCCGCAACAGCTCCTTCGGTTTTAGCGTAAATGGTTTGGAAGCGTTCGATATCGATATCCTCCGTTCCTCTGTCGATATAACGTGGGAGAGGAGTCTC
>DQRJ01000152.1 GCA_015663855.1 Flavobacteriales bacterium | reverse complement strand
AGTCTAATTTCCTCGAAGAAAAACTTTCGGACTTCAAAATATCTGACAACATAGCAATTGAGCCTAGAGATGTGGTTTTATTTGGATTTGGCCGAATCGGTCGACTTGCAGCAAGAGAGCTAATAAAGCAAGCAGGAAAAGGCCAACAACTTAGACTGAGAGCTATCGTTCTAAGAAAAATTAACAATGCCTCTCTGAAGAAAAGAGCTGCATTGCTTGAGAATGATTCTGTCCATGGAAAGTTTCCTGGGACTATACAAATCGATTATGATCAGAAGCACCTCATAGTTAACGGTCAGAGAATTCAGGTAATAGCGAGCTCGGATCCGTCTAGCATAGATTACGCCGGGTTAGGCATAAACAACGCGCTATTAATCGATAATACTGGAGTTTACAGAGATAAGGAAGCGCTTGGAATACATTTAAAAGCGAATGGAATTAAAAAGGTTATCCTTACCGCGCCTGGAAAGGGGATTCCGAACATTGTTTACGGAATTAACCAAGGCCAGCTCGATTTAGAAAACGAGAACATCTTCTCTGCTGCAAGCTGTACAACAAATGCAATAGCTCCGATATTGAAGGTAATCGATGATAAGTTTGGCATAGTAAGAGGACATATTGAAACGGTTCACGCTTACACAAACGACCAAAACTTACTTGATAATATGCACAGCAAAGATCGGCGTGGAAGATCGGCAGCTGTGAATATGGTGATTACGGAAACTGGTGCTGGCAAGGCCGTTACGAAAGTGATCCCGGGGCTGGAGAACAAGCTCACTGCTAATGCCGTAAGGGTGCCTACGCCTAATGGATCGCTTGCAATCATGAATTTGGAGCTCGACGATACAACTAATTTAGATGAACTAAATAAAACTGTTAGGACTGCTGCTTTTTCAGGTAATCTGGTAAACCAAATTCATTTCTCGTTCAACGAGGAGTTAGTGAGTAACGACATAATAGATAATGAGTGTTGTGCCGTTTTTGACAGCCCTGCCACTATCATTAGCAACGACGGGAAGAGCGTTGTTTTGTACACATGGTATGATAACGAATTCGGTTATACTAAGCAGGTGATTCGCCTTGCGAAGTTCGTTGCTCAAGTTAGACGTCGGATCTACTATTGATATGCAAAGAATACTAAATTTCTTCGACTTTAAATCCATCGGACCGAACGTCAATTACAGGCTTGAGATTTTAAGTGGACTTACTGTAGCCCTTGCCCTTATTCCCGAAGCGGTAGCCTTCGCCCTGATCGCAGGGCTTAGTCCTTTGACGGGATTGTACGCGGCGTTCATAGTCGGGCTTGTCGCTGCCGTTCTCGGAGGAAGACCTGGAATGATATCGGGCGCCACTGGAGCGATCGCTGTGATCATAGCCCCGTTAGCAATAATGTATGGAGTGGAATATGTTTTCGCAGCTGTTATGCTAGCGGGGGTGTTCCAACTTTTGGCAGGAGTTTTCAAGCTCGGAAAGCTGATGAGGTTAGTACCTCAGCCTGTGATTTTCGGATTCGTGAATGGCCTAGCTATCATTATCGGAGGAAGCCAAATTTCTCAATTTAAGGATACAGCCGGCTCGTGGTTAACAGGCACTGAAATGTATATTTTCGGCGGACTAGTGTTGTTATCGATGGCGATAATTGCAATTATGCCTAGAATTACGAAGGCAATTCCCGGAGGATTGACGGCGATTGTGGTGGTGTTTGGCTTGGCATATGGAATGGGTCTTGACACAAAAACGGTCGGCGACCTTGCCTCAATTAGTGGCGGCTTCCCTCCTTTTCACCTTCCGAATCTTCCTCTTACTTTTGACACTCTTCAAATCATCCTTCCTTTCTCAGTAATCATTGCATCTGTGGGGCTTATCGAAAGCCTTCTTACTTTGAATATTGTGGATGAATTAACCCGAACTCGAGGTAATGGCAACCGCGAATGTTTAGCCCAAGGGTCTGCGAATATTCTAAGCGGGATGTTCAGTGGCATGGGAGGTTGCGCTATGATCGGTCAGAGTTTAATCAACATAAGTTCTGGAGCTCGAACTAGAATATCTGGTATTGTCGCAGCGGTTATGCTCCTAGTGTTTATCCTATTTGGATCTGGGCTTATCGAGCAGTTACCTATGGCGGCTTTAACAGGTCTTATGCTAATGGTCGCTATCGGAACTTTCGAGTGGGCTTCTCTGAAGACTTTTCGAAGAATGCCTACCAGTGACGTTCTAGTCATGGTCCTTGTAACTCTCGTTACAGCGCTCTTGCATAATCTCGCACTCGCTGTTCTTGTGGGTGTAATAATCTCGGCGCTCATATTCGCTTGGGACAACGCAAAACGAATAAGAGCTCGTAAACACGTTGACGAAAATGGATGGAAGCATTACGAAATATACGGTCCTCTTTTCTTCGGATCTACAACTATGTTCTCGGAGAAGTTTGATGTTTCAGGTGACCCAGAACACATCGTTATTGACTTTCTAGAAAGTCGAGTGTCAGACATGAGTGCTATTGAAGCATTGAACAAAGTCACTGCTCTATACGACGACGCGGGGAAGAAAGTCCACCTACGTCACTTATCATCTGACTGCCGTAGGTTGTTAGATAGAGCTCACGCAATAATCGAGGTGAACCACTACGAAGACCCAACTTATAAAGTGGTTTCAGAATAAATAAGCCTGAGCAACATAACTGTAGGTAGATTAGATCAATTGTATAGAGAATTCAAGTTTTTATTTGACTCTCTCCTAACTTGAAGCTGCTTCTAACAATAGGATCCGAACATTGCTAGAAGAGCAAGTACATCCGAAGTGGTAACGAATCCATCTCCGTCAACGTCAGCAGTGCAGTTTGAAATACATCCGTAATCAGCTAGAATAGCTAAAACATCGTATATATCAATTATACCGTTTTGAGACACATCTTCTGGACAAGTGGTGAGAGGAACACAGGGGGCTACCCAACTCACGCCGTCTAAATACCAGCCAGATTCAATGGGTAAACACATATGGGTCATTGCGGTAACGGCAACATCTTCGAGGCGTGGCGTTTGGGTGTAATCGTATTCATAAATCGGGGATGCCGATGCCCAAACTCCACCTTCCACAGCAGCATCATTACCTCCATACGAATAGTCTGTCAAGGTCAAACCAGACCCAATCGAGTCTACATCATCTATTTTCCAATACCCCTTCAACGAAGCCCAATTTGGGTGTGAAATATCTAAAGAAGCACAACTCCAATTAGATATCGTTCCAGCATTTAGAATGCCATGGAAAATTCTTACCTCGGCAATAGTTCCTGAGAAAGCATAACTATCAAATATATCCGCCCCCAGACTTATACCAGACCACGTATCACAATTCCCAACTCCTGAAATATCTGTCGAAACATCGAACACACCATCCGTATACAACTTCATAAGTCCATCTCTATCGAATGTCGCTGATAAAGTATGCCACTGACCATCAGCAATACTTACAGATGCATTAGCATCAGCTCTTGAAGATCCGTCTCCAATATTTACTTTCCAAGCAGGTCCATTAGGATACTCAAATGAAAAAACGAAGCCAGGGTTTAAGCCTGAGTTCCAATCCTTATTCCCAAGCATAGCGACGTCTGGGGTTGTGTAGGTTCTAACTCGAAACTCTATACTGAAATCAGTAGTAGCTCCAAAGTTCAATTCCACAGCATTAGGAATAATAACATGTCCACCATCACCTTGGTATGTAAGCTCAAAACCCTGTGATGTACCTACACCTCCGAGACAATTTACTGGAGCTGGAAGAGAATCAATCAGAGTTTTCTCGATTAGCTCAGTAGGAATAGATGGGCCACTAGCAATAAAGAAAACATTCTGCTCTTCGAAAGAAATGCCTCCGTGGCTATACCCTAATCCACCATGATCTGGAGTTAGGATAATTGCCCAATCTTCATCATCATAATTTACCCTAGAATAAAGTGCGGATATTATTTCTCCAATTAGCAAGTCTATTTCCTCAATAGCGGCAATGTATGTCGGGCTGAGTGGACTAAATCCTGTTGAGTGGCCAGCATAGTCTACATCATCAAAGTGAATAAAAATGGCATGAGGATCGGAATTAGAAATCACATCAACCGTTTCATTTTTTACTCCAACTCCAGATGCTACATTTATTACCACATCTGCTCCATTTGTTACAATGTAATCATTGATAGGGGCCCATTGACAAATGCTGACTGTATTTAGTTCAGGCGCAGAAGTTTCAAGGCGTTTTAAAAAAGTAGGATAGTTTGCGTAGTTACTACCTGCGAAACTATTA
Source organism: Flavobacteriales bacterium (assembly GCA_015663855.1). Lineage (GTDB taxonomy): Bacteria > Bacteroidota > Bacteroidia > Flavobacteriales_D > Sanyastnellaceae > UBA974. Next base: position 22,077 of record DQRJ01000152.1, on the reverse strand, counting down.
TCTGTAACCCCGTGTTTATTAGATCTTACACCTGTTAATATATCCGACCAACCAGGTCCGCTACTTGTAATATCATTATTCAAGGCATCCGGACTATAAACCCCTTCTGCAATAAGAGCATCGATATTAGGAGTAAAAGCAGCGGTAAGAGCATCCGATCGTGTTCCGTCTATACCTATGACAAGCACCCTTTGGGCTTGAATGCTGAAAACAGACAGAATTAGTAAAAATGAATAGATGTATTTCATTTAATAAGTTGATTATAAAGGGGTAAACATTCACGTAAAAGCGGCTTCAAATACTCTGGGAATTCACCCTGTTTTTTAACATAGGCATGAAATCCAGTAGAACTATGAGTTCCTGAATACCAGTACTTAGCCCAAACCCCATCTTCATTTCGCGCACCTCTCTCCCATTCTAACATTTTAGGATCGAAAGAAATTCCTGCTGCTTTGCAAACCTTATTTAGTTCCTTCTCAGGGTTTTCTAATATTGATTGACTTTCAACGATTACAGGTGTTATTCCACGCTCTCTAAAATGTTCTAACAGATTAATATGATCTGCATAACCCACATCTTTAAGCTGAGGATTTTCAATAACTTTTGCAAATGAGGGAAGCATATCCTTGGGGTGTCGTGTTAATATTACATTTACGACAGACCCTAAAAATTCTTTACTAACTCCTTTTAAATGATGTGTCATGTTTTTAAAAAACACCACATTGCTATCGAAATTCCCCATCATCATTTTAATGACTTTTTCTCCATCATTCTCTAAGCTCTCTAGCACATCTTGAAATCCGGGGTGTTTCTCTCGCTCATCCTTAGTGCATTTACACAAGTAATGGGCATATAGAGGCTCATCAAAAACCTCAGTGTCACGCCTCTGTGCAAATGAATACATTAGACTAGTAGATATATTTCTAGGTCCAGACCATAGACAAATTCTTACTGTCGACATATCAATTCTTTATAAAGTTTAGACAGCCTAATCGTTATTGGATTCTCAGATCCAGAGTGTATTCCTATCTCTCTTCCATCAATTTTAGTTACCGTAGTTAGCCCCCCGAAACTGCCAGTTACAAAAGCCTCATCAGCACCATAAACATCGAAGAGTGAGAAGTCCTTTAGATGACATGTTATGCCATTTTCTGCACAAATTCTAATCACATTATGGCGAGTAATTCCGTTCATACAGTATGCTCCAGTGGAAGTAATCACTTCCCCATTTCTAACTATAAAAAAATTCGTTGCATTACAAGTAGAAACGAACCCTCGTGTATCTAGCATCAACGCCTCATCAGCTCCTGCCTCTATCGCTTGGACTAGGGCCTGAACTTCATGGAGTTTGCTATGGCAATTGAGTCTGGGATCTAAAGCGTCAGCAGTTCCACGCCTAACAGTGCTCGTAAATAATGTAATCCCTTTAGCAGTAGTTTCAGGGCTTGCTTTTTTATGCTCTGCAATAATCACTAGGTTAGGACCTGAAATTGTAAGTCTCGGATCTTGAGATGGAGTCTTTTTAATCCCCCTAGTCACCATGATTCTAACATGCACATCTGTATGCATTGAGTTTTTTTCAATAACTCCATAAACTATTTCCAGTAACTCATCCTTACTCCAACATAACTTCATGCCTATAGATGCTGCACCGTTCCATAATCTATCAATATGCAAATCAACAAATGCTAGTTTCCCATCATATAGTCTGACTCCTTCCCAAACACCATCTCCAACTAAATAACCACTATCAAACACCGAAATCTTTGCTTCAGATCGTTCTAGCATAGCGCCATTCACATAAATCAAAACATCCTCATTCCTTTCGTCCGGCTCTGCATTGTGTGTTCCATGAATCATATTGACAAGATAGGGGCATCAGCCTCTCATTTCGAATGGTAATATAATACCTTCTTCTAAATAATTCTGGAGGCCTTTTAAGAGCAATGCCCAACAATAAGATGAACGGCGAAAGTGCTCATTAATCTCAGGCCAGCCAAGGTGTGAAAACTCTACTCTTACTACTCCAGAACGCACTTCTACTAGTTCGAATCCGAAATTTGTGGGGTTCCAGTCTGAATCGGATTTGGTCATCGAAATTCGGAATTTCGAATCTTTTTCGTACTCGACAACTTCGCCCCACCAATCAAATTCCGAGGTGAAATAGAGATTGTAGGATTCGCCGATTTTCGGTACTCCCGAACAACGTAGAGGCCACCACTTCTCCAGCATGGCTGGAGAAGTGATGGCTTCGAAAATCTCCGACCGCGAAGCTAGAATTTCAAGATCGTGGAATATTGAATAACTCTCTTTCACGAACTCAAGGTCGGGCTTAGATCGAATAAAACGAAATATAGATGACTATTTTAATTCTAATTACTCAATCTTATACTTTACTGATATTATATTTACTCAATAATTTACACTTCGATGAGATTCTCGTTTACCATCATTGTTATAATCACACTTAGTCTATTCCTAGTCCGTTGCGAATCAAACTCATTCGAAACATCCGTCCCCAACCTTCATATCGGAGAGGATGGAGCTCTTTATAAGACTTGGACTAGAGAATATGAAGATGGACGAGCTGAACTTTGGTATTCAAATAACGAGCAAGAACACAAAATTTCTGGAGGAACCGATTGGCTCATAAATTGGGCCGACTTCCCTTCAATGCTACAATATGGCACAGGAAAAATGGTAGCGAATTACCTGGTATTAACGGACGAAGCCACTTTCGCCTACGACATCAAGTTAATCTTAAGTAACGACAATGGTGAAACTTGGAGCAAGCCTTTTTCACCACACACCGATTCTACATTGACAGAACATGGTTTTGTGAGCCTTGTGAGCGTGAGAGACGATGCTTTTATGGCGATTTGGCTTGATGGAAGGGAATATTCGACAGGGAAAGATGTGATGCAATTGAGGGCCGCATTAATCAATGACTCGGGTGAACTTGAGAATGAATGGATCATCGATGATAATGTCTGCTCGTGTTGCGCAACGGACGCTATAGAAACTGAAAATGGAATTTCTGTCGTGTATCGCGATAGAGATGATGGCGAAATTCGTGACATATCGTTGGTTAATTTTGACAAAAACACGAGGACTTGGACTGACCCGATATATGTGCATGCGGACAACTGGATGATTGCTGGATGCCCAGTGAATGGCCCCGCTATTACAGCAACTTTAGACCAAACCGTTGTCGTTTGGTACACAATGCACAACGAAACTACATCTGTATTCGTAGCACATTCCGACAACGACTCTCTCAACTTCTCGCCCCCCTTAATAGTGAATACAGAAAACACCATAGGCCGACTCGACGTGTGCTTGACGAGCCATAACTCATCTGAGATCAGCTGGATTGAAGAATCTACTACCCCCCTTTCAGAAAAACGAATCTCGCTCTTAAAACGACGTACATTTTATTTCGACGACGACACTATGTTTTTATCTAGCCCCACAATTATTTCGGAAATAAGTAATGCTCGTTCGAGCGGGTTTCCTAAAATGGAATATTTCAATGAAGAACTCGTAATAGTTCTAACCGACGTTATCGGAACTGGTGTTTTAGATGAAAACGGGAGGGAGAGTGAGAGATTAGAGGTGAAAACTATAGTAAATCACCTTTAAGAAAACTGAGAACTTTGAGTACTACTCTAGTACGAACTTAACCGGAACTACGAATTGAACTCTTACCTCTTCCCCGCCTTCTGTTCCTGGGCGGAAATCTGGCAAATCTTTAACAATTCTGATTGCTTCTGTCTCAAGAGCAAGTGCGCCTTTATTATCACCTACTCCACGCATGATCCTTACATCATCAACAGAACCGTCTTTTTCAATGATGAAAACAATGTAGATAGTTCCCTGAACCTCCATTTCCATCGCAAGCTCTGGGTATGAAATTCTAGCACCTACATATTCCATTAATGCAGCAGACGAACATCTGTAAAGATCTTCAGTCGGAGCGTCTACGCAATCTCCGAATGCAGGCATTACCTCACAGCGCCTTACAGCTTGATCTTCAACATTTGACTGAGTAAAAGCAACGAAGGGCATAATTAAGGTTGCCACAATAAAAAGATATCTCATCATAATAAATTTATGTTTTACAGATGCAATATATGGGACAAAATCATCAAATCCCTAAGTCTATTATCTACAGTACATTGTTTAAACTTACATGTTTTAAATAATCTAAATTATTTTTTCGTGTAAACAAAGGGCTTAACCTACCATTTTGATAGGATTTACATAAATAATCAAAATTTATGTCACCAACAGTGTGGTTATTTCGTAACTTGTAGATATAAGGCACGTAAAAACGCCTAGAGAAATCACCTCTCTGTATGTAATAACTATATAAAAAATGACTCTAAATATCCAATTCCAAATCATTAGAAACCTAATGACATGTTGTACGTGTTGTACGTGCTGCCTGTGTTGTACATGCAACTCATGGAAGGATTTATAGATGTATTAATAAAGTAACTTACTATATCAAACATAAAGCCTCCCTAAACGGAAGGCTTTTTTTTTGTGAAAAAAAATAAATGACTAAAAGATGAAAAGCTTTAGAACAGAATTAGAAAATTCAATAGTAGAAAAGGATATTATTGAATTAGAATCAAAAATTCGAAAATTTCGTAAGGGAACAATTGATGAAGATAGTTTCAGAAGTCTTAGGCTAGCACGAGGAGTTTATGGCCAAAGACAACAAGGAGTTCAGATGATTAGGATTAAAATTCCATTTGGCAAACTAACTACAAAGCAGTTACGGAGGATCTCAGATGTAGCTGATGAGTATTCAAATGGCAATCTTCACGTTACGACTAGGCAAGACATTCAGATTCATTATGTAAGCTTAGACAGAACTCCTGAATTATGGTGTGAACTAGAAAAAGACGGAGTCACTTTAAGAGAGGCTTGTGGAAACACTGTAAGAAACATTACAGCTTCCGCACTTGCCGGTGTAGATATAAATGAACCATTTGATGTGTCACCATATGCTCAAGCTGCATTTGAATACTTCTTGCGAAATCCTGTTGGTCAGGATTTAGGGAGGAAAATCAAAATCGCGTTTTCATCGAGTGATGAGGATAGCGCCTATACTTTTATACATGATTTAGGCTTCATTCCTAAGATTAAAATCATCAAAAACAAGAGCGTTAGAGGATTCAAGCTGGTGATTGCAGGTGGGTTAGGTGCTGTACCTTTTGTAGCACAGACTTTTTCGGATTTCATTCCTATAGACCAAATAATTCCTATATCAGAAGCAATAATTAGGGTGTTTGACAGAGAAGGTGAGCGCACAAACAGAAACAAAGCCCGGCTTAAGTATCTAATCAAATCAATAGGATTAGAACAATTCATGAAACTAGTTGAAGAAGAGTTTATTTCTGTCAAGGAAAAAGTGTATCCAATTGATCATACATTATTTAAAATCGCTGGTCCTAATGCATCAATTTCTGCACCCAAAGTTGAAAAATTAGACATAGGGAAATTTAATCGTTGGAAAATTTCGAACGTGTATCCACAGAAACAAGATAGTTTCTATGCCGTAAAGATTAAACTTCAAACAGGTGACTTTTCTACCTCTACAGCAAGAAAACTTGCAAAACTAGTTGATGATTATGCTGCAAATGACATCCGTCTCACTATAGGCCAAGGAATAGTACTCAAGTTCGTTAGAGAATCACATTTAGAATTTCTATATCAAGAATTAAACGCCATAGGCTTAGCTGAGCCAGGTGCAGAAAGCACCGCCGACATAACAACTTGCCCAGGAACTGACACCTGCAATTTGGGAATATCTAATAGCACAGGAATCACAAAAGTATTAGAGAGATTAATAAACGATAAGTATCCCGATTTTATTTATAATCACGACATTAATATTAAGATAAGTGGGTGTATGAACGCCTGTGGTCAGCATACTCTTGCGAATATTGGGTTTCACGGGAGCTCAATGAAGTCTGGTAATTTAATAGCTCCCGCTCTTCAAGTACTTTTAGGCGGAGGGTCATTAGGCGACGGCGCAGGAAGAGTGGCCGACAAAGTCATTAAAGTGCCAAGTAAAAGAGGTCCTCTAACCCTAACTACAATTCTTGATGACTACGGATCAAATAAAAACAAAGATGAACTCTTCAATGACTATTACGATAGACAAGGCAAACGTTATTTCTACGATCTACTTAAAATAATCGGGTCATCCGAAACTCTAACATCCGAGGAGTTTTTAGATTGGGGACATACTGAAGCATTTAAAACTGAAATCGGAGTGGGTGAATGTGCTGGAGTAACAATTGATTTGGTCTCAACACTATTACTTGAAGGAGAAGAGAAACTTGCTAATGCGGAGGAGACATTGAAAGATGGCTTTTATGCCGACTCTATTTATCACTCATATAGTTCACTAATAAATGGGGCAAAAGCTTTATTAGTGAGTAAACAAGTTAGAACAAATAGTCAAAAAACCATTATAAGTCTATTCGATGAACATTATGTTGAAACTAACATCATAGAGTTTGAGGGCACATTTACTCAATTAGCACTACAAATTAAAATGAACAAACCTACTGCTGAGTTTGCTTCAGTGTATTTTGAAAGAGCCCAAGAATTTTCAAAAACAGTAATTGAATATCGAAAAAATCTAGTGAGCAATGCAAGCGATTAATCTATTTCAAAACCCACTACTAACACTCGTAGGGGCTGGGCCGGGTGATCCTGAGCTAATTACTTTGAAAGGGGTAAAGGCTCTCTCGTCGGCAAAAGTTGTTTTATATGATGCATTAGTTCATACTGACTTGCTTGAGCATGCCCCTGAAAATTGTGTTAAAATACTTGTGGGTAAGAGATCCGGAAAACACAGTTTCAAACAAAGTGAGATTAATGAATTGATAGTAAAGTACGCCTATGAATTCGGGAGTGTTGTAAGACTTAAAGGTGGAGATCCTTTTGTATTTGGTAGAGGGAGCGAGGAGATTGAGTATGCTGAGAAATTTGGAATAGCTAGCATAGTAATTCCTGGCTTATCATGTTCTACATCACTCCCCGGACTACAAGGCATGCCGCTAACTAAAAGGGGAGTTAATGAAAGTTTTTGGGTTGTAACAGGCACTACAGAAAAAGGGGGGATATCACCTGACTTCTATTTAGCGGCACAATCATCGGCTACAGTAGTTGTGTTAATGGGCAGAAATAAATTACACGTAATTACTGAATTCTACAAATCTATTGGGAAAGATAAAATGCCTATTGCAGTAATACATAATGGCTCATTAAAATCTGAAAAAACTGCTATTGGATCCATGAATAACATTGAATCATTATCTAAGGAGAAAAATATTGGAACTCCATCTATTCTGGTAATTGGCGAAGTTGTAAAGGAAAGAACCGCAACACTATCTATCGCTAACAATATCATACAGCAATCTTTTAAAACTTTAATATGACAATAAATTCTAACACTTTATTTCCGATTTTTCTAAAGCTATCAAAGCTTAATATTTTAATTATCGGAGGTGGAAATGTAGCCGCGGAAAAGTTACATTTTTTACTTAAAAGCAGCCCAGACGCTAACGTTACTCTCGTAACTACCGAGGTTTCTGAAGCCGTTCATAAAATCCTTAAAGACACAACACAAGTTCGATGTGTGATAGAAGAATACGCGTCATCATGGATAATCGGGAATGACATCGTCATTGCAGCAACAGGGGATAATGTTATAAACAAGAGAATTTGGGCTGATTCTAAAAAAGCAAAAGTACTTGTAAACGTTGCTGATACACCAGACCTTTGCGACTTCTATATGGGCTCAATTGTAACGAAAGGAGACTTAAAACTAGCAATATCAACGAATGGGAAATCGCCCACTTTTTCTAAACGATTTAGAGAATTACTCGAAAGCATTTTACCAGATACTTTGCCTGAAACCCTGAATAACTTAAATGCAATTAGAAAGACGTTAAAGGGTGATTTTACTGAAAAGGTAAAGTCTCTCAATAAATTAACAGAGTTATTAGTTCTAGAAAACACGAAAAAATGACTACCCAAGCACTTTCCCCGCAAGTTATCTCTGTTGAGAAAATTTCTGAGTTAAATAAAAAATATCTCTCTCTTACTCCAATTCAGAGAGTAGCTGAGTTGTATCAAGATTTTAACCATAAAGAAATTATGCTTACCTCTTCATTCGCTGCAACTTCGGCACTTCTATTGAAGTTGTTTTCTGACACAAATAAAAGCCAAGTCATATGCTTTATTGATACAGGCTATCATTTCCAAGAAACTATTATTTATAAGCAATATTTAACTAAACTATATGATTTAAAGGTTGAAGATGTAAGAGCTGAAAAAGCGAATCACGAGAAGACTTATGAAGAAAAAACATGGGTGAAAAGCCCCAATCTATGTTGCTCTATTAATAAAGTGTCGCCTTTGGATAAACTTAAGAACTCACACTCTGTTTGGGTTTCTGGACTTATGTCTTGGCAGTCTAATCATAGATCTTCACTAAATATATTTGAGGTCCGTAATGGGATATTGAAGTTCTACCCCCTCCTCGATGTGTCACAAAGTGAACGTGACAATTACATCAAGGATCACCACTTGCCATTTCACCCTCTTGTATCGAAGGGCTACTTATCAATTGGATGTTCACACTGTACCGTTCCAGGCAATGGACGAGATGGAAGGTGGAATAACAGCCCTAAAACAGAGTGCGGATTGCACCTTTAGAAGATTGGAGCTCCACCTATAATTACAATCTGTTCTGTTATAATTCCACTTGTAGTTTTCACGCGATTGTAAATACGAGTGGACAAAAGAATATTTCAGAAAACCCGAAGCTCTTTAAGAGACTCATCAATAGCATGGATGGTTCTGTCAAGCAAGGAATAACTATGGGTGATAGATACGAAAAGTGTTTCGAAGGCTGAAGGCGCGAAGTAGATTCCTCTCTTTAAGACTCCATGGAATATTTTTTTGAAAAACTCGGAGTCTGCGGAACATGCATCGTTAAAGTTCGTAACCTGAGTAACGCCCATATGAAAACTCAGCATAGAACCCACTCTATTAAGGGCGTATGTTAATTCATGATTATCGAACACTTCACGTATTCCCTTTTCTAAATATGCACCCTTCTTTTCTAGCTCTATATAGATATTAGGGGTAGCGTTAAGTTCCTTCAATAATGTTAACCCACAATTCATTGCAATAGGGTTGCCGCTTAAAGTACCTGCCTGATAAACCGGTCCTTCAGGAGCGAGCATTGCCATAATTTCTCGCTTACCGCCAAATGCGCCCACGGGCATTCCTCCACCTATAATTTTACCCATAGCTACTAAGTCCGGCATGACTCCATACAACTCTGTAGCCCCGCCTTTTGCAATTCTGAAACCACACATTACTTCGTCAAAAATCAACACGATTCTGTGAGTGTCGCATAGCACACGCAATCCCTCTAAAAACCCTTTCACAGGTGGTATACACCCCATGTTTCCAGCGACGGGTTCTAATATTATTGCCGCTATTTCATTTGGGTTTGCTTCGATAAGCTGTTTAACTGCTAGCAAGTCGTTGTATGGAGCTATGAGTGTGTCTTTTGCTGTACCGCGAGTTACTCCTGAACTATCAGGCTCGCCAAAGGTGGCTGCTCCAGAACCCGCCTTGATGAGGAATTGATCGGCGTGACCGTGATAGCATCCCTCCAATTTGATAAACTTCTCTCGGTCAGTGTAGCCACGGGCTAGCCGGATAGCTGACATACAAGCTTCGGTACCAGAATTTACCATGCGCACTTTTTCCACAGCTGGTACCATTTCACAAATTAACTGTGCAACATCTGTTTCTATTTCAGTGGGAGCACCAAATGACGTTGTATTATTTATTGACTTTTTCAGTGCATTTACTACAGGCGGATGACAATGTCCTAATATCATAGGCCCCCAAGAACCTATGTAATCAATATAATCTATACCATCAACGTCAGTCATAATTGACCCCTTAGCCGATTGAAAAAATACAGGAGTCCCTCCTACCGATTTAAAGGCTCTTACTGGGGAGTTTACACCACCAGGAATAAAGAGTTGTGCTCTTTCAAAAAGATCTTCACTTCTACTCATCCCTTCAAAAGTCTTACAGCATCTTTTGCAAAGTAAGTCGCAATTAAAGTAGCTCCCGCTCTTTTAAAAGCAATCAAAGATTCCAAAACAACCTCATCATGAGGTAACCAGCCCTTTTCTGCAGCAGCCTTAATCATGGCATACTCACCCGACACCTGATAGACTGCAATCGGAACATTAAAATTATCCTTCACTATCCTCAACACATCCAAGTAGGGCATCCCAGGCTTTATCATAACTATATCAGCCCCCTCTTCGATATCTCTTTCGACTTCACTCAGAGCTTCTTGAGAGTTGGCAATGTTCATTTGGTATGTCTTTTTATCACCAAACCCAGGAGTTGAGTCCAAAACATCTCGAAACGGTCCATAAAAAGATGATGCATACTTAGCACTATACGACATGATACCAGTATTCTTGAAGCCTTCATCCTCTAAACGCTCGCGTATATAACCTATACGACCATCCATCATATCAGACGGAGCTACCATATCCGCGCCTGCCCTGGCATGAGACACAGCCATGTCACCCAAGATTTCGACTGTCAGATCATTAACTATTTCATTCTCTACCACAATTCCATCATGCCCAAAACTAGAATAGGGATCTAACGCCACATCACTCATTACGTACATTTCAGGTACTGCAATCTTAATAGCGCGAATCCCTCTTTGCATTAAGCCGTCATCATTTAGAGCCTCAGCACCTTCATTATCCTTCAACTCTTCTGCAACTTTTACAAATAATAAAACGCTGCGTAATCCCAAACTGTAGCAATCCTTAACTTCTTCAATAAGTAAATCTAATGAGAAGCGGTAGTAACCAGGCATTGAAGATATTTCCTCCTTCTTCCTCTCTCCCTCAATTAGAAATAGAGGAACCATAAAATCAGTTGGAAGTAAATGATGTTCGGCGACTAAGTCACGAATTGCTTCCGTAGCTCTTAATCTTCTGTTTCTTTGATAGGGGAATGCCATATTAAATACTCTATTGCTTTTTCAATTATACTCTCTGCGCTTGACTTTTTACTTAAGATAGGATACTGACCATGAGAAATTAATTCCTGTTCAGTTGAAGGACCTATCGCAAAGCAAGGTAAGTTTTTAAATCCACCATTTAGAGCAAAACCTCTAACAGAACTAGGACTCATGAAAGCTAAGGCATCCACGCCGTCTAAATCAATGTTTTTATTCAATATTCGCGTAGTATAAGCCTTTACCTCTTTCACCTTGATACCAGCATTAATTAATCTTTCAGGTAAATCACTACTTCTATTCTCTCCACAAATGAATACAATCTCATTTTCTTTATTTTTTATGATTAATTCAGCTAAATCAATGGCTGTATTTCTCTGAGGAATAATTGCGTTAGGTATATTTACAGCTGTTCTAGTACCCACAGCATAAACTTTAGAAGGAAATTCAGCCTCTTCAAAACACATACTAGCGTTACTACTGGTAAACACCCATGGGACATCCCTACCTAAGTCTAGTCTATCAAAATTAAGCTTAGTAAATTCGATGATTGGCTCACACGAAACACGAATTTCAAAATTATCCTTAAGTAACTGATCCGATAGTTGATTTAGGAATAAAAGATGTGGTTTCTTATCCATTGTGCGCAGAAGATATAAGTTTATACGCACCTCGATCCAAGGCAATCTTCGCTGCCTCTATACCTATTCCTTCGGCATTGTTCAAAGATCTATGAAGAGCAATTTCTATTTTCTGAGTTCCATTACTATTGAGAACTATCCCATTAAAAAAAATCTCATTGTCAATAATATAAACCTTTGCTCCAACGGGCACAGCACATCCACCATTAAGCTCATTTAAAAATTCACGTTCAGAAAGAGTACATATAGCCGTGTCTTTATGGTGTAGGATTTGTAATGATGTTCTCAAATATTCTTTTCCAGAAGCATATACAACAGCTATTGCTCCTTGAGCTGGTGCGTGGACCATCCAATCTAAGGTCATCCCTATTTCATGCTCCAATTCTAACCGAATTAGGCCCGCTGCAGCAAACACAGCTGCGTCCCAATCACTTGCTTTCAGCTTTTCAATCCTCGTTTGAACATTACCTCTAATGTCCACGATTTCATGTTTTGGATACCGGTGTAACCATTGAGACTTCCTCCTATTGCTACTTGTAGCAACGACACCCTTGGTACTATTAAGAAAATCCAATCCTTTTCTGCATACGATCACATCTGCAGGGTTTTCTCTCTCTAAAATAGCCCCTAATTCTAGTCCTCCAAGAAGTTGGGTCGGTATATCCTTGAACGAATGAACTGCAATATCAATCTCTCCGTTTAATATAGCATGATCTAAGGCCTTTGTGAAAACTCCTTTTCCACCAATTGATGTAAGAGGTTTATCTAAAACTTCATCTCCTTCAGATGTTAACTCAATAATTTCAGTGGTATGACCATCCAACTGTAGTAATTCAGCAACATGTCGTGATTGCCAAAGAGCTAATTTACTTTTTCTACTGCCTATCTTAATGTGCATCAATTTCCAAGCTATACATTTCTTGAATAACAGTTAACACATCTTCGTTTTCTCTATAGCGCTTACGTAAAAACTCAATGTTTTTACTGCTGATTCTCTTTAATATACTGTCAATTAGAGGCTGCAGTTTTTGTAATTCGTCTTCCGTATACCGACTTCTATACTTACTTATTTCATCAACTTTTATTGATTCAAAAGCCTGATTTAATTCCATAATCGTAGGACCCAAATTGCGCATTTTCATCCAATCTTTATATTCTACTTTATATTTATCAATAATCCGGTTAGCCTTCGGAATATCTTCTTTTCGTTTAGATAAAGTTTCATCCGCAACTTCACTTAATTTTTCAATATCGACTAGATCTACCATGCCTAAATCTCTAACATTAGGATTGATATTTCTTGGTACAGAGAGATCAATTAACATTTTCCCGCCTCTTGTCATGTGATCCTTGTCAAGAGTGTATGTTTCTGAACCAGTAGCAACAATTACAATATCTGCTTCGTTCACACACTCTTCTAACTCTTCAATCAAAGCTACGTTCACTAAGTGCTTTTTAGCAATTTCGTTTGCCTTACTATTAGTCCTATTTATCACAGTCACTTTGGAAAATGTATGTCTTGTGATATTTTCCAAAGTCCTCTTGCCCATCTCTCCCGCTCCAAAAAGCAAAATGTTTTTATCCCGTAAATTCTTATGCTTATTTCTAACAAATAATACTGCTGCATGAGCAACTGAAGCAGCGCCTTTGCTAATATTTGTACAGGACTGCACTTCTTTATTTGCTTGATAAACAAACTGCAACAACCTATCCATTACTGCATCTATCGAGCCAATTTTCTTTGCCTGGTCCACCCCCACTTTCACTTGAGAAAATACCTGGATATCTCCCAATATCATTGAGTCAATTCCCGTGCTAATTTCAAACAGATTAGTTATCGCCTTCTCTCCTTCTAGCACAAAGCCATAGTCCATCAATTCAATAAAACTTCCTTTACTAAATTTGAGAAGCAAATCATTTAAGATAGCTATTTCAGCCCCATGGGCGAAGATTTGTGTCCTATTACAAGTCGAAACCATAAAAACACTCTTCACGCCACCATCTAACGCCTCCTTTATTAAGCTTTCAGATTTTTCTTTATTTATCCTAAATTTCTCAAGCACCTCCAAAGGCGTATGCCAATGGTTTACTCCTATGGAAATAAAATAATGTCTCATATAAACAAAAATACTGTATTGTTTGAACAACTTACGTAAATCTCATATTTAAAATCATCATTATTAATAAGGTGTTGAATTCTTAAAATAAGTTCTGCCCAATTAATAACGTAATAATATATTGTTGAGTTTGGAACCTTTAATGAATCAACTAATATTATGTCTCAATTTCTTCAGGTAAGCTAATAAACTAGTAATTGTAATAAAAATAACTGCGTAGTACACCCAATTAGGGATGGGTACGGGGTCACCAGCGGCGTATGAGTGCATGCCTGACAGGTAGTAATTTACACCGTAGTAGGTCATGATGACTGACGAAAGTCCGAATAGAGTGGCGAAGTTGTATGCAAACAAGCTCTTGAGTCCAGGGATAAGACGCATATGCAGAATGAACGCATATACAAGGATCGAAACGAGCGCCCAAGTTTCCTTAGCGTCCCAGCCCCAATATCTACCCCACGATTCGTTTGCCCATACCCCACCTAAATAAGTGCCGACACTAAGAAGTACAATCCCGCCCGTCAAAGTCATTTCACTTATATGCGTCATCTCCTTGATGATCTTGATGATGTTAGATTTGTTTTTCTCACTTAACACTAGATACATCAGGAGATTTATGAATCCTATAATCGCTCCAAGCATTAGGAATCCATATGAACCAGCGATAAGACTTACGTGGATAGTGAGCCAGTAAGATTTAAGAACTGGAACAAGAGGAGTGATTTCCGGATCGAGATAACTGAGCATAGCGATAAGTAAAATGGCTCCAGCCAACACCATCGCGGCTGCCATAGCTCCTAGGGATTTTCTCGTGAAAATTAAACCCGCTAACGTCGAAGTCCAAGCTATATAAATCATCGATTCATATCCGTTACTCCAAGGTGCGCGTCCCGTGATATACCACCTCGCGCCTAAACCCATAGTGTGGAATAAGAAACCCACAACAACAAGGAATACAAGAGCTGCCCTAAACTTCCAAGCGTTCCCTTGAGGGAAGAAAACAGAATAAAACAATAGTATTAAAAATAATATTCCAAGCATGAAATAGAACAATGCCAAACGATTAAACACATTCGAATTGTTCAATGTTATCTCGGTGGCGATCTTAATATCTGACGGTATTACCGCTGCGCCGATAATGGTTTGGTAGCTCTTTAATTCTGTGATGATTTGATCACAAAGTTCGTAGTTACCTCCATTCATGGCGTCGAAAACTGCACGTCGGTAAGTGCTGAAAAACGCTTCCGCAACTGGTGATGTAGGTACTTCTGATTGAGGTTGATGCGATGTTTCAGCGATCCAAGTATTATTGATATCGTTCTCGATAGGTATAACCTTAAAGAAACTACCCGCAAAAATCATTCCCACGATATTAACTCGTTCGTCAACTTTGAGCAGTTGCTTTTCGTACATTCCTCGCTCTATTGGAGGCTTAGCATTTGCACTTCTAATCGCATTTCCGAGTTTATAGCTTCCATCATCGAAGAAGAAGTCTTTATAGCTAGCAAGGTTTTCTGGTGCAACGCCTATGATATCTGATATCCCTTCGTGCATTCCGAACTTTATCATAGGTGCTCCATACCAAACTTTAGCATCCCCATACATGGAAAGAACCGTAGTACTGGCATTATGTCCTAGGTATTTTGATTTACCGTGCACTTTACGAAGCAGCTCATTTGACAAAGTCTGCATTGGCTTCATTCGTCCTTTAAAGTCCTGGACTATTGCAGTATTAAAAAGTTCAGCATGGCTATCCCCTACGTAGCTCAACTCTGGAGCTATGGGCGATTCCTGAGCGTTTACAGTTTGAGTGAAGTTAGGAGACGCGAAACACGATACAGAAAGCATCGCAATAACGACAAATCTTTTGTCTTGAAGAGTCTTCAACTTTCTCGACAGTTGAGAGAAACGTGTATACTTACTGAAGAAAACCATGATAAGACCGAGAGTAAATAGTGCGTAAGCGATGTAGGTTATGAGGGTCCCCCAATAATCGTGATTCACACTTAAGTACGTTCCAAGTTCGTCTTGATCGAAAGAAGATTGAAAAAACCTGAAGCCTCCATGATCGAGAATGTGATTCATATAAATTCTATGATCTTCACGAATATTCGATCTATCGTCTATAAGCGTCACTTCACTGGCATAAGAGGCAGGACTATTCGTTCCTGGATATCTATCCATAATAAAGTCATTTAAGAACAAACTAAAGGGTAGCTTAATTCGCTTCGCTCCGTAACTAACTGAAAATTCAAGACCGTCTGATTTAAAGATTTCCGCTCTGCCTTCTCCTCCAGTTCTTCCGAACACATACCTATCGAACTCTTCATCATCTATTGAAACTTTCAAGTGCACGCCAACTATAGAACTATTCTCCAATTTCACAGCAGTACTTGTAAGCTGTAACTCTCCAGAGGCAACGAAATCTCCGAACACAAACCCCTTTTCACCAGTATTGTAAAAAGACCTAAGCTTTAAAGGATGGATGCGTCCCGCTGGCAAAACAGATTGAGCCTGAGTTATCATAACCATCTCAGACATTTCGGTCTTAGACTTAATGAATAACTCATCACCAGAGTAATAAACATTAATGTCAGCAGGTGACTCTGTAAAATCAACGACAGAAGAATCTGACAACTCTTTGCTGAAGTCGAAATTGACTCCGAAAATCGTTCTTCTCTCCCCTTCTCCAAGATAAAACTCCTCCCTTCCATCATTACCACCAAACACAATCTTCAGAATTGGTTGTCCCGTTTCAGTTGAATTTGTCTCTACTAAGAGATTCGCTGGGTTTGGCAGAATGTCCTGAACTTCAACATTAACAAGTTTACCCGAAATATTGAATTTTTGGTCAAAAGCATTACTCCCTATAGATGAAAAAAGAACTGGTTCGCTAAATTCATAGAAATCCCCATCACTGGTTGCCTGGAAATTCAAATACGTATCACGGGAAAGGATGGTGTTAGAAGAGTCCCCCTCACGAATATGCATGGTGCCTTCATAACTGAAGTAACGAGTAATTCCTGCGCCTATTAGTATCAGAACCATCGCCAAGTGGAAAATGACTAAAGCCCACTTCTTTTGTTTTACCATCTTGAACTTAACGACATTAACAACCAAGGTGATACTGAAAAGCGTGAGTAAAAGCTCAAACCACCAGGCCTGATACACGAGTTTCATAGCTGAACTCGTTCCGAAATCATTCTCAATAAAAGTCGCTATACCGATAGACGTAGCGAATACCAGTATGTAAAATCCAGCAGCTGATGTACTAAATATTTTCTTAATCATCTTGATTATTAACTATTTATCAATTATTGAATTGGGGCCGCATCCTCCATTATCAACTCATAGATATATCCAGCTCCGAAATCCTTATCTGTGGTAATCAACCCTTCGAAAGTCACTGAATGTCCTACGGGAACACTTACCTTAGAAGTAAGCACGAAATCATAATCGTCAGCCGTTCCATCTTTTAGATGAATCCAATTTCTGTCCATAATGCTCTCGTTAACCTTCGTTATTTGGCCATGAACTCTTACAATAGTCCCTGCATATTTCATCGGATCAGTGACAACATCTGAGATACTCACCACACCCTCAACAGTCGCAACAATAGGACTTCCGCCACTAATTTCCTCAATAAATGAGACCAAATAAATCATGTCGAACACCTCTCCCAACTCTTTACTCTGAAATTTACTCTTAAGCAACCTCCCTGTATAGACATACTCGTCGCCTACTTGAAAATCTCCCCTCAATGTCGCTATCCAATAAGGGTTTCCTTCACTTAGACCGTCTCCCTCCCCCTCAACTTTTAAATACGAATACTTAGATGCTTGTCTTATCTCTAGTATAGAAACTTTATACGATTTCCTCTTTGAACTATCGAGTGACTTCCCTGAAAAAATTCCAGTGGACGCGTTTGATACCGCGCTACTCTCACTATTTGAAACTGCATCTACAACTTTTGCGTCATCTGAGCATGACGTCAAAATAAGTATGCTTAGTGAGGCAATAAAAAGGCCCGAAAAAATGGTGATTTTCATTATTAAAAGCGCTGTAGGATTCTGACTGTAAATCTATGAAATGGCACACCACTTCTAGCCGAAAAATCATACAAAGCGCTAACACTTAAACCTTCTTTAACAGAGTAGTCGGAATCGACACCTACATAAAGCTGTTTAAAGGGATCAATGTTGAAACTTTGGTACGAATACAGAAGGAATCGCGCATTAGGAGATATATCGAGCTTAGAGTCGAAGAATCGACGTGTATATCTTGACGAAATCGAGTAATACTGGAAGTAATCGTTGCGGTTAATCGAAAAGGAGTTACTTAATCGTCCTCCTAAGAAGTTCGAGAAATTTAGGTACCCCCCGAGGTTAGAAAAGTTATTCTCTCCATTTTCTTGACGACGAATGCTAATGCTTGCACCGCTGTAGATTGCATTCGAGATTTTATAGTTTGCACGAAATCTTATACTGCTCTTCAATGGATCGTTCGCTAGTAAAGACACCAAATCTTCACTAAACGATTCATACAAAATTAAATTCTTCCGTAAATTAACTGACGCAGACAACCTCAACTTCTCACTAACTCTATAACTAACTGACGTATATAGAAGTCTGAGACGAGCCGAGTTGTATAGGTCTACTTCTGCACTTGCGTAGATACTTACATTGTTTCCAATACGACTATTATGCTGTAAAAACGCGTAACGTCGGTCAATGAAGCTTTGGTTTGTTTGGTCTATGAAACCGATGGAAGTGGTACTCGACTGAGCTTTATTATGAAAAATCCCCGCACAAACACCGTACTGGAATAACTTCGTGTTTAGAGAATAGTCGTAAGTGTCAGGTCTACTTCCCACTACCAAACTCACAAACGATCTACGGAACCTTTTCTCTGCATGCAATCCATCTGTAGCCCCCAAGGAGTACATTCTCCTATTTATCTCGCGCCCCAAGCTAATAGTCATACTAGAGTCCAGATTATAACTCAAAAGCGCCTCGTGGATATTGATACTCGGGTTGTTATTATTCCTAATATTAGAATAACTCTGGAAAGAAAATTTAGAGTCCAATATGTTCACTACATCGAGTGCCAGTCGAGCTACCCTCTTAGAGTTTGACTCATTATAACCCCAAGTCATATTATTCGAAAACGATGCTCTCCCGTTAATTTCTTGACGGTTATACACCGATCCTACTTCTTGTTCAGCTTCTTCAACCGAAATATCTACCTCGCCCGATTCCGAAAACAGGTCTTCATTTTTATCTGACTCATCAGCCTTCTTAAGTCGAGTATGATAAATAACACTCTGACCTTTTTCTACATCACACCCTCCTATCACTTCAGAAACACAAGAAATAGACGACTTTTCTAATAGCCTTAGACATGGAATCTCTATCTCGTCAACCACTATATAAATAGTATCACCTTCTGTCATCAACTCCGTGGAATTGAACTTGAGATATACATTTTGTGAGGTTACGAAACTAACCTCACCAACCTCGGTTTGGGCTAAAGAAGTGTATGAACTCAATACTCCCAGAGCTAGTATCAAGGAAAACAGAATTAAATTCCTCATGGGCTTAATCCTCTTCGCCTGTAGGGTGGCAGAAGAAACAGGCTTCACTTTCGTAAACGAAATCATCCTCGCCATCATGTTCATTTGTCAGATCTTGCTGATCATTATGTTCATGGCAATCTATACAGCTGAATGAGGTGAAGTTCCCGCCTAAATGACAGTCGGTACAAGTATCCCACTCCCCTTCATGCTTTCCAGAAAAGATAGGGAAATACAGGTCGTCGTGAAGATTAAAGTTTGCTTGACCCCATGAATCTCCTATGTGACACATAGTGCAATCTGTTCCAAAATTTAATGCAAGGTGATTCGGAGATGTCGTAGCAAAGAAATCATCCTCATGACAAGACACACACTCGGGGGATGCATTTGAGTAACTTTCTCCCAAATGACATGCTGCACAATCATTTATATCGTGCTTACCTTCCAAAGGGAAGAAAAGGTGGAAACTCTCTGTTACTCCCCAAGATTGAGAAGCTGGACTATGACATTCTACACACTCTAATGAGAATCCTAACTGAATATGATTCGGAGCTGAAGTAGCATGGTAATCTTCAATATGACAAGTTGTACAATCACTGCCTATCCAATCCCACCTTAAATTACTTTCCGACAAATGACACTCAGAGCAAGAAATCAATCTGTGCTGTCCTAAAAGCGGGAAGCCATTTATTTCATGAAGCTCTGGAATATTATCGACAAGCCAGTTTCTTTCATCGTGACACCTAATACAATCATCGCCCACAGACATACTATGCATATCATCATGACACGAAATACAACTAGATTCTGCCTCATCGAACACTAAAGTTGAATGACAACTCTTACAATCGGCCTCCAAATGACTCAACTTTAACTCGAACCCGACATTGTCATGCGCAAATCTCGCCCCCTCGCCTATAAACTCCCATCCACCAGTATTGTGACAATCCTCACACGCTATGGTGAGAGAAGCGCCATGGGGAGTTTGGGCTGAAAGACCTGCCCCCACGAGTAAAACATATACTATTGATGACAATCTATACATTCAAATCTTTCAATTTTATAATTCACACTTTCATCATTCTGATCGTAGAACCGCGCCGTGTGACACTCTAAGCAATCTACATCTTTATGTTTACCCTCTAACGGGAAAACTGTTTCATTATGATTGAACAATGTTGCTTCCCACCCCTTTTCAGTGGTATGACATTCATTACAATCACCTACTAGATCAAACTGCCCGCTATGCTCATCTTCATGACAACTCGAACAATTAGTACTTTTCCCCTCGAACTCTTGGCTTTCATCGATTTCAGAAAAATGACACTCACGGCAACTAACTTCGATGTGTCCCCCCTCTAAATCCCAGTCCGTCGTAGAGTGATCGAAATCGATATCTGACCAAATATCAGAAGAATGACAAATTGCACAATTAGATTCCGGGTAGTACGATTCATTAATTAGACCTTCATGAATGTCGTCGTGACAGTCTACACAATCCTCTCCTATATCTCTAAACTCCCACCTATCACTCGACTCATCAACGTGACAAACGAAACACGGTGTCGCAATATGCGCTCCTTCGAGCTTAAAGTCTGACTCTTGATGTTCTGCCAGGCCGTATATCGTCCTTGTAAACGGTTGATCAAGTGTGTGACAATCGTTACAGTCTAATTCTGGCTTTATGCTAGTAAACTGCTCGTTATGATAATCGTCGTGGCAATTTTTACATAGCTCGTACTCTAAACTATTCGTGTTATTTCCTGACGTGTGGCACTCTTTACAATCAACACCTATGTGTTCTCCAGTAAGAGGATAATCCGTCATGTCGTGATTAAATCCAGCGCTCGAGTTCAAATTACTCCAACTTATTTCGTTGTGGCACTCGGTACAGTTCGTGCTAAAGCTACTGTTATGAGGATTATCGTGACAGTCGGTACAGAGTTTGAATTCAATATCTGTGAACTGTTGAAACTCCTCCTCGTTTCTAATCGTTTTTTTATGGCACTCTATGCAATCCACCTCTTTGTGAGCGCCTAGAAGTTGGTACTCAGCGTCTTTGTGATCGAAAAACTTTGCGGGATCCCATTTTGTGAAATTGTGACACTCTTTACAATCTTCACCAAGAGTTTCCTGATGAAAATCGGTATGACAGCTTAAACAGTCTTCTTCGAGTCCTAAATAAGTGTCGCTTAGCTTCCTTATCTCTTCACTTGCAATATTTTCTGGTTTATGGCATTCACGACAGTCAATTATCCAGTGCTCTCCCTCTAATTTATAATCTGCAAGGTCATGATCGAACTTGTCTTCATCAAGCCTGAACAAATCGAAACCTCTGCCATGATGTTCACTATGACAAATCACACAACTCTTCCCCTCAACTTCTACACTTACGTGATACCCTCTGTCCGCATCAATTAAAGTTTGAATTTCTTTATGACAGTCCAAACATTTGTCATCACTCACTTGACTCCCTAAAATGTGACATTCCGTACAGTTCCCCACCCCCTCAAGGTGTTTATGAGCTTCTGACAAATCGCCAGGTGAAAGCTGCCCCCAAGAGTTATACGCTCCAA
Source organism: Flavobacteriales bacterium (assembly GCA_015663855.1). GTDB lineage: Bacteria > Bacteroidota > Bacteroidia > Flavobacteriales_D > Sanyastnellaceae > UBA974. Next base: position 67 of record DQRJ01000152.1, on the reverse strand, counting down.
GAAAACTAAAAACTAGGAATATGTACTTCACTCTATTCTTCACCTTTACTATTTATGGGCTAGTATT